>JARFRM010000231.1 GCA_029287235.1 Thermoanaerobaculales bacterium
CGCATAAAGAGCGCTCCTATTCGACGGTCTTTGGCTCGTGAATCCGCCGGGTGAAGTACATGGTGACCGTCAGCGCGACGACCAGCAACGCGGTACCCCCGAGAAGCGCGAAGTCTTCCGCCTTCAGGATGGTGTAGAGGATGCCGTAGATCGCGGTCAACACCCCACCGACGAGGATGGAGGTCGAGCGTCGCGGCAGAATGGCCGCGCAGTAAAGGGTGTTGATCACGACCACGATGGATGAGGCGAGGATGTAGGCTGCCGTGAAACCAATGTGCTCGGCCAACGCGACCAGGATGAGGAAGAAGATCGCCAGAGCGACCCCGATCAGGAGGAACTGCACCAGACTGAGCTTGACGTCGAAAACAGACTCGATCAGACCCAGGGTCAGAAACGTCAGGGCGATGAAGAGCAGCCCGTACTTGACCGCCCGGGTCACGAGGTCATAGAGCGCCACCGGCTCGAAGAGGCGAACACCGGCCTCGATCTCGTCAATGCACACCTCGTCACCGGCAACCCATGCCTGCGGGTAGGACCGATTCAACAACGGGATCGTCCATTCAGCCGAAAACCCCCGGTCGTTGATGACTCGGCTTGCCGGCAGCACGTCGCCGATGAAGCTCGGGTGGGGCCAATCGGAACGGAGTGACCCACGGGTGGTTTCACCGAGGGGGAGAAACCGGAGGCTTCCACTGCCCCGGATCACGAGGGGCAGCCTGAACTCGAGATCGTCGGTCAGGAACTCCCCCACCGACATGTGGAATCCCCTCGGCACCAGGGTGTCCAGGGTCGTTCCCGGGCGCGGTTGGGCCGGGTTCCCGTTGAAGTCGAACCCATCGACCTCGACGATCCCGCGGGGGTCGGAGAGGCCGAAGCTCACCACCGCCTTCGACCACTCGATGGCGTCCAGGCGATCTTCCGTTCTGAGAGACGCCACGACCTCCGGGAGGTTTCTGAACGCTCCGGAGACGACGAGATCCGCCGTGTAGACCTGGACCTCATAGATTCCCCGCTGGCGCATCTCGGGAGTCAGGCTTCCTTCATAGCTCAGGACATCCGGCAGGATCACGGCACGCTTCTGACGGGTCTCCCACCTCGTACTGACCTTCTTCTCGCCCTCGGAGGTGATGTACTCGTCCCGCACCTCGATCTTCTCGGTGAAGGGAACGATGAGAATCGGACCGGCAATCTGCTGATCGCTGCTCCAGGCGCCTGCAATATCCGCAACCACCGTCTGATAGGTGGAGTAGCGCTCACGGACGACCGATTCCACCATCTCCAGCGGGATCAGAAGAATCAGCGCGAGCATGGCGACGACGATCAACCGTACGGGGCGACCCAGTTTCGAGATCAGTTTCCGACTCAGCTCGGCGTTGTTGTTAGTCACCGTTCGACCTCCAGTGGAACGATCTTGGCGCGAAAGATGGTCATTCCGAGGGCCGAATCAAGGCAATTCGGCGGCCTAAAACGCGGCATCGGCGAGGCCGCGTACTTTTTGAATCGGTGCCGACGTTTGGATATAATGGCCGGCGTCAAACACCGGGCGAACGATGTGGTTCACCACGCCCTCGATGAGATCGAGGCCGAATCGTGAACCATCGAGAATCGAAATGGCGGAACGTTGATGCGACGCTCACCGAACCGAAGGATGGGACAACCCGCTTTGGAGGGTCGTCTCCCGACCAGGTCGGAGACAAGGTCGATGGAGTTGCCACCATGAGTCGTCCAGGCAGAGAGAGCGGCGCCCAGACACCCCCGGATCTGATTGCGGGCGCGATCCAGACCGAGAAGGAAGCCGCATGGTTTTACGAAATGATGGCGGAGATGACCTCCGACGACGAGGCCCGTAAAACCCTTCTCGTGCTCGCCAAGGACGAGGCGTCGCACGCCGCTGCTCTCACCAACCTCTATTTCGAAATCACGGGCCACGGCGTCCTCGATCCGGAACCGACCCGAGCTGAGGGCCATCCGAACCTCTTCGACTTTCCCTCGGCGACGCGCCGCGATGCGTTGGAGTTCGCGCTGCGGAATGAGACCAGGGCCGCCGATCTCTACCAGTCGCAGGCCGATCTCAACGCGGACCCACACTTCACGAAGATTTTTCGGATGCTCGCAGAGACCGAGCGCGACCACGCGGCGTACATTCAGCTTCAGCTTGACCGGCTCGACACATCGAGCGGCGACTAGGAGCCTGGAGCGCATAGATGATGGTTCAGTGTTGGTTGCGGCTCCGCCGCCTTGGAAGGTTAGAAAGTTAGAAAGTCAGAAGGAGAGATTCTAGGTTCATCGCATCGGTGGCTACCGGCAGGTATTGCCGATGGATCAGCCGTACTCACTGCCGCTGCGACAAGTCAACCGCAAAGTGCGCGAAGATCGCCGCTAAGACCGCCAAGATGAACTCAATGATGTGATCCTCGCGTCCTTCGCGTGTGATGGGCTTTGCGTTCTTTGCGGTTTACTCGCCGTATGTATGAGCCACTTACACTTCAACAACTACAGAAATTTGAGGACAAATCCAGAAGCGCGTTCGCAAGATTTTTCAAATACATGAAATTCACATCTGACGAGTTGGGAAGCCGCCATGGACCGTGCAACACTTGGCCCGAGGAGATTCCAATGTCGCAGCTGAGACTCCTTTGTCGGTTTTTGGGTTTGACAACGACCGCGGCGCTCGTCGCAGGGATCTGCTCCTCTTCGGGCGCGGACGATCACGACATACGGCCGAGATCTTCGGCTGCGGACCTGTCACAACCCCGCCAGACTTCGGGGAGGCTTGTGCCCTGCGGCGACGGCGACGGCGATGGATTCATCGCCACCGACTGCGGCGGTGACGACTGCGACGACACGGATCTCGAGATCCATCCAGGGGCCATCGACTGGTGCGGCGACGGCATCGACCAGGACTGCAGCGGCGCTGATCTCAACTGCGCCACCGACCACAGTGAGCTCGACTGGCGAGGGCCGGGAACCTGCGTCGCCTGTCACTCTGATGAGGCCGTCGACGTCCACCAATCGGTGATGTACCAGTGGCAGGGCGATGCGCCGTTGATGACCAACGGCGGGCCGCGACAGGGCAAAGACCGCGGCGGCGTCAACAGCTACTGCGTCCACATCCTGGGCAACTGGGCCGGGTGCGGATCCTGCCACATCGGACTCGGAGCGCTCCCGAGTGAGGATCCGAACCTCGACCAGCTCAAGAACATCGACTGTCTGCTGTGCCACCAGGAGGAGTACCGCCGACGCCGCGACGGAGCGGACTGGGTCCCCGACACCGCCGCCATGACCATCACCATGGACGAGGCGGTCAAGACCACCCACCGACCGGTTCGCTCCAACTGTCTCCAGTGCCACGCCAAGTCGGGCGGCGGCGATGCGGTCAAGCGCGGTGATCTGGCGTTGGCCCAGATCGACACCACCGATCGCGATTTCGACGTCCACATGTCCGTCACCGGCGCGGATCTGCTCTGCCAGAACTGCCACCGGGTCAACGATCACCGTTTCGAGGGCAAGGGGTCCGATCTTCGTCCGTCGGACACCGCCACAACCGTCGAGTGCTCCCGGTGCCACCCCGACAAGGCCACTTCTTGGGGCCACGACGACGAGGAGATCGGCCGGCACGTGGACCGGGTCGCCTGCCAGACCTGCCACATCCCCTTCTATGCGAAGGACGCCGGCGACACCACCGCGTCCGAGGCCACCGAGACCCATCGGACCTGGCTTGACACCGCCGGAAACCAACCACCCATCCACCCCGCGTCCCGGAAGGCCAACAACCTGATCCCGAGCTATCGGCACTGGAACGGGACGAGTTGGAACGCCGTCCTCGAACTTCCGGTGTACGTCAATCCGGACAACGGGCGCTACCCCACCTCGTTTCCCGAGGGCGATGTGGCCGACCCCGACGCCAAGCTCTACGCCTTCAAATACAAGACGGCCGTGCAACCGATGGCAGACTCCACCGGCAGGCTCATCGCCCTGGACACCAGTGTCTTCTTCGCCACCGGCGACGCCGAGGCTGCGGTTCATCAGGGTCTGGTCAACATGGGCCTCGACCCCGATCAGCCCGTGAGCTGGATCGAGACCGAGACCCACCAGATGCTCAACCACCAGGTCGCTGATCACGACGACGCGCTCGAGTGCGAGGACTGCCACGAGAGCACGACGCGGATGGATCTCCAGGGTGAACTGGGCTACGAGCTCAATGGTCCGCAATCGGTTGTCTGTACCCAATGTCATGGAAATGAGGGGAATCCCGACTTCTACGAGGTCCACGACGAGCACGTCGAGGACCGCCACATCGACTGCGCACGCTGCCACAACTTCAGCAGGGACTAGCCGAAGTATTTATGAGGTTTCGTCGCGAGGGCGGCGAGGCGCCGCGGTCGTCGACCACATGCCGTACAATCGAAACGGTCCGACCGGGCGAAGGAGATCTGACATGAAGATCATGTTGAAACGGCTCATCCTGCTTCTGATCATCGCGGGGGCCGCGTACATGCTTTGGGGCCAACGCCACAAGATCGCTTCCCTGCAGAACAACAGACTCAGGATCCAGGGGACCTGGTACCAGATGGAGTTGGACTGGAAGGGCCTGACTCCCTACTACTTCTCCGAGCGCATCATCACCGCGAACGACTCCGAATGGGGATCCTACGAGATGCCCAAGAACTCCGTGATCGAGGTCATGGTGGGTGACACTCTGACGGTCTACGAACTCAGCTTCTCGGATGACGGAGACATGATCTGGTCGATGGAGGTCGATGGCAAGATGACCGAGATCATCAGGTGGCGCGAATAGCGGGTGGCCCCGGCCGTCGCCGCCGGCCGGCGCACATCAGGCTTGCGCTTCACGACACCCCGGAATCCTTCCGAGTGCTGCGGATCGTCGTCCGAAGCAGACGGCCGGGGCCTCGTGCAGAATTTGTGGCCAGAGTCGGGCGGGTGCAAAACCCGCCCCAACGAATCCCGTCAAAACGTGCCGTAGGGGAGGGTTTCACACCCTCCCTTCACGGTGGTCGAGGATTCGACCGGAGTTGTAGAAAGACCTTTTTACACGAGGCTGAGCCGGTGAGATATCCCGACTACCTCTCCTGCAGGAACCAGATATGAAAGAACTCCGCCACACCCTCCAGGGCGCGGTCTCGGGT
>JARFRM010000215.1 GCA_029287235.1 Thermoanaerobaculales bacterium
CCGAGTCCGGTACCAGCATTCCTTCGACCTCTCCGGGCAAGAGGACCTGGGCCGCTGCCCGCAGTCCGGGTTTGAGCTGGTCCACGCTTTGATCGACCTCGACGAGGACTTCAACCGTACCGGCCTGGGGATCCACCTCGGGCGCAACCGCAACCAGACGCAGATCGTCCTCGGCAAGCGCCATGGCTTGGGCACTGCCGCCGGTGTCGAGAATGAGCCCTGCGATGCCGTCGTCCAGCCGACCTGCATCGTCGGGTGTGAGCGCGACACGCACCCAGACCGGTCTTTCCCTCACCACGCGAAGCAGGGCCGTTCCTGCGGCCACCTGCTGGCCGGGCGACACGAGAGCCTCGGCGATCCGGCCGGTGAATGGCGCCGTGATCTCGAGACCGTCGGCCTCTCCGCGTCCCTTGCGGCCAGCCTCGGAGGCGGCCAGTGCCATACGCCCTGCCTCGAGCCGAGCTTCAAGACCCGCAGCCTCCGCCCACGCCTGCTCCACCTCGCGCTGGCTGACCGCCTGTTTGGCGAGCAGGTCCTCGAGTCTCTCGGTTCTGGAATTGGCTGCTGAGCTGAGGGCGTCAAGCTCGCGCACCTCCGCCTCCAGCTCAGCCAGGCTGCGCTCGGAAGGGGCCGTCTGGATGAGCGTCATGAGGGTCGTGCCGGATGTGACACGCTGACCCGTGTGGGGCCAGTTCGATGCGCGCACCACACCGTCCACCGGTGCGGTCAGAATGACATCGCCGCCAGAAGGAGGTTCAACGCGGGCGCTTCCGTTCACGCTCTGCCTGAGAACACCGGTCTGGGCCCAGGCAGATCCAAAAGCCGTCCGCCACTGCTGCTCGAGCAGGAAACTCACTTCCTCGTCACCGGTGACTTCCGGGAGGGCATGCGGCTCTTCGAAGAGCGCACCAGGAGCCGCGTCGGTGCCGACACGGACCCGTCCTCCAGCGATTGTCTCGGTGACGCCACCGACCTCGATCTCGAAGAACAGGTCACGCTCACCGGAGGCGGAGGGCTGTACGGCCACGTTGAAGATTCCGGGACGCACGGCGGTGGTCGAGCTGAAACGCTCTTCTTGACCACTGGCGTTCTTGAGTACGATCGCCACAAGGCCTTCGGTTGCCGGTCTGAATCCGTCGAGGATGGTCACGTGCACGTGGGCGTCGGCGGTTCCACCGGCCACCAGGGCGTCAACCTCCGGAAAGAGGCCGAAGTGTTCGCCCCACGCTGTCACGGCCCATGGCTCGGCTTCGGCCGCGCCGTGACTGTGGGCATCATCTCCGTGGTCATGATCGTGGTCTGCATCTTGGTTTCCAGCGCAGGCTACGAGTGCGACGGCGGCAAGAATCGTTAAAAGGTATCGTGTTTTCATGAGCTTCCTCCCGGAAGAATGGGGCGGCCCTGGGCAGCCTCAAGCTCGCGGCCGGCAGCAAGGGCTGCGGCGATGGAATCGAGCCTAGCCAGCTGCACGTCGACGGTTGTTCTCAGTGAATCGAGCACGTCGGTGAGATCGGCCTCGCCGGCCGTGAAAGCCGCCAATAGGGACTCGACGACCTCGCTTTCGACCGTGCGTGTCGGCCTGGCTCGCGTCGCCGCGGCGTATAGCTCCAAATAGGAACCGAGCGCCGAGTCGGCATGTTGTCGAGCACTCCTTCTCGCCACCTCGAACTCTGCGCGGGCACGGTCGAGCTCGGCGGTTGCTGCATCGCGGTTGCCTTGGTTCCGGTCGAATATCGGCACCGGCCACGTGACACCGAAGACGGGCCCGTCGAACGATCGCGTGTCGTCACGAAGGTCGACCCAGCCGACGGTGATCTCGGGTGGTTCGAGCGCACGGTTGTTGACGCGCTGTCGAGCCTCGGCTTCGGCCGCTCTGCGATCGAGGGCGAGCAAGTCAGCTCGATCGGAGAGATCGACCGAGGCCGGAGGTGGGGCGAGCACCGGCCGGGCGGGGTGGGATACGTCGGTCACGAGGTCGCTCCACGTCGCGGCCGCCGCTCTCCGGGCCCTCGCTTCGGCGATCGCTTCGGCGAGCTGACGGGACAAAACCTCGACCTCGAGCTCGAGACGTTGTGCCTCGACCCCGGCCGCTTCGCCCTGATCAGCCCTCACTCGCAGCCAGTCGGCGAACCGACGGGTCGTGTCGAGCTGGTTCTTCAAGACCTGCTCTCGCTCTTCCGCGAGGTACCAGGCGGCAAACAGCTCGCGACGCTCGAGGCGGACGTCGAGCCGTGTCGATTCGACGATTGCCTCCGATGCGGCGATCGCTGCGTCTGCCCCGGCGATCCGGTGTTTTCGTCCGTCGAACGGCAGCCGCCAGCTCAACTTCCAGGTATCCTGCCGGAGCACGGATCCGAGGTCTTCGCGCTCCCAGTCGAGCTCAGGGTTGCTGACGACGCCTGCTTGTCGACGGTTTCCGGACGCACCGACGAGCTTGGCTTCGGCGGCGGCGATTCGGGGATGATCGGCGAGTGCGTCGTCGAGAAACTGCTGTTCGGTCAATCGTTGCGCGGACGACGGCGTGGCTGCTGCGAAAGCCAGCAACGCCGCCGACAGGCACGAGATCCATCTCATGATGTGCTCCTTTGAATTGTGTTGTACTGCGGGATGGTGCGCGGATGCGCTTCCTAGGTCAGGAGCACGCAGTTCATGAGATAGGGGGGCGCCCCGTACTGCAGACACCGTGCAGCTTGTGCCGCCAGACTATTCGATATGTCTGGCTGATCATCTACAGCAACGGCCGTCTCCACGGAAAGCTCCGGCGTGTAGAACGCGATGGAGATCCTGGATGCCGTCAGCGGAGCGGCGAACTCGTGGTCGTGGTCGGGCGCGCTCTTGTGCGCATGGCCGTGGAGCGCGGCTGCGACCGCCATGCTGTGGTCGTGCTCGTGGGGATGGTGTGAGTGCTCGTGAAGGGCGACCGCCAGGACAGACAATCCAGCCCCGGCCCACAGCAGAGAGCCAACAACAGCAAAGACAACGAGATCTCTTCTCACAGAGGCGAAGTATCTCACACAAGAAACAACTCGACAAACGACGCATGTCTTCCGGCCATTCTCTTTCCGCTTGAATCGACCCAACGAGCGCATGCCCTTTGGAGCGGCGTACTCGCCGATTCAGACCTCACGCAACGCGACTGGTTGAGCCCACCATGCCTGCAGGTACCGGACATCCCGTGCCGAGACTAGAGGTCCCCTGCGCGTTGGTTGAGGGGGCGCGAATAGAATCTGTGACCTGTTCCATCGGCGCGTATGAGGATCGCGCTGTAAGACGCCTGCAGTGCCCGATTTTCGAAAGGCGGGTAGAACATAGGTAGAATTTTCGCAATCGGGAAGATCGAGTTGAGACCGCAAGCTATTGGAGCGAAAGGGGAGGACTAGAACCCCCGTGTGTATAGGCACACCAATATCTGAAACTACGAAGTTCTGAAGACGTTTTCAGGCAAGCGAAAGCTCTCGATAAACGCAACCACAGAGCTGGCAGGTATAGCGATGTTGGAGACGGAGGACCGTTGACGTACCTTGTAGATGCGTATCCCATACGCCTGTGCTCGGTGATCCGAAATCGAGACCAATGGAGCACCCGGAGGGAAAAGTGATGCGACGAGGAATAGTCATCACGCCGTCACGAGACACACAGCACCAGCCAAGGCTCGCGTGGTCGAGGCGCAACTCTATAGCGCTCTTCCTGTCCCGTCCGCATCGGTCCCGATGTATGAGGTCCTCGCCTTTAGGAGTACGAGGGAGGCGGAGCTTCAGGCTCTCAGAGGAGCGATGGACGACTTCTACCACGAGGTCGTTTCCTCAGCTGACGCTCGCCGGTCTGAGGAGGTATTGGTTCGGAGAATCGATCAGTCCCTAGCGGATCTTGAAACTGTGATGGCCGAGGCCCGAATAGACCGTTTTCTTGCCAACCTCGAAGTTAACCTCTTTTCGCGAGACTTCGTTGAGGAACTAGCCTTGGCGACTGTGCTGGGCTTGGTCGCCGGAAGTTCGATTGGCCTGAGTTTGCTCGGTGCAGCAGCTGGTTGTGGAGCGTCAGCTTTGAGGGTAGGCGTCAAATCGGCGATGGTTCCGAAAGTGATCCCAGACCACTTGTTGGATTTCTCATACGCATACCAGGTCGGGCGAAACCTGGGCGAGAAGTGAGAGTCCTCTAGGGTTTCGGAAGTAGACCGGCGAGTAGGCGTGACCTTCGCCGCAGCGATCGGTTGATCGCGAAATCCTCTCCGACCTCCTGAGAATCGCTGAGTCCGATCTCCAGAGGCGCCAACATACCCAGTTCCTTGAGCACTGAGAATGCCAGCCGCCCATCTCCGTCGTGGAGCGAATTGTGAAGGGTATTGTCAGCCGACAAACTTGTAACCCAGCCGATGCACCGTGATGATGAGGCGCGGGTCCGCCGGATCGTCTTCGATCTTCTTGCGCAACTTGGCGATGTGGGTGTCCACGGTTCGAGTGAAGGGGATCGTGTCGTAGCCCCAGACGTTGTCGAGGAGCTGCTCGCGGGTCACGATCTCTCCGCAGTGCTCGATGAAGTGGCCGAGGAGACGGAACTCCCTTGGGGTGAGATCGAGCTCGACCCCGTCCTTGACGGCCATGTGGTGGTCGAGATCTACCGAGAACGTGCCGAACTCGTGCCTGCCGCCGTTGGCTCCGCCGGCCGGAGCGGTCGAACGTCGAAGAATCGCATCGACCCGAGCTCGAAGCTCCATGAAGCTGAAAGGCTTCGTTACGTAGTCGTCGGCGCCGAGCTTGAGGCCGAGCACCTTGTCGATCTCCTGGCCGCGCGCTGTGAGCATGATGATGGGCAGGTTGGAGCCCTCGTCTCGGAGGGTCTTGCAGATCTCCAGCCCGGTCATCTTGGGCAGCATGATATCGAGGATCATCAGGTCGGGTTTGGACTCCCGGGCGAGGCGGAGCCCCTCCTCGCCGTCGGTCGCGACCTCGATGGTGAAGCCCTCGTAGGATAAGCCGTCACTGAGGGCGACGGCCATCGCCCGGTCGTCTTCCACGATCAAGACTGTGGCCATTGAGCCCCCTTTCTGTGGTTTTTCGGCGTCCAGCCGATGGGTAGATGAATGGAGAAGACGCTGCCCCTCCCGACCTCGCTCACCAGGGTCACCCGACCGCCGTGGGCGCGGACGATGTGCTGGACCAGGGACAGCCCTAGACCGGTGCCCTTGATGTCGTGGATGAGGCCTGTGCCGACCCGGTGAAAACGTTCGAAGATCCGTTCGTGTTCGTCGGCCGGAATGCCGATCCCTCGATCGGCCACCGAGACCACCACCTCGTCGTCGCGACGGTCCAGCCGAATCGTGATTGTGCTGCCGTCGTCCGAGTACTTGACGGCGTTGTCGAGGAGGTTGGCGATGGCCCGGTCCATGGCGTTTGTGTCCACGTACAGATCCGGCAGTGGATCTTCCGGCCCCTCGTACTCGAGTTCGAGCTTGTGGTCGCGCAGGCGCACCGTGAAGGTCGCCATGGTGCCGGTGAGCAGGTCCTCGAGGTCGGTGGGTTCGAAGGAGTAGATTCTCTCTCCGGACTCGATGCGGGAGAAATCGAGAATATTGTTGATGAGCTGACTCAGCCTCCGACTCTCGGTCTCGATGTACGATCCGTACTCCGTGATCTTGGCCTTCCCCTCGACCCGGCCTCTGCGCATGAGCTCGCCGAAGACCCGGATGGATGCCAGGGGGGTCCTGAGCTCGTGTGAGACATTGGAAACGAACTCGTTCTTCATGGCCGACAGCTTCATCTCCCGTATGGCGGTGCGGACGGTGAATGCGATACCGCCCAAGAGAACTACGGCCAAAGCGGCCGAAAGGGTTATGTTGATGGCAAAGTTGGCCTTCGCCCAACTCTCGGGAACGGCGAGGGTGCCCTGGAGACTCATCGTCCAGTCGGTGAAGATGAACTCAAAGGACTGCTGCACCCGATCGTCTTCGACCGACGAGCACGGATTCTTCGGATAGACCCGCCTCTCATGACTGTCGCGAACGCAGACCCACAGGGCGTCTGCCTCGTCGAACTTCGGCAGCGACAGACCGACCGCGTCGGGTAAGACGCGGTTGGTGAAGTACTGCTGGTCGACGATCAGCCCGGCAACGGCGACCAGGAGATCAGCCTCGTCGGTGATCGGATTGAGGATGATCCTCCGATTCGGGTCGTGCTCATTCACGGAAAGATCCGTGGTCTCGACCTCGGCGAGGATCTTGTGAAGGGTACTCCACGGCGCCACCGAAACCAGGGCGGCCTGGGTCTCGGGAGATGGTTCGGGTTCGACCATCGCGCGCTGGTCCGGTTCATAGAAGAAGAGCTTTGGTATGGGCTGGAAGGTGACGATGAAGAGCCGGTCGATTCCGGCGACCTCTCTGGATTCGAAGAAGTGGACTGCGGTCTGAATCGTCTCCTCGGTGTAGGCTTGCGGAGGCAGGTTGAGGACCAGCTCCGCGGTGGTGATGAAGAAGTAGCGAGTCTCCTTGGAGACCGCCTGGAGGTAGTTCTCGAGCGAGGCCCTGCGCGCCGTCACCGAGTGTCGTTCGAGATCGGTGAGCCAGCGGTACTGCAGCACCACGAGCACGATCAGCGGCGCCATGACGGCGATGACCCCAACCCACAGCAGCCGGTTCCTACCGAAGACGATGCGTCCGGCGTTATCAACCGCCCCGCTGGACCGGTCTCGCGAGGGGCTCGAGGGGGAGTGGTTGCCTGGAGTCATGACATCTTTTCAGTGCGGTGGCGTTGCGTGTCCCAAGAAATATATCTCAGGAGGGTGTCGACGACGGCGACTTTTGCAGTTTGGTCACATCTGTTGCGAACTTTTTCCCTGACGAGAGGACTTTGACATCGCGGGCAGCGATGGTGGGGTCCCGACCTTCCCCGGGAGTCCGTGGGAGCCATGGCGGTGGCGTCGCGGACTGGCAGGCGGGCCGGACGACCACATCCGGTCCGTCTGCGATTTTAGCCCGCGACACACCCGTCTCCCTGAGTCTGGTTGCCGGACAGATGTCGGTCCCCGGGGCTCGCTAGTTCAGGGTCCCGGGAGGATCGCCGCCGGCATCGGGGTGGCCGTCCAGGTGGCGGTAGAGTTCCTCGTACACCAGCATGAATCGGTCAACCTGGTTTTCCGCTTCCAGCAGCCGGCGTTTGCTTTGTCCCGAGAGCTCGAGGATCTGGCAGGCGAGGGCAATGAGCTGGGAGTCGCTGATTTCGGTCATCTGCTCCTGGATTCTGCCCCGGTCGTCCTCATCGAGGTTGACGAGCAGCGACAGGACCCGCCGGAGCTCGTTTCTGACCGGTTGGAGTCCCGCGAGGGCGGCTGCGCTCTCGTGGATCGGGGTGTAGGTGACGCGCGCCTGTCGGTAGAGGGTGTCGACGGTGATCTCCTCGTCGATGGTGAAGCGCTCGAGCCCGAGGAGCCAGAGCAGGAAGCGTCCATCCGGGAGCTCCTGGTGCTCGGCGATGAATCCCGCGCAGCCCACGGTGCGAATCTGCGGCGTCGACGAGGGCGGGTCTTCATTGTCCGAGGCGACCTCAACCATGCCGATCACCCGCTGACCGCTGAGAGAATCGCGCACCATGGCCCGGTAGCGGGGCTCGAAGATGTGCAGCGGGAGCACCTCACCGGGGAGAAGGACCACATTCAGAAGCGGGAAGACCGGGATCAGATCGGGAAGATTGACCATCCCGCTGGCGATTGGGGTGTGATCGTCGGTTGGTGTCGAGCCGTGCATGGCCGTCTCCTTCTTCTGCTACAACCCACCCGAGCACCGTTTATCTTCCATCCCCGGCTTCCGGGGGGGTCTGGGCGGAGCCAGGGTAGGATGTCTCTCTAGTGAAGGAGGTTCGAATGAGAACCGCAACGACATCGGCGGCGCTCCTGCTCATGGGTCTGGCGGTGGCGACGGGTGCGCAGGAGGGGGATGAGGGCAATTTGAAGCCTGTCGGCGGTCTCGCCTTCGTCGATGAGGTTCAGGTCACGGTGGTCAACGTGGATGTGTTCGTTCGTGATGGCAAGGGGAGGCCTGTCAAGGGTCTTGGCGCCGATGACTTCCGCATTCTCCAGAACGGGGTGGAGATGCCCATCAGCAATTTCGCCGAGCTCGACACCGAGGTCATTCGTCACGAGATGTCGGAGAGGGCCATGGAAGGCTTCTTCGAAGCGACGGAGCCGGTCGGTGAGGATCCCACCGCACTCGAGATCAAACCGATCTGGGTGGTGCTCTACATCGACAACGAGAACATCGAACCGCTGGAGCGCAACCGGGTTTTGCGCCGAGTTCGTGAGTTCGTGACCGAGAATCTCGAAGCCCCCGTCGAGATGATGGTCGTGAGCTATCAGCGTTCTCTCAAGGTGGTGCAGCCCTTCTCCTCGGAGTCCCGCGAGGTCTCGGCGGCTCTGCGGGGTATGGTCAAACAGACCGGCGGTCGTGAAGAGATCGAGTCCGAACGACAGCAGATTCTGCACGACATGGCCGACGCGAAGAATCAGGATCACGGAACCAAGACCAACACCCAGGGTGGAGCCAAGCTGCAACTCCGTCAGCGAATTTCGGCGTTTGCCGCCGAGGAGGCCGACAGCCTCAGATTGGCCCTCGGTGGTCTGCGACAGGTGGTCGCCATGCTGTCGGGCATCGACGGGCGCAAGTCCATCATCTACGTCTCGAGCGGACTGCCCATGGTGCCGGGAATCGGGCTCATGCACGACCACGCCATGACCTTTCACGACCAGTCGATCCTGTCGCTGCGGGGCAGGTACGACCAGACCCGGCTCTTCAACGAACTCACCTCCTTGGCCAACGCACAGGAAGTGAGCTTGTACGCCATCGACGCCACGGGCCTCAATCCCCTCGATGGTTTCGAGGCCGAGAATACCTACTCCCGGGACCCGACCTCCTCTTCCATCGGTTCCAGGGACTACAGGGACTCGCTGGTATACATGGCTGAAGCCACCGGTGGAATCGCGGTGGTCAACACCAATGACGTGAGCCGCGGGCTCGGGCAGATCAGCAGCGATCTCCACAACTACTACTCGCTCGGGTACACCGTGAACTCCAGCGACGAGGATCGGGTTCACCGCATCAAGGTCCAGCTCACCGGTGAGAGGAACTACGATCTGCGCTATCGCCGGCGATACGTCGAGAAGTCGTACGAGAGCAGTATCCAGGACAGGGTCTTCACCTCCCTGGTCGTGGACATCGACGAGAATCCCATGGGGTTGGAGCTGACGGCTGCCGAGGCGATTCCCGGGTCGGGCACCCAGTGGTTGGCCCCCATCCATCTATCCATCGATCTCAAGAACATCGCGCTCATGCCCGTTGGTGATGAGCTTGTCGGTCGGGTCGTGGTCTTCGTCGGTGCGCGTGACGAGGAGGGCCGCAACTCCGACGTCCAGCGCCAGGAGCACGAGATTTCCTTGCCCAAGGCCGAGTACCTGGCCACCGGTCGTGAGCGATTCGGGATCGATTTCCGCTTGCTCATGACCAAAGGGCGGCATCGCGTTTCGGTTGGTGTGATGGATCCCATCACCCGCCAGGCGTCGTACCAGCGGATGGTCGTGAGCGTTCCTTAGAAGTCAACAGTCGACAGTCTACAGTTCACAGTTCCGTCGCAACGATCACAAAGGACCATGGCGCCGAGACGTCATTTTCGAGTGGACGGGGCGCGACAGATAGATTTCTTGGCTCCATGTTGAGTTCGACGGAGTGTTCCGTTCCGCTGCCACGGAGTTGAACGCCCTCGAAGCTCGCCTGCGATGGAGTCTGTCAACTGTCGACTGTGAACTGTCGACTCTCCTACTCGTGCATCGCCATTACCCGCCACGCGACGAGGCGGTCGTTCATGGCCCGGAGGCGCCGGCAGAGCAGCCGGCAGAGCAGGTTGAGGAACTGCATCGCCGCGTCGGGATCCATGGAGAGAACCTCTTCGAGCAGAGATCGACTGATGGAGAAGATCGTGGACCCGCCGGTGTGGGCGCGAGCATCGGCGGATCTGGGCTGCTTGTCGATCAGGGCCATCTCGCCGAAGACTTCGCCCCGCGTGAGGATCGTGAGGCACTCCTCGCCGGCGCCTGGAACCATGCGTGAGATGCGCACCGCCCCGTCGACGACGATGAAGAGGCAGTCGCCCTCCTCGCCTTCGGCGACGATGATCGAGTTCGCCGAGAAGCTCTCCTCACGAGAATATTTGGCGAGCAACCGGAGCTCCTGGGCCGACAGCCCCTGTTCGCGAAGGATGTTGAGCTTGGTTTCCTCTCCGAGATCGACCGGTTTCCCAACCTCGTGGTCGTGATCGGTGGTCGGGCGATCCTCCGGCATGTCGAAAAGCTCCGACATCTGGGCGTTCGACGCCCGGACCTTGTCGGCGAGGGTCTGCCAGAAGCTCCACAAGAGGCTCACGCCGAGCTCGCGGTCGAGCTTGATCGCCTGGTCGAGCTTGCTCGAGTCAACGCGATACAACGAGCCGTCGCCGACACCGAGGGCGGTCGCCGATCGTTCGAGCTTGTCGATGTAGGACACCTCGCCAAAGAGGGTGCCGGCCCCGAACGTCGTGAGAACCTGGGTGCCGATGGGGGTCTGTTTGGTGATGTGAACCCGGCCTTCGCGGGTCAGGAAGAGATCTGTTCCCTCCTCATCTTCATGGAAGACCACGTCTCCGTTTTCGATGTTGATGGGCTCGACCACCTTGGCGAGGGCGATGAGCTGATCATCGGCAAAGTGGCGGAAGAGACCCATGGCCCTGAGTTCGTTCGCACGCTGAAGAAGATTGTCCTGCTCGGTGGGAATCGTGCCCACCAGACTGGCCCGCCGCCGGTATGCGGCCGCGTTGAAGAGCCGCGCCTGGCTGAGCGCCACGTGATCGCAGGCTTTCTGCATGGCGGAGCTGCGCTCACGAACGAGGGCGTCCATGTCCATTGGCGAGCGGTGGCAGAGCCGGGCAAGGGTTTCCACACGGCGTCGCTCTTGGTCCTGCTCGCGCTCCGACCGCCAGTTGGCGAGCAGCATGCCGTCGATGGCGCTTTCGAGAGCGGTCTCGTAGCTCTCGGTCTCGATGGCGGCGCGTGAGGTCTCCACCGCGAGCCTGAAATCGAGGGGATTGAGTCGTCGGGCCTGGAGGAACTCGTTCAATGCCGTCCTGGGATCGCCGTGGCGCAGGTGGAGGAACCCGGCGGCGGTGTAGGCGAGGTAGTTGAACGGCGTACGGAGTTTGGCGAGATCGATCATCTCGACCGCGCGGGTGAACTCATCGCGCCGCTCGAAGATATGGGCCATTCCCAGCGCATGGGAGGCTTCGAGATTGCGGCGTTTGAACTCACGGTCGAAATCGTCGGTGCTTTCATAGGACCGCAGCCGTGAGGCTTCCCGTCGCAGGCGGCTTCCCTGAGGCGATAACGAGGAGACGGTTTCCAGCAGTTCGGCCGCTTCGGTCGATCTCCCGACCGCGTGGAGCCGGCGCGCCAATTCCACCAGGCGTTCGATCATCGAGGGGTGCGGGTAAATCGCTTCTTCCATCGTATATCCAGGAACTTCCATTGTATTTACGCGCTCGGTGAGCGTCAATCGACAAAATGCCGGACCGGTTTTCGTACTATGGGGAACCCGAGAGGGATCGAGAGCATCGACCACCGTGGATGGATGGACGCCCGTCCGTGGGAGCGCCGAATGGAATCGGACCTCGGTTTGTTAATGCAGAGGTATTTGGCGCCGAGAGAAGGGCGCAGCGAGGATGGTCACTTGAAACGGATTGTGCTGGCGCTATTCACGGTGGTCGCCGCGGCGGCCGCACAGGGGTTCGAGGTGATCGATCCCGCCGAGGTCACACCAGGATCGGCCGGGATCTGCGTCACCGAGATGGATGGCGGCGAAAGGGTCGAAATTCCCCTCACGGTCATCGGTACGGTGGGCCCTTGGACCCCCGAGGGTGAGATCATTCTGGTTCGACTCGAGGACGACCGGTTTCGCCACACCGGGATCATCGCCGGGATGAGTGGATCGCCGGTCTATGTCGATGGGCGTTTGCTCGGAGCACTGGCCTTCGGCTGGTCGTTTTCAAAGGAACCCATCGGTGGAGTCACTCCGTTTTCCAGGATGGAGACGCTGGCCGACGATCAGAGCTTTCAGACGAGTGCGGGGCGCGGCCGTCCGACCCTCACCGAGATTTTGGAAGCTGAGCGGGAGCATCGACTCGGTGAGGTGCTGACCGGTTGGCTGCTGCCGGAGAGATCGTCGGAGTTGCACAGCTTGCCGGTGGCGGTGAGCGCCTCAGGGGGGTGGAATCCGGCCGGCGGGGATTGGCTCGCCGAGAGCTGGCGCCGCCTGGGCTGGGTCTCGGTACCCGGTGGCAGCTTCGAGGGCTCGAGCCGGGGAGAGGTGGAACCGGGGGCCATGATCGCCGGTGTCATGATCGACGGGGATGCGGTACTGGCGGCAGGGGGGACGGTCACCGAGGTTCGTGGCGACGAGCTCTGGGCCTTTGGTCACCCCTTCCTCGGTGGCGGTGACTTTCGATTCCCCATGGCGCGCGCCAATGTCGTGGCGGTGCTCCCGAGTCAGGCGAGCTCCTTCAAGTTCTTCACCGTCGGCGAAACCGTCGGCAGCTTCATCAGCGACCGATCGCGCGGGATCTGGGGAAAGATCAACCAACCCGCTCCCATGGTGCCTGTCACCGTCACTGTCGATGACCGGCGGTTCGACTTTCGCACCATTCGGCACCCCAATCTGACCCCATTCCTCGTTGCGTATCTCACCCAGTCGAGCCAGGCGGCGCGTGGCCGGCTCTTCGGCGATCAGACGATCGGGGTGGGCATCGAACTCCGCTACTCCGGCCACACGCCCGTCGTCTACCGGGCGGTGCTCGCATCGGGAGACGCTCCCTCCCAGGCGGCTGCCGTTGCGGCCGGTCTGGTGGCCTACCTGGAGACATCAGTCTTCGAGGTTCCCGAGCTCGAGGCGATCTCCATCGATCTCGAGACCGAGGAGCGGTTGGGTGGCTCCGAGCTGGTGGATGTGATCCCGCGTCGGCGGATCGTCCATCCGGGAGAGCTCCTCCCGGTTCGCCTCCGATTCCGACCTTTTCGGGGAGAGGAGTTCATCCGCGAGTTTGTCATCCGGGTGCCGGCCGGGGTGCCCGAGGGACGCCTCGACCTGGTGGTGGCCGATGGCGCCTCGTGGTCGCTCTACGACTTCGGGATGCGCCCTCTCCTGCCGGGATCGTTCGACGACGAGGTGCGGTTGGTGAACACGCTGCAGTCGTCCACCTCGCTCGTGATGGTCCTGGAACGCCGGCAGACCGGGGTGACGATTTCAGGCGGTAGTGTGGTCATGCCGCCGAGCGTGGTCGTCCAGATGCGCTCCGGGCTCGGACCCGGTCTGATGACAACCTCGTACGCGGTGGCGGCGAAGGTCGAGGAGGCGATGGGCATGCCCATCTCCGGCGCCGAGAGAATCGAGCTTCAGGTCCGTAGTGAAAAGCGCCCGGAGGCACAATGAACCGTCTACTCTCACTCGTCATCATCACGCTGGCGCTCCTCCTGAACGCGTCAGCCGGGTCGGCGGCACAGACGCGACGCTGGATTGTCGACACCGCTAAGGAGTTCCTCAAAGGCAGGGGCGACGGCGTCGCCGTGACCACCGATGGTCGTCTCGAGGGGATCAATCGCTGGGATGTGGCGGTCCCTCTGGATGAACCGGTGGTGGTGGCCGGAGGAATCGATGACGATGGGTCGCTCATCATCGGCACCGGACACCCGGCCAATCTCTACCGGATCAAGGGTGATCGTGCCGAGCTGTTGACAGCCATCCCGGGAGAGCAGGTGACGGCCGTCCTGCCCACCCCGGAAGGGGTGCTGGTGGCGACCGTGGCCCCGGGTGTGCTCTATCGCTGGGGTGACGGACAGCTCGAGGAGATCGGCCGGCTCGGAGAGGGCGGCATCTGGGATCTTGTGGTTTTCGACGGATCCGTGGTAGCCGCTGCCGGATCGCCGGCGGCGCTGTTCCGGCTCGGACCCAAGGGTTTCCGGCGGTGGACCGAGCTGCCCGATGTGCACGCGCGCTGCCTCGAGGTCGCCGGCGACTCGCTGCTCGTGGGCACCTCCGGGAAGGGCCTCATTCTCGGAATCAATCGCGCGGGACAGATGTCCATGCTCACCGACAGTCCCTTTACCGAGATCTCCGACATGGCGGCAGGGGAGGACGGGTCGGTTTGGGCAGTCGCCTTGGTAGGTGAACCGGAGGAGCTCTCGTCCGCCAAGAATGGGAAGAACGGCTCCAAAGACGAAGCTGAGGGTGCAACCGTCACAACCGAGGGCGCGAGCCTCAACCTCGATCTGCCCAAGGTCAACGGCAAGACGGCGAGCTCCGAGCTGGTGCGGCTGACTCCCGAAGGCGCCCTGCTGAGCGTCCACCGTTTCAGCCGGCAGGTGGCTTCGGCGGTTGCCCGGGACGGAGCCGGGATCCTGGTCGGGACCGGATTCGAGGGGGAGGTATGGCGTTTTGTCGCCGACGGGGGCGCCCGGCTGGCGAGCATCGATGCCGTTCAGGTGGTCGGTATCGTCGGCAACGGCGACATTCTCCTGGCCCAGGGCCCGGCGGCGGTGCTGCGACGGCAATCCGGTGGCGATGATTCGGGGCGCTTCCGGAGTGAGGCGGCGCGTTTCACCCGGCCCATGCGCTTTGGTGAATTCAGGGTCTTTCCCGAGGCCGAGGGGCTTCGCATTCGTTTCCGGACCGGGGCCAGTGAGAAGCCGGATCAATCGTGGATGCCCTGGGTCGAGTGGTCGTCGGAGGCCACGGGCAGGGTGCCTCTTCCACCGGCCCGGTCGCTGCAGTGGGAGATCGAGCTCCCGGTCGGCGAGTCGTTGGATCGGGTCGAGGTGGCCATGGCCGAGATCAATCTGCCGCCCAAGATCCACTCGATTTCGGTGGAGGATCCAGGGGTGGTCTACCTCGCAGCGCCGCCGCCGTCGGGCCCGGTGATCGACGCAGAACACCCGGATATCAGCGGAATCTTCACCGTCATCGACGAGAAGAACGACCGCCAGGCGCAATCCACCAAGGGCAAGAAGTACTACCGGGTCGGATATCGCACGGTGAGCTGGAAGGCCGAGGATTCCAACGATGACGCGCTTCGGTTCGACCTCTCCGTCGAGCGGCGGGACGGTTTCAGGCTACCGGTGCGGGATCGTATTGACGGCAGCCAGCTCGCGGTGGACACCACGGCGCTGCCGGACGGGGTTTATCGTTTCCTTCTCAGTGCCACCGACGCTCCGCAGAATCCCGGTACCGCGATGGAGACCGCGGCGCCGAGCCGTTGGTTCACCATCGACAACACGCCGCCGGTCATCGAGTTCGAAGCCGAAGGCGAGATCTGGACCGTGAGGGCACGCGACGCATCGAGCCCGATCGCGAGCGTCGAATGGTCCCGAGACGGGGACCGATGGCACCACCTCGCGCCCGAGGACGGGGTGCTTGACGGGGTCGAGGAGGCCTTCAACATGCCGCGGGAAAGCGGTGGTCATCTGGTCGTTGTGAGGGCGATGGATCGGCATCACAATCGGGCGACGGAGGGAGTCGTGGAGGAATAGTCAAGAGTCGACTGTTGACTGTCAACTTGCGGAATCTGTCGAATCTGCGTACGGCGCATTTCCCGGTGCTAGAATGCGCCCATGGCTCACCAATCGATCGCTGTATATCCTGGATCCTTCGACCCGTTTCATGTCGGCCACGTCGCCATCGTCGATCGGGCGAGTCAGATCTTCGCGCGGGTCATCGTGGGCATCCTCAAGAACACCGGTAAGGACTCGCTCTTTTCACCCGAGGAGCGCCTCGAGATCATCAGCGAGTACTACAAGGGCAACGACGCCGTCGAGGTCCGGTCGTTTTCCGGTCTGCTCGTCAACTTCCTCGATGAGCGGGGCGCTTCGATCATCATTCGCGGGATGCGTGCGGTCTCGGACTTCGAGTACGAGTTCCAGATGGCGCTCATGAACCGGCGTCTGGCGCCGCACGTGGAGACGGTGTTTCTCACCCCCAAGGAGGAGTACACCTACCTTTCGTCTCGTCTGGTTCGTGAGGTGGCGGCTCTTGGCGGGGATGTGACCGGCCTGGTCCCCGAGCCGGTGAAGTACCGACTCGAGGAACGATATCGCACGACCACCCACCCACCGACCCGGTAGAGAGCCCTGATGACATGCGCCTGACTGTCTTCGGACCCGGCTACCCGTTCCGAGGTGGGATCGCACGCGCCACAACCGAGTTGGTCAGCAGCCTCGGGAGTCGCGGCCACGACGTCCAGTTCTTGACACCTCGACGCCAGTACCCACGCTGGCTCTACCCCGGGATCTCCGACCGGGATCCCGACGCGTGTCCGGCCCTGGACTGTGCCACGCCGGTTCTCGACCCCCTCGATCCGATCACCTGGCGGCTCGCGCGTCGACGAGCCGAGGAGCACCGTGCAGATGCTTGGGTCGTGCCCTATTGGACCTGGGCGTGGGCCGGATTGTGGTCGTCGCTCCTTCGTGGCCGGCGGCGGCCGGCGGCGGTTGCGGTGGTCCACAATCCGGTCGATCACGATGCTCGAATCTGGCAAAGGGTGGCCGCGCGTCGGGTGCTCGGTCGCTGTCAGGCGCTCTTCACCCACGCCCAGGTGCTGGCGAGCGAGCTCCGCCGCGCCTACCCGTCGGTGCCCGTAGGCGCCTACGGTCTTCCCGCGGCCGGCAATCCGGCGCGTCCGGATCGGGGCGATTCCCGCAAAACGCTCGGGCTGCCCGAAGACCGCAGGGTGGCGCTGTTTCTCGGCCTCATCCGTCCCTACAAGGGCGTCGACCTGCTCCTCGAGGCCGCCTCGTTCCTTCCGGTGGAATCCGACTGGCTGATTGTCGTGGCCGGCGAGCCGTGGGGGGACCTGGGGGGCCGTCTCGAGAATCAGGCTGAAGAGCTGGGGCTCGGAGAGCGTGTCCGACTCGATCTCCGCTGGATTCCCGAACCCCAGGTGCCGACCCTCCTGGCCGCGGCGGATGTGCTGGTGCTGCCCTATCGGCGCGGGTCGCAGTCGGCGATGGCCCCCATGGCTCTGGCCCAGGGCGTACCGGTGTTGTCGACTGCGGTGGGAGGAGTACCGGAGGTGGTCCGCGACGGCGTCAACGGTGTCATCGTGCCACCGGGCGATCCGGCAGCCATCGCCAAGGCGTTGGAGGGATTGGCGATCGAGAGGATCGGGGAGCTCGCCGATGGTGCACTGAAGTCTGCGGAAGACCTCACCTGGTTCGGCTACGCAGCCTCGTTCGAGGAGCTGCTGCAAGAGATCGCCTGACCGGTTCCCGTCCGGACAAAAAAACGCCCGCGCGTCGGCGCGGGCGTTTGTCGATGCTGATTCTCGGATCAGTGAACGAGGCTGCGAACCATCTCGATGGCCTGCTCACGGGTCAGCCCGTCCCCATAGGCCAACGATTGCACCGGCGGAATGCCGTTCTCATCGAGTTGGACGTAGGCGACGGCGTCCTCGGTATCCCAATACATCACCACGTCGAGACCGTGACCGACCTCGACCTTGGCCGACGCAAGGAAGATGTCCGGGTTGGTGGCGATCATGGAGGTGTGACCGAGGAGCACGATGTGGCGGCGCCTCTTGGTGTCGCCAACCCAGTATTCGTCGATGTCATATTCGATCTTGAGGATCTGGAAGAGACAATTCGAGAAATCGGTCGCGAAGATGTGCGGTGCGCCCGACTGGGGATCGACAAAGACCTTGGGGTGAGCGAGCCCGGCCGCATCGTCGATTCCCTCGCATCCGATGCCGTACGGCAGCAGGTCGCTCAAGGCGATGGGCTGGAAGTCGTCGATCTGGGGGGTGCCGTTCTCGTCGAGGGGAATCGAGGCGAGGAGGGCCGAGCCGTCTTCGCGGGTTTCGGCATATTCCCACCACACGAGGTGAAGGAAGGATGTGGCGACCTCGATCAACTCGTCGTCATCCTCGACCACGGTGACGACCCGATCGATCATCATCTGGGGATTCTCGACGGCGGTTCCCAGACCACCGGCAATCGGATACGGACCTCTCCACCACTCATTGGCCAACCACGCGATATGGATGACCGCGTTGAAATCTTCGCCCGTTTGCCAGATAACGAAGATGGCGCCGGTCTGCTCGTCCACTCCGACCTGCACGGAGGTGGCGGTGATGCCGGCGGTTTGCGGGATGAGGTAGGCTGCGACGGTGCCGTCGGTGAACCGGTGGTTCACGACGAGGCCGTCATCCGATGGAGCGACCCGATAGAATTCGCCATTCCTGGTCAGCGCCATGTCGCCCGCCGATGCGGTCACGGCCATCCCGACCAGGAGGATTGCGATGAGTGTGGCTCGTGCCCCTCTCATGGTCACCCCCTCAAGTTCACCACGGAGGTCAGATCGGTGGCGAGGAAGACATCGATGATCTCCTCGCTGATCCCGACCTCCGGGTAGTACGTGGTGAGTTCGCGCAGGTAGCGACGTGCCCGGAAGGTGTCGCCGCGTCTCACCGCGGTTTCGCTCAGAAGAAACAGACAGTTTTTCGCGACCTGGTCGTCATCGAACTCGACGGCCAGATCGAGGGCCCTCTCACCGCACTCCTGAGCGCGGTCGAGATTGTCGGCCAGCAGATGGCCGTAGCAGAGATCCTGAAGCGTTTCGTAGAGATAGTGGTCGGCTCCGAGTCGCTCGAAGTCGGATCGTGCCTCTTCACACAGGCGGATGCCCTCCTCGAGCCGGTCGGTGCACATCATCACGTAGCCGAGGTTGTCCCGAACCTGGGCCTCGGTCATGCGGTGATGCCCATTCAGGTCGCGGTGGGCCTCCAGCGAGCGGGCGAACGCGCCTTCCGCCTCGGGGAACTTCGAGGATCGGATCGAAAGATTGCCGACGAGGTTGAGGCTGCGGCTCTGAGATACCGGGTCGCCGAGCTCGCCGGCGAGAGACACGGCGCGGTCGGCATAGCTTTGAGCCTTGTCACCCTCGCCCGAGATGTCGTACACAACTGCGGTGCAGTAGGCGGCGTGGAACCGATTTCTGGTGTTGCTGCTGCGAAGCAGAATTTCTTTGAGCTTGGGAATCTGGTCGGCGCCGCGGTCGAGTTCCACCAGCACCGAGCAGTGGTTACAGAAGGCGCGGTCGGCGCGGTCGGGATCGCCGCACTCGCGTGCGACCTCCACCGCTTCGGCGTAGAGTGCGGCCGAACCCTCGAAGTCGTCCTTGGTGAACGCGGATTCGGCCGTCTGCATGAGTTCGTCGAAACGCGCGATCATGATCCGGTCTCCCGCGACTCGCGTCTGGAGGCGATGGCGCGGCGATCCTGTTGCTCCCGGCGGACCTTGAACTCGAGGAACTCCATCGCTTCGCGACGGCCTTCGTCACTGAGTTCGCGTACGAGATGGAGGATCTGCATGTCTTCTCGACTGAGGGCCCTTTTCGGCTCGTCGGCAACCTGTTTCTCATCGAAGAAGTCGTTGAAGGAGACTTCGAAGACGGCCAGAATCTTGAAGAGGTGGTCCAGCGAAACCCGGTACTCACCCTTCTCCATGCGCGACAGGTCGGACTGCTGGATGCCAATTTGGCGTGCCAGCTCGGTCTGGGTAAGGTGGCGGTCCTTCCGCAACAGACGCAGACGGGCACCCACGTTCGCCGCGGGAGTCGTCAGTGCTTGAAGGGCTGTCGCCATCTCGGTTGCCGTTCCTTCCCCTTGTATAGTACCATCCCGGGCGCAGCGGATACACCGCGCCCGAGACAATATATATAGTATGTTTCCGCCCTGCGCACGTCAAGCTGATCTCGGGTCCTCGGATCACGATCAAACGCCCTGCCGAAAAATAGTCGGATACCACCGCAGGAGATCCATGTCCCGTTACCTCTTCGCCCCCGCAAGGCTGATGCGGACGCTCATCACTCACCGATTCCTTCTCGCCCAACTGGCGGGCAGGGCGTTTGCCTCTCGCCATGCCGGTCTGCTTCTGGGTTGGCTGTGGACCCCTCTCGGCACCGCGGTGCAGTTCGTGCTCTACACGGTGGTCTTCTCGATGATCCTCGGGTTGAAAATCGAATTGCTTGGTATCGATCTTGCTAAGCGTGTGCCCGTGGGTTTCGGGGTTTTCTTGATCACAGGGCTCGTGCCGTACCTCGCGTTGAACGACGTGATCATGAGGTCGTCGCGGGTGATCCGCAGCAACGCGACTCTCGTGCAGCGGGTTCGGTTGCCGCTCGAGGTCCTGGTCGTCAGTGACATCCTCGGGACGCTGATGCACCACGCGACTGCGGTGGTCCTGATGATCCTCTACTGCGCCTGGGCGGGCCACCTCGCCGTGGCCGGCGCCGGTTGGTTGGGGGTCGGCATCGTCCTGCTGCTGGCGCTCGCAGTCGGGTTCGGTCTGGTGGTGAGCGTGCTCGGTGTCGCCCTGCCGGACATTCCCGAGGTCCTCGGTCTGGTGCTCCAGTTCGCGCTCTACGGCGCGCCGATCATTTATCCCCTGACCCTCGTCAAACAGGAATGGCTGCTGGCGCTGATCCAGGCGAATCCGATCACACCCCTCGTCGGTGTCTTTCGGGCCGGGCTGCTCGGTGTGGCCCCGCCCCCGGTCTCCGGCATCATCTATCTCATCGTTCTCGCTGGTGCGCTCCTGATCGTCGGTGCAGCAGCCATGGACCGCTACCGTGCGACGATCCCCGACCTGTTGTGACGGGCGGGAATCGGTTGGAGGTTGTTATGAATCGAGTCGTTTTCGTTGTCGCGGCGTTGTTGTGTGCCGCCGTTGTTCCAGCCGGAGCTCAGGCTCCGCAACCGCCGGAGATTCAGATCCCCGAAAAGACGGCCACCCCGGAGCCGGGTGCGGTCGGGAGTTCCGAGCGGGCCGCGGCGACGGCGGAGGGCGAGACACCATTGGCGTGGACACCCTCCGGGCAGAAGAGCTGGGAGGAGTTCATCGAGGGTTGGCTGACCCCGAGGAAAGTGGACAAGTCCGTCGCCGTCCGGATCGACGAAAAATATGCCTATCCCCATGTGGCGGTCTCGCTCAAAATGGAGATCGTCAAAGAGGATGAGAACAGCTTGTGGTTGCGGGGAATCCCTCCCGAGGATCCGGACTCGCCCTTGCACCGGATGTGGACGCAACAACAGGGTGAGGAGCGGATGCTCAAGGATCGGATGGACTGGGAACGCGAGCACGGAGATTTTCACTACTGGTTGGACTACGGCGCCGAGATCGTGCCGCCACCGTTCGTGGATTCGTTGAAGTTCGAAAAACTCGACAGCGGTCTGCCGACCGCGGGGCTGTGGCAGATGAACTTCGTTCGTGACGACATGGACGAGGACGGTGTCGATGACCTGGTCTTCCCGCCGTCGCGCAAAGGGGTCGGACAGCCGGCCATCTACAAAGGCCTCGGCGACGGTGCGTACCGGTTGATGCACGAATCCGGGTGGCTGCGGGGCATCCCCTATGACTACGGTGGGGTGGCCACCGGCGACTTCGACGGTGACGGACACCGCGACATCGTGCTGGCGATTCACTTCAAGCAGCAGTATGTGCTCTACGGCGACGGCAAGGGCACCTTCGGCCGCAGCGATCGTCTCCAGGCGCCCGATCCGCGCATTTCCTCCCGGGCGTGCACCGTGGCGGACTTCAACGGCGACGGGCGTGACGACATCGCCTTCATCGCGGAGCTCGATCTCGATATGAGCAGCCAGCAGCAGGTCGAGGATACACCCACGGTGTGGGTCCAGCTGAAGACCGAGACGGGCTGGAAACTCCAGGAAACCGGTCTCCCCATCCGGTTGATCAGCGACGACATCGAGAGCGTGGATGTGGATCGAGACGGCCGAGTTGATCTCGTTGTCGGATCCAACACCGCCGACTGGCGCAAGATGGTGTACTTCAACCGCGAAGACGGCTGGGAGGAGCAAACCTCCCTCGGAGCGCTCAGCAACACGTACCACTTCGACGTCGAGCCCGTCGTCCGCCCCGACGGCACCGTCGAGGTCTACGCCGCCTTCATGCAGTTCCGGATGATCGGGGGTGAGAACAACGCCCGTACGGGTCTGATCCGTTATGAGTGGACCGAGGACGGACTGACGGCCCCCGATGGAGCCGTTTACTTCGACGATGATCGAACAAGCACCTATTTCCGCGTCGGCGTCGGCGATCTCAACGGCGACGGCCTGACCGACCTCGTGGCGGGACGCAAGCTGGGCGGGCTCGAGGTTTGGATCGGCATCGAAGACGGTGGCTATTTGCTCGAGCAGAGCCCCGAGTTCGGCGAGCTCGGTCGCGCCTTCGACATCCAGCTCGTGGACCTCAACGGCGACGGTCGGGACGACATCATCGCGGCGTTCGCCATGGTGGGGGAGATTCCCGGCGGAGTCGGTGTGTGGTTGACCGGTGGGAGTGACGACGACGCTTGACAATTTTGAGAGACTCGACTGATAATGGCCCTTGTGTGTGGAGGGCCTCAGCCAGTTGACAAAAAGACAGGTTGGATGCTATATTTTATGCTGTGATGACATAAAAGAGCATTAAAGTTATGAGAAACAAATACTTAAACAGGAGGTGATGCGACAGAAGTAGGTCAGGTAATGGCCCTCACGGGCCGCGAAACCGAGAGTACTTCGGCAATCGTTTTTTGGAATGGAAGGAGCTGAGTAATGAAAAGATTTGTGACTCTCGCGCTTGTGAGCGCGCTTGTTCTGGGCGCAAGCAGCATCGTGTATGCGAATGTCTGCGCCTTTGACGCGGTGCCTGCAGCGACCATCTTGTTCCCGTTCGTGGCGTTGGACTACAACAACCCCCTGGCCGGAACGAGCACCACTTTCTCGATCACCAACGTTTCGGCTGAGGCCCAGGTTGTCCACGTGACGGTCTGGACTGACTTCTCGGCTGCGATTCTCGACTTCAACATCCTGCTGACCGGCTACGATGTCATTTCGATGAATATCCGTGACATCCTCGTCAACGGCCAGCTGCCGGTGACCCTGTACCAGGCCAACCCCGCCACCGCGGGCGTTTCCGCCAACGGTCCCGTGTCCGCGGGCAACACGCTCAACGGAAGCTGGCTGAACCCGGGCATGGACCCGCCGCAGCCGACCATCGACCTCGGCACGCGTTGCGACACCACCAACACGTCGTATCCGGGTCTCTATGCGACCCCGATCCCGCCGGGCTTCCTGGGTCTCTTCCAGGATTACCTGCAGGTCAGCCAGACGGTTGATCGCCAGCACAGCAACGACTGCTTCAAGCCCTATGATGATCCCTACACCCTCGCCCCGACGCCTTACTGGGCCGAGCGTGACACCACCTATCCCACCTGGATGTACATCACCGCCGATGTCGTCGAGAACTGCAACAAGCTGTTCCCGGATGCCTTCGGTTACTTCACCTCCGAGATCCGTTTCGACAACGTGCTGATTGGTGACGTCTTCTGGACCAACACCGACGAGCGCTTCTCCGAGGCCAGCAACGCCGTCCACCTCGAGGCAGACTTGGATCTCGGCGCCGTGGCGACCACCGCACCGAGCACCTTCCCGGTTTCCTTCTACCACCGGTACGCCGTCGTGAACGAGGGCGTTTCCGACTTCCGCGAGCCCCTGCCGACTGCGTGGGCCTTCCGCTACCTCGGCGCCGGCCTCAACAACATCGGAACCGACGTCCGTGTGTGGAAGGGTTCGAGCGCTGTGAACTGGACCTACGACCTCGAGCGCGTCGGCACCGTGGCGGTTTCGCCCGACTCCCTCGTGGCTTCCAACTGCCACGCCTACACCTACTACGCGTGGGACGAGGACGAGAACGTCACCACCGTGTCAACGGTTCCCTGGTCCATGCCTGGCGGCGAGTCGGTCATTCCGAACCTCCTCCCGCTCGAGACCCAGGAAGTGCCCATCGACCAGTTCGACACTCCTGGTACCTTTGGCTGGATGCTCTTCGTCTGGCCCGCCTCGAACTATCCCCCGGGTGCCCCGATGGATAACTTCGACGACTTCTACCAGACCTGGATGGGCGTGAAGTACAGCGCCGCCGACCAGTGGTCCGCTGCTATGGACGGCGCCGTGATGGCCAACTTCAACTGCTTCTCTGATCAGGTGCTGCCGAACCTCGGCGTCAACTATCAGTATGTTGATACTACCGGTTACGTGATTTCCCCCGGGAACTAAGTAGCTGAATCAGCCTTCTCAGGCAATTTACTTGGGGGTGGCCTTCGGGCCGCCCCTTTTTTTCTTATTTATCCAAGGTGAGCACCTCTCACCGGCGATCTAAGGCGATCTCTTGCGCCCTGCCTTTTGGAAAAATGCTCAACGTACCACCGGGTACGCCTGCGCATTTTCCAAAAGGCAGACCATCAAGATCTCGCCGTATCTCGCTCGGCAGAGGTGCTCACCGTAGATATGTTTCTCAAAAAGGCATCGACACTCGCGCCCTGTCCTTTTGCAGAAATGCTCGACCCACCGGTCGGGCTGCACGTTCGGGGGACCGGAATTTTCATGCAAAGCCTCGAGTATCATCGCGGCAGTGATTAAGGATTTTCTTATTTGGAAATATGGTTAAACTTTCGTAACAGCTGCATTCGGGACTGGACACTCGAGCGTTTTGGCGGCATACTGGCGACCGCGTTGCGGCGATGGCCGCCTCGCGACCCGACCGCGAGTCTCCCTGAGCGCTCTCGTGACCGTGGTCACAGCTGGATATGATCGGTTAAGTATCTGAAAACTTTCACTCTAATGTTATCAATCACCGGTTGACATCGGTCTTTTCCGTTCCCTATAGTTGGACCCGTGGAGGTGAGCATGACCCGCTCTCTTTCGATGAATCGTCAGATTTTCATGGCACTCGCCGTTGTCGCACTCATCGCGGGCCTCGTGCCTGCGACCGATGCCGGCGCCCAGGCCTGTTTTCAGCATGAAAGCAACATCAACTACAGTCCGACCAATTGCAGCGCTCAGCCGGAGTACGACCGCGTCTTCCGGCTGCAGACGGTGACGTGGAAGAACCACAAGTATCTCTTTGTCGATGAGGGCAACGAGATCAAGATCATGAACATCGACAACCCGCTCAACCCGACCACCCTTTCGACGTCGTTCTTCAACATTCCGAATCTCGGTGACTCCGACTACGATCTCCAGAATTTCACGGTCTGCGACGACTGTCGGTACGGCATGGCCAACTACAAGGCGGCGACGGTGCTCTTCGATCTCGGGACGGGCACTACTCCGAGCTTCGGCAGTGTTCACAAGAATTTCGAGGCCAGGATCGTTCTGGGCGGGTTCACCTTCAAGGTCGGTGCTCAACAGTATCTGATCGCCGCCGGTCTCGGAAACAACAACTGCAGCGGCGGCAACGACTCGGCGCTCTATCTGTTCAACGGCATCGATGAGGCCAACAACCCGGTTTTGGAGTGCGTCACCGCCGGTGGCTCCGGTCTTCAGATCGTCAACGGTCTCTATATCGACAGCGTCAGCCCGCCCGTACTCTACGTGTCGGAACAGTTCGACCAGTTCCACATCTTTCGCACTCACACGAGCCCGGTCTTCGGGCTCGACGACGCCGGCAACGGAGGGATCTCCACGGCAAATATGTACCGAGGCTATGGTTTGGCGGTGGACGAGGCCGCCGGACTCATGGCGGTGGTCAACTTCGGCGAGCTCTCCATCTACGACATCGGGTACGCCACCGGGAGTCCGGCGGGCCCGAGACTGCTTTCGTCCGAGACCCTTCCCACCCACGACCAGGCAAACGCGGTCGCCCTCAAGTATCCAATCGTTCACGTCTCCCAGCAGTACACCTCCCAGGAGCCCCTGACCTTTGACGTCTCGACCCCGACCAACCCGGTTCCGCTGGACCAGGAGTTCTGGGATCCGAGCAACGCGTGGAACAACCTCGGCCTCTGCATGTGGAACAACCACGCGGTCTTCTCCGACGACGGTGCGGCCATGTACCTCTCCAGGTACAGCGTGCTGCAGGTCATCGACCCCACCGCATGCACAGGACCGGTGGCGCCGTTGGCCAATCTGACCCTCGATCCCCAACCGGCGTTTCCGGCCGATCTTCTGACGGTGACCAATACCTCGCTGGGCGGTGAGCGCTTCGCCACCTGGATCACCGACGGGCCGGACGCCCACACTGACACGATCCTCGCCGGCAGCACCTCGTTCACCACCGGCACGAGTCTCGGCTACACCCTGCCCGCAGACATGGCAAGCGGTGTTGTTTTCTACGCCCACGCCGCTGCGGAGACCGACGATTTCCCCTATGTCCCGGGTTCGACGCCGGACCAGATCAAGACCCAACAGATCACCATCGATCGCACGCCGGAGGCGGTCATCACCATCACGCCTGCGGCTGTCGTTACCGGCGACAGCGTGACGCTGACCAGTGTCGCGGAAGGAACCCCCGGGGGTGTCGTCCCTTTTGATTGGTTGGTCACCGGGCCAAGCGGTGAAACACCCTACCAAGGCAATCCCGTTACCCCGGTCCTTTTGGGGGAGAGCGGGCCGTGGACCTTTGACGTCACGGTCAGCTACGAGCACGACGCGCCGGGCCAGCCCGGGGTCCCGTACCAGACGACGGCTCAGCTGATCAAGAACATCAGCTCGGTTTCGGCATCCTTCGAGATCACGCCGTCGA
>JARFRM010000299.1 GCA_029287235.1 Thermoanaerobaculales bacterium
CTTCCCGGTGGCGAGCGTAAACCGCCTCACGCTCGAGGATGGCGGTTCCATTTTCGCCACCAACCACCGTCTTGCAGTTCGGGCCCAGGAAGAAGTTGCCCCAGGTTTCATCAATGTGGAGAGGTTTGATCCGATTGGCGACGCGGAGAATAAAGTCCAGATCCATGGCGAAGTGTTCGTTCTCGTCATACGGACCCACGAGGTCGTGGAGCGAGCGATGGTAGAAATACGCCGATGGGTTGAGAGGAAATTTGACGAGCTCGATGCCGAGTAGAATCTGCCATGGCCTCATCCATCGCGGCCGGTTGACAAACCAGACCTCCCCGCCCTCTCGACGAATATTGCAGTTTCCGACGACAAAGGCCGGTTCGGTCAGCTCGTCGAAGAGTTCCAGGACGCGGACAAGCACCTTCGGTTCATAGACGTCATCGACGTTGAGAATGCCGATGACCGGTCCCCTGGCGAGCCGAACTCCCTTGTTGAGTGCGTCGGACTGCCCTCGGTCCGGTTCGGAGATCACCCGCAGATGAGGCAACCCGCGGCTGAGCTCGTCAAGGACCTCGGCCGTACCGTCGGTGGACGCGGCATCCAGAACCAGGTGTTCGACGCGATCACCCGCACCCTGTTCGACGACACTGCGAACGCATGTCTCGACAAACTCCCGGCCATTGAAGACCGGTGTGAGGACCGTCAGCCGCGGTTCGGGTCCGCCTCGACCCTGGGAGTTGCCGTCGGAGAGGATGTTCATAGTGATCTCACTGGCCGCACTTCCTCGATTTTTCGGATCGAGACTCAAGTATGCACTCTTGATCAGATCCGGTTGCCGTTGGGAGTCGAAATGGAGTCATGGTGAGACTTGAATCATCCTCACGCCGCGACCCGAGGACAACCACCTCGATGCCTCGGTGGCGATATCGCCTTCGACTCCAAAATCGACGAATCCTCCGTTTCGATGAACCAGCAGCCTCCCACTGAGTCCTTCGCACCCGCGGACCCAGTCATCAACGTGCTCGACATGGATCTCCTCATCGGCCACGACCCACTCGAAAAGGGCGGCCGCATCGATCAATCCATAGGGATCATCCTGGCGAACGAAGAAGAGCTTTGGATATCCCACCGTGGACCGGGCGATCTCCACCAGCGGCGTGGTCTGCTCATCACGAACCACCGCCACCGGTGCGCCCTCGAGCACGGACCCGCGCACGTCGAAGGCTTCGCTCAGTAATCTCTCATGCGCGCCCGCCATCATTCGATGGTCATCGAGATCGGCACGCACCGTGACGGACCCGATGACGATCACCAGCCCCGCAGCCGCGGCACAACCTCCTCGAGTCGCGACCTGCCACCGCGGATACCTGACGCCGACACCGGTCATCCAAAGGGCCACCACGAGAACAAAACCGGCATAGGGGATCGAGAGATACCTCTGCGGCATGTACGGCACAAGCATGGTCGGCACGCTCGGAACGACAAAGAGGACGATCGCGACCACGGTGCCGGGGATCCGCCACTTCACGCAGCCGACTACCAGCGCCATGAACATCACCGCTGCAACGACTCCTTTCCACGTCAGAGAAAGGCCGTCAGGAACCGACTCCTCGAGATAGAAGAACGCCGCCAGCTGACTGGGCACCTTCGCGGCGATATGGGGCCCGAGTTCAAAGTAGGACTTTGAGGTCGGGAAGGCAACGAAATAGAGCGTCAGGTAGAGGGCGACCGCAAATCCGACCAAGATCACCGGGGTGAGAATGGCGCGCCACGATCTCGAACGCTCGTACTCCAGAGCGGCAACCAGGGCCGGCGTCACCACCCAGGTTTCCTTGGCAGCGGCGGCGGCGAGCACCGCTGCGGCCGCCAAAACGATCCGGCTGCGGGACCACGATTCACCGTTGTGCGGCCATGTCGCGATCAGAACCAGCCAGGACAGCAGGAGGAGAGGTTGGAATCGATAGGCCACGACAAAGGCCGATTCGTCGGTGAACGGAGATGTCAGCCAGACAGCACCCACCGCCGCGGCCGCAATCCAACCGAGACCCAGGCGTCGACCGGCGACGGCCAGGGCCAACGCGACAATCCCGTGGAGGGCCAGTGAGGTCGTTCGGTAGCCTCTCGCATCGTATCCACCCCACACGAGTCGATCGGTCACCAAGGTCCAGGTTGTCGACGGCCGATAGAAGGTGTCGAGATCTGCCAGCAGCAACGCCGGTCGGTGAGCCGCAAGGTGGGCGTGCTGAATCCACTGATAGCTGTCTCCCGTCAGTGCGAAGGACAGCACGGGTCCGTAGAGGATCGCCACTGTTCCAGCGATGGTGATCGCGACCAGGATCATCGCAATCGCCCCACGCCTGCCCGGGGAAAAACCGGCAACACTCGTTGGTTCCGTCACCAGAACATTCTACGGGAGCGGGAGCACAACCCCTTCGTTGCCCGCATCGATCGCACTGCCCACCCGACGTCCCTCAGCCGCCACTCAGGTCACGTTCGAGTGATCGCATCTGGAGAGTCGGGACTGCAAGCAGCTCACGCTCGTAGTTCGTGAGACCAGGACTGCTGATGAGGCCTGCGCGTTCGGTGGCCTGGGCCAGCGCGGCGCGGGCAGCGCCCACACGGCCCCGTTCGAGCTCGAGACGGCCGAGCATCAGCCACCCGCGAACGGTGTTGGGTTCCTCGTCGAGCGCCCGTCGCACGAATCCTACGGCGTCGTGCTGGAACCCGAGAATCCGTTCGAGCCGGGCACGTTCCAGCCAGTGCCAAGGCAGATGCGGGTCGAGCTCGCAGGCACGCTCGAGGGCCTTCCTCGCCACCGCGGCGTCATGCTCGGTACCCCCGAGATCGGTCAGCACACGAAGGTGGACGCTCGCCAGATCGGCCCATCTCCGAGCCAGCCCAGGCTGAACGACCGCCGCGTCTCTCGCCCAGTGGAGCGCTTCCACAGCCGTCTCCCAGGACCATGGATCGGGATCGGCCAAGAGATTCCGAACCCGCCTTGCCGCCGGTTCGGGGTACCAGGGCTCGAGTCGAAGCACCCGTTTCACCATGGCCGTCGTGGCCTCGCCGGAAGACGAAACCCACCTCGCCGAGGCCGGCGCCAGAAGACCCCACGCGGTCAACCATGTCATCGCGAGCGCGGCGGCCACCCGATGGCTTCTTCGAGAGGTCTTCGAGGATCCTTCGACCCTCTCACGGCCCACCGCCTCCGAGCACCCGACAACCACCGCCCACCACCAAAGAACGGGTTCGACACCGAGGAAATCGTGGAAGAGTCCGAAGGTGATCATCGAGGCCAATCCAGCGATCAGGACCTTTGATCCGAGAGCCCCGGATCTCCGCGCCGACCACCACCATGAACCCGCCGCCACGGCGGCAAGGACAAACCCGATGACACCGGCCTGCACGAGAATAGCGAGCGGTGTCGATTCTGAGACACTGACGACAAATTGGTACCGACCCACCTGGTCTGGGTGGAGTATCCGCTCCGCTCCAGCCGCCTCGACGAGGCACCCGGGACCCACCCCCGTCAGCGGCCGCGTCAGCCAGATCTTGATCACGGTCCACCAGATGGAGATCCGATGCCACGCGAGAAGATCCGGTTGGCTGATGAATCTCCACGCCAGAGCACCAACAGCCACAAGCACCCCTGCCGTCACCCCGGCCAATCGAACCCGTCCCCGCGGCAGCAACACTCCGATGGACACCACAACCGCGAGCAGACCGGCTCGCGAGCCGGTCAGCACCACCGCCACCGATACGAGGAGAATCCACCATGGACGAAGTCGCTGCTGCCGATCGAGGACCAACAGACCCAGCGGGAGGATGGGTGCAAGGTACGCCGCCGTCAGATTGGGATTCTCGAAGACGCCGCCGACACGGACACTCCCAGAAGTGATCGCGGTGACCAGCACCGCACCTCCAACGATGACCGCACCCAGCACGAGAACACCGGCCGCCATGGCGACGGCCCGCTGAGCTCCCCGACGTGACACGATCCAGAGAGCCAGGGCGACGACCCACGCTGTGATGGTCTCCTTCGAGGCAAGGGGAGAGGCACCCACCCACACCGCCGAGATCGTTCCCCAGGCCACAAACCCAACGAGGAGCAGCTCGCTCCTCTCGAGTCCGCCATCCCAATTGACCGCGGCAACGAGCCACACCAACACCAGCAAGATACCGAGCAGACATCTCTGTACCGGCGAGAATCCCCCGCCGAGAGCTGCGGTCACGGTCACGAACACCGCCGTTGCGAGAGGCCCGGACTCAGCCCGGTGGACCATGAGCCCCCCGTTCGAGAGCCGTCAACAGATCGGCCAATGCCGCCGTCCTTTGCGCATCCGGAGGCCCTTCCTCCTCGGCGGCCCAGAGCTCCGCCGCGGCCGCCGAAACATCGCCACGCGCCAAAGCGACGTGAGCCCGCCTCTCGGCGAGAGCTGCGGACCGGGGACGCCACCAGCGATGGCGCGCGAGCTCATCCCAGGCCCGGTCGACCATCGAAGTATCCCCCATGTCGAGGGCAGCCGAGGCAAGGAGAAACTGGGGTTCCACCCGCCACGGGGCCAGCCGGAGCGCGCGGAGTGCTCCATCAAAGCGAAGCTCGGCCTCCGGTTCGGTGGCGGCGGTTTCTTCAACCAGAACACTCGTGGCGTGCAAGGTGGTCCCGGCCACCGCAATCGACGCTGCGACGACGACGGCAAGCCGACCACGGATCTGCCGGGAGGCAACCCTTGGCGACCCCCGACGCGCGATCCCCCAGCCCAGGAGCACCGCCCAGGGCAGCGCTACGCCGGAAACAAAGAACGAGAAGTCGAGCAGATTGTGCAGCGGCACGACGGCGAGCGCGGCGGCCAACGCGCGATCCCGCCGCCACAGCACCACGAGAAGACGCAGCAACCCAAGAGCGAGAGCCAAACAACCCGCGAGCCCTACCGGTCCCAGTTCGGCGAGAGCCTCCAGCGGGAGGTTGTGGGCGTGAGCCGGGCGGTTGCCGACCACGAGAGGGACCGCCTGGCTCGCCTGGGCGAAGCCCGACAGCCCGACGCCGCACACCGGCGACGCTTGTGACGACCACAGTCCCACCCGCCAGTTGTCGACTCTGAGAGCCACCGGTTCGAGTCGAGCCACGTCCGATCGGATCATGACCACCGAGACCAACATCACGACCAGGAGCCCGACCATGAAGAAGACATGCCGACGGTTGCTTCCCATCACCACGGCGACAACCGCCAGCAACGCGAGCCCGATTCCGACCGGAGATCGTGTTGCGACCAACCCGGCCGCAGCGAGACCGACACCCAGCGTCGCGACCATCCCCGTCGGTGTCGCGCTCATTCTGGTTACGAGGAGAGGCAACGCCGTTGCGAGCAGCACGGCGAGATGGCTCGGCAGCGGCAACGAGGCAAACGCCCGCCGGCCCGCAACCCGCTCCTCTGCGTAGGCCCTCGCGGCCTCCGGTAGGGCCTCGAGTCCGGGCAGGAGGACCTCGAGCCCGAAAACAGCCTGCGATATCCCCCATACTGAAAGCGCTGACAGACCGAAAGCGAGAATCATCGGAAAGCTCGCGGGTGCTCGCGACCTCGAGGCGAGCCAGACGAGGGCTGCAGCCGACAGGATCAGGCCGAGCTCTCCCACCGCGCGCGAGGGATCCCAGCCCGAGAACGCCGAACAGATGAGCAGGATGAGAACACAGCCGGCGATGCAGAGACCGCGGAGCCCGCCGAGCGAGCTTCGGCGCCATCCCCAGGTGATGAGGCCGAGCACGACAAGCGCAACCGGGATCGCAACGAGCGGTCGACCCTCGATGGGAAACCAGGCCGTTCCCACGGCGGTGAGTAATAGCGCCCCCTGGGCGAACACATCCCGGCTGAACCACGGGGTCTCGGCGGGATCATCCGAACCCGACGCGGCGTTCAGGCGGTCCGATTCTCCGGGCTCTGCCTCTTCCGGAGAGCGTGTCTCTTCGGGCGTCGAGTATTCCACTGGGAGAATATTACCCCGGACACTCGGACCGGGGCCAGGGACAAAAAACGGGAGCGCCGAAGCGCTCCCGCAGATCTTCGATGATGAGTAAAAGGTCAGTCGGTCTGGACGCCTTCCGGATACGACATGAAGGTACCGTTTGAGTACACGATGTCGCAGTCCATGTCGGAAGTCGGTGCTCGGTTGTAGCCGGTGTTGTCGAGGCTGCCGAACTCAAAGACCTTGTCGCGCGCGCTCGAAGCGATCGAGTAGAACCGCGACTCGGACTGCACTTCGATACCCTGACGCCAACCATCGAGGTTCGGGGTCTTCTTGACGTAGATCGGCGAGATCAACGCACTCCAGGTGGCATCGATCAACTCCTGGGTGTTGCCGGTGTTCGGGTAGAAGCTCCAGTCGACGGCATAGGCCTCGGCAGCGGTACCAACGGTCCGCATGTCGGCCATGGTCCGCTTCTGACGCGAACGGTTGATGGCGTTGAGCAGGTTCGGGATGGCGATAGCGGCAATGATACCGATAATCGCGACCACGATCAGCAGCTCGATGAGAGTGAAACCTTTTTGTCTGCGCATTGCGATCCTCCTTTTTCAATCCACCAGTCGTTAAAGCAATGTCCATGCCAGCTTTTCCGGCGGGGTTTCGACGAAAACAGTGACGCTCAGCGTCATCGACGCCGGAGAGGGCTGCCGTCAAACGTCATTCAAAGAGCTCGCCATCCCATTCCCAGCGGTGAAAAGGAGCCCACACTCCGGGCCAGTCGACCGTGGAAGTGACCCGGAAGCGGACGGCATCGCACCAGTAGTCGTAGGCTGCCCCATCCTTGGCATGCACCGCGACATCAACCAGGTAATCGCCGGGCGCCAGATCCAGCGCCGGGTAGGTGCAGCTGACCTCGCCCTCGCCCTCGATGGATTTTGGAACCAGACCATCGAGATCGGTGTTGTGGCCGGCCACCAACGTACCGTCGGCGCGGTGCCACGCAACGCCAACCACGAAATCCTCGATCCTGCGATGCGCACGGTACCGAATCCGCAGGCGGCACTCGGTGCCACCGGGCACGAGTCGGGTCGCCCCTGTCGTGGTGGTCAATTCAGCCGAGACGATCTCCACCTCGCCGCTGCCCCACCGTTGAACCTCGCCATCGATTCCACCCCGCGTGACCCCACCGACGGCGGGCTTCTCCGTTGCACCCGCAACATCGCTGCGATAACGGGCAACCACCGAGTCCACGGTTCCTCGGGCTCGAATTCGACCCTTACCGAGATAGACGGCGCGGTCGGCGAAGGTCTCCACGAGATCGAGATCGTGCGAGACCAGCACCATGGTGACCCCGGCCTGGCGCATCTTCGCAAGCCGATCGAGGCAACGCCTGGTGAAGGCCTCGTCGCCCACCGACAGAACCTCGTCGATGAGCAGGACATCGGGATCCACCGCCACCGCCACGGCAAACCCGAGACGGACGTACATCCCCGACGAGTAGGTCTTCACCGGCTGGTCGATGAAACCGCCGATCCCGGCAAAATCCAGGATTTCCGGCAGCCGGGCCTCCACCTCCGATCGACTGAGTCCGAGCAACATCCCGTTGATGAGCACGTTCTCCCGACCGGTGATCTCGGGATGGAAACCGGCCCCGAGCTCGATCAGAGCCGTCACCCGACCTTCGACATCGACCATTCCCCGGGTGGGCCGCAGAATGCCTCCAGCGAGCTTGAGAAGAGTCGACTTGCCCGACCCGTTGGGTCCGATGAGAGCGACCGCTTCCCCCGCTTCGATGGTGAGATCGATGCCGTCGAGGGCAACGTGCTCCTCCGCCTTTACTCTGCGGCGGCGCCACCAACTGCCGAGCACGGCGCCCTTGACCGACTCGTGCCGCACCCGGCTGCCGCGCCAGCGATAGACCTTCCGGACTCCCTCGAATCGAAGCCCGCCCTTCACACCGACTCCACAAGGGTGTCGCGAAAGCGGACGAAGATCAACGCCCCGAGAATCCACCCCGCCAGCCCCACGGCGAGGGCGACCAGCCACAGGCGGATCCCCGGGATCGCGCCCGTGAAGACGACGCCTCGATAAACCTCCACGAGGCTGGCCAACGGGTTGAGCCGAAGAATCCGCTCGAGCCATGGTGGAGCATCGAGCCCATCGAGGCTGTAGATGATGGGGGACGAAAAGAAGAGCAGGTTGAGCAGATGCCCCACCAGATCGCGAAGGTCGCGGAACTTCACCGACAGAGCCGAGATCCCGAGCGCGGCCCCCCCGGCAAGCAGCAGCCACGGTACCAGCGCCACCGGCAGGAGCCATACGGTCATGGGAAAGGGGTGCCAGCCGGCGAGGGCCGCCACCACTAGCGCGGCGAGCAGAACCGGCAACGCCAGGAGATGATGGACAAAATGGGACACGACGGTGACCGCCGGGAAGATCTCCGGCGGACACATCACCTTCGCCAGGAGTGGTCCGTTGTCGATGAGGGTGACCGAAGAATCGAGCACCGTGCCCGAGAAGAACAGCCACGGCAACAAGCCGCTGAACAAAAACAAAGGATAAGGATCGCCACCGGGAAAGCGCGGGTGGAAGATATAGGTGAAGACCACCGCGTAGACAGCCAGAAGGAGCAGTGGGTTGAGCAGCGACCAGAGAAAACCGAGGACCGAGGCCCGGTACCGGGCGTTGAGTTCCCGGCGCACCAAAACCGCCACCAGCGCCCGCTGGCGCCAGAGTAGACGAACCAGGGTCATCGATCAGCCCTCACGTGTCATGAGGGCTAGTTGCTCCCGGCTCCGGTGACGAGGAGGTCCTGGACCTCGCGGAGAATCCGTTCGCGCTCGGTCTTGATATAGCGCTGATAGCTCAGGACCTGTCCTTCATTGACGATGAACATCTTGGGGTAGTGCTTGACATCCCCATAGTCGTCGAAAAGGATCGGCCCGGTCACACCCATGAGCTCGTTCATCCCAAAGTGGAAGGCCTTGCGGATCTCGTTGGTTCTGGGCGGATTGGCAATGGTCATCACCTGGATGGTCAGCCACATGGCGTCATAGCCGTGGGCCGCAAACACATCCGGCGCCTTGCCGAGCGCATCCATGTAGCGGTTGACGAACCCCAGGACCGGTTCCGTTTCCGAGGTTCGATCGAAGGGCGGCAGCGGGAAGAAGATCCCCTCGGCCATCGTGCCTGCCTCGTTGATGATTCTGTCGTTGAAGAACGCCGACGTGGTGACGATACGCCCGTCGAAGCCCTGCTCCCTGATATGGGTGATGACCTCGAGAATCTGCGGGGCGTATCCGATGATGTAGACCGCACCAACACCACTTCGGGGCACCGCCGCGTCGGATGCGGGCCGCCAGTCGCCGTCGGTCAGATCGACCCGGGCGACGATCTCACCGCCCAGCGCATCGACAAACTGATTTCTGAACTCCGGCTCGATCCCCGCAGCGTAGTCGCCGGCGCCCGAATAGACCACGATCCGCTCTTGGCCGAGCCTGTCGAACATGAACCGGGCCGCCGTGTGACCCTCGAGCTCATCGGACGGGAAGATCCGAAAGAAAAGCGCCGACCTTTTGCTGATGCCGGGTGTCGAAGCCGTGGGCGACAGGCACACGACCTCGAGCTCGTCGAGGACTTCGACGAGCGCCTGAGCTTCGGTGCTCGTGGCGCCGCCGATCACCATCTTGATGCCGCGTTCCGACGCCAGCCGCCGCAGCTCGCTGACCGCGCGATCCGGATTCGATTCGGTGTCTATCCACACGACGTCAAAGCCTGGAGGAAGCTCCTCACGATCGCGGGCATCGCTGATGGCAAGCCGAACACCGCTTTCGATGGATTCGCCGTAGTTGCCCGCCTCGCCCGTCGTCGGCAGGAGGACCCCCACAACCGGCTTGCTTCCGCACCCGACCAACACCACAGAGAGCACGGCTATCGCTCCGATGGTCAGCCCGAATCGCCGGAACATGATGGCACCTCCAGTAGTCGGCATCAGGGTAACACAGACGCGGTTGAGTCCGACCCTTCAACGCATCGATGCTCGTCTTTTTCAATTCATCTAAGGTGTTTACTTTTCTTTATTTATCTCATGATCGATCAGGGAATCGAACACCTCACGCCGACCGACTCCGAGCTTCTCGGCGACGGTCTTCAGCGCCTCCTTGCGGGCCAGACCGGTATCGACGGCCATGGCGTATGCCGCTCGGATGCGTTCTCGGTCCACCGACTGGCTCGTTCCGGTCTGCAACTCCGGGCCCACAACCAGAATGTACTCCCCACGTGGATTGTCGGCTTCCTCGCAACCGGCGAGGTCTCCGAGCGCTCCCGTCACGGCTCTCTCATGCATCTTGCTGAGCTCGGCCAGAAGGGTTGCCGGACGATCAGAGCCAAGACCGTTCGCCAGATCCTCCAACTCGAGCCTCAATCGGTGTGGCGAGAGGAGCACAACCAGTGTCCATGGCGCCTCGGCAAGCTCGGCGATCCGGCTCCGGCGCGCCCCCTTTCGTCCGGGAAGAAATCCCACCAGGGTCGCCGGCAAGGGTGGCTGACCCGAAGCCGCGAGGGCGGCGGCGAACGAGGACGGGCCCGGAACCGTAGCGACCGGCAGGCCTTCTTCACGGACCGCCCGCACCAAAATGAACCCGGGATCGGAAAGGACCGGTGTTCCCGCGTCGCTCATGAGAGCAACCGAGTCTCCTCGGCGGAGGGTGTCCATCACCAACGGCAGGCGATCCGCCTCGTTGTGCTCGTGAAAACTCTTCACTCTCCCCCCGGGGGCCACACCGATGTGGCTGAGGAGCTTGCGCGCCCGCCGCGTATCTTCGACGAGAATCAGCTCGACCTGACCGAGCACTTGATGCGCCCTTGGTGCGAAATCGTCGAGGGTGCCGATCGGCGTGGCCACGATCCAGAGGGTTCCTATTGCGGGCGCCACGTTGGTATGATATCAGGGTGAAACCCCGCGCCATCGTCTTCATCTTACTGATTTTCAGCCATTTGTCCGCCGCACAGAATCTCATCAGAGAACCCGTCGAGGAAGTCGTGGCGGTGGTCGATCGGACACCTCTGCTGCTCAGCGATGTTGATCTGGCCGAGCTTCTCGTCCTCATCGAACGGCCCTTCGGCGCCACCGACGCCGAGTATCGTTCCGCCCTCCTGGAGGCCCGGATTCAGCTCGAGGTTCAGTTCCGCGATCTCGAAGCATCGGGAGTGCTCTACCGACTCGACCTCGATGTGGTCGAGGTTCGTCGCAACCTGCTGTCGGCTGCGGGCGATGCCGCGTCGCTCGCCGTCGAACTCGAGGCCAACGGTCTCGGCGAGGCCGACATCGACGAGCTCGCCCTCAGGGTGTGCGCCGCGAACGCCTATGCCGAGCAGCGGCTCCGACCCAGGATCAGTGTCAGCCTGCAGGAGATCGAAACCGCCTACCGGCGACTCGCCGTCGAGCTTGAGTCACAGGGCGAGAGCGCGCCGTCCCTGACCTCGGTCCACGACCAACTCCACCAGCTCATCGCCGAACGCAAGCTCAACGACGAGATCGAACGCTGGGTGGAGCGGGCGCTCGACGAGCGAGAGGTCACTCGCTTCGTCCGGTGATCGTTCCACCGGACGACTCCCCGTACAACTCGTCGTATGCCGCCGCCGCTCCCAGGACTTTCTCGCTGTAGCCGCGGGTCACCGAAAAACTGACGTTGGCTATGAATCGCGCTTCCGTACACTCGTTGCCACACTGATCCAACCACAGCTTCGCCTGCGCCTCACCCGCGTTGTACGCCGCCACCGCCGCGGCTCGGTTGCCATCAAAGACCGTGAGCAGCCGTCCGAGTTCGGCGGCCCCCAGATCGAGGCTGATGAACGGTTCGAAAAGATCCTCGGGGCTGATCTTCGGACGGTCGTTGGCGGCGCCGGTGGCGACAGCCGTGGCCGGCATCAGCTGCATGAGACCGCGGGCGCCCACCTTGGACACAACCATGGGGTCCCAACGCGATTCCTCTCGCGCCACACCTGCGAGCAGCGACCACGGAAGATCGTGCCGGGCGGCAGCCCGGCGGACCGTCGACTCGTAGGGCAGCGGATAGAGGGAATGCAGCAGACTGACCGGTAGCCCCCGCGACGGGAGATACGGTGAAGCCTGCCGTTGCGCCGCATCAGCCACGCTGATGGCGAGCCTGGGCTGGCCGAACTCGAGCTCGGCTCGGGCAGTCCACCAGGTCGAACGGGCGTTGTTTCGGGGCATTCCGGAGGGATCCCATCGGATGGCGGATGCACCCAGACCCATGCCCCAGAGGCGAGCAGCGAGACCCGGCTGAAAGGTAGGGAGCGCCGGTTCCCCCTCGAGACCGAACTCGGTGGCCGCAACGGCTCGGAGATCGACCATGCGTCGAGGGTCAGGTTCCAATTTCAACCATCGGGCCAGGGAGCGCTGGCGAGTCCTTCCGTCCGCGCCGTTCAACCTGGCCGCTTCGTGACGGCGCCAGCTCTCGAGGCGCTCTGGCGGAAGCCCGATCATCAGCGATCGAGCCTGCTCGGCCCAGAACGTGTCGAGTCCTTCTGCGGCGGCGCCCAACAGATCGAGAGCAACCGACGACTCGCCGGAGACCATCGCCAGCTCGGCGGCGATTACGGCGGACGGACCACGCCACGGATCGCGGGTGATGCGAGCCAATCGGCGCCGTGCCGCGTCGGCGTCCCCGGCCCTGAGCTCGAACAGACCGAGCATGAGCTCGCCACGCGCCCGAGCCGACCGGCCCCGCACCCGGCTGATGCCCGCCTGGGCCAGATCGGGCTCGCCTCGGCGGAGCCGCAGCCGGGCGAGGAAGAGTCTCCGGTCGTCGGTTGTCCTCATCCGAATCGCCCTCTGCGCGGCCGCGACCGCCGCATCCAAGTCCCCGGCGAGCTCCTGGGTCCGGCCGAGATGGACCTCCAGTTCAGCTCGGCGTTCACCCACGGATGTTCTCGAGATCGCGGTGCGGTACCAGTCGGCGGCCGTCGCCCAGTCACCCCGGCGGAATGAACAGCGACCTCGAAGATAGGCGACTTCGCGCTGCGGGACATGGCTGTTCTTGACCCCGTCAAGAGCCTCGAGAATCGGCACCGCTCGTTCGTACAAGCCGTGTCGATAGAAGGTCCGGGCCACCCGCCACCGATCGACCGTACCGAGCTTCGCAGGGTCCCCGAGATCGTTGGCCGCCGCCAACGCCACAAGATCGGCAGTCGATGCGGCGAGCAAACGGCTCAGCCGGGATCGATCCGGTGGTTCGGCGCTCGTCGCCAGCGCGAGCTCGAGCTTCCGTCGCGTCGTTCGGCGCAGAGCCGGAATCAGGCGATCGAGGGCCGATCGCCGGGGACCGTCCACGCCGGTAGTCGTGACGCGTTCGACGATCTCGCCCGCAGCCGCTCGAAGCTGCCTCGAGGGCGCTTGTCGAAGAAGACCAAAGACCAGATCGAAGGCCCGGGCAGGGTCCTCGTCGATGATCAGCTCGGCGAGCTCCACCCTCGCCACGGCACCGACATCAACGGAATCCAACGCCCGCTCGAGAAAATGGGCCTGGGCCGTCGAATCCCCCGCGAGCCGCGCCGCGTGGGCGGCAACAAGCGCCTCCTCCGGCCGAAGCGGGAGTTGCTCCCTCCGCCTCGAGGCGACCTGCAGAACCTGATCCCACTGACCGGCGCGCGCCAGGGCCGACAGACCCCCGGTCGCACCGCCGTCGGCGGCCGAAATTCCACTCAAGAACAGGAGAATCGATAGATACAAATTCGGTCTCTTTCACATGGCGACGAGCGACCGGACTCGCGAGAGAGCTCCCTTGCCCTTGCTCCAACGCTCGTTCTATGGATAATGCGTGGTTGCGGTGAGCATTCCCGCTTCCGCGATTTCGTCGGTCCAATCTCTCACGGAGGCCCACATGAATTCCGAACACGTCAAGGTTCTCATCGTCGGTTCCGGTCCCGCGGGTCTCACCGCCGCGCTCTACGCGGCCCGCGCCGACCTCGCGCCCCTGGTCATCGAGGGCATGCAACCGGGTGGGCAGCTCACCATCACCACCGAGGTGGAGAACTACCCGGGTTTCCCGGAAGGCATTCTCGGACCGGAGCTCATGGAGCGCACCAAGGCCCAGGTGGAACGCTTCGGCACCCGCTTCATCTTCGATCAGATCAGCGGGGTTGATCTCGAGAGCGACCCCTTCAGCGTCAGCACAGACTCCTCCGGCACGATCACCTGCGACGCCCTCATCATCGCGACCGGCGCTTCGGCCAGGCTTCTCGGTCTCGAATCCGAGTCCGAGCTCATGGGTTTCGGTGTTTCGGCCTGCGCGACCTGCGATGGTTTCTTCTTCCGTGACAAGGAGCTCGTCGTCGTCGGGGGCGGTGACACCGCCATGGAAGAGGCGCTCTTCCTCGCCAAGTTCGCCTCCAAGGTGACCGTTGTCCACCGCCGCGACGAACTCAGGGCCTCGAAGATCATGCAACAGCGCGCCATGGACAATCCTAAGGTCGAGTTCCAATGGAACGCGGTCGTCACCGAGATTCTCGGCTCGCAGGACGGGGGCGTCACAGGCGTCCTGTTACAAAACACCCAGACCGGAGAGATCCGCGAGTTCCCGACTCAAGGCGTCTTCATGGCCATCGGCCACCGGCCCAACACCGATGTCTTTGCCGGCGCCGTCGACATGGACTCAAACGGCTACATCACGACCGTCCCCGGAACTGCCAGGACCTCGATCGAGGGTGTGTGGGCGTGTGGCGACGTCCAGGACTCGGTCTACCGACAGGCGATCACCGCCGCCGGCACCGGCTGCATGGCCGCCATCGAGGCCGAGCGCTGGCTCGCCGAGAAGGGGGTCGAATAACTCGCGGGCTTGCCACGTTCCCCTCTTGGGGATAGGCTCACTGACTGTGCCCGTCGCTTGATGAGCGGATTGACTGGAGGAACAGATGATTTCGTTTTCTGACACGGCCGTCGCCAAGGTCAAGGAGTTTGCGGCGCAGACACCCGAAGCCGAAGGCAAGAATCTCCGGATCTTCATCCAGGGCATCGGTTGCTCGGGCTTTGCCTACGGTTTCACATTCGACGAAGAACGCGACGGTGACACCCTGGTTGAGAACGGCGAACTCACCGTCCTGGTGGACCCGAACTCGGCACCCAATCTCTCGGGCGCCAAAGTCGACTTCATCGACGATCAGCGCGGTACCGGATTCATGGTCGACAATCCCAACCAACCCGCCGCCGACGCCTGCGGGACCGACGGCGGCTGCTCCGGCTGCGGGTAGCAGCTCCCATGACCGTCGAGGCCCAACGGCTCGAGGTCATCCGCCTGGGTCACCCGGCTCTGCGTTCCATCGCCGAGCCGGTTCCCGAGGCGTGGTTTTCGAGCGGTCGGCTCCATGAGTTCGGGCGCGGTCTCATTCGTTCGATGCTCGAGGAGGAGGGTGTCGGGCTCGCCGCACCCCAGGTCGCCGAGGAACTCCGTCTCTTCGCCTACTGGATCCCCGCCCACGATGACACGCCCGAAATCGAGCCCACCGTGGTGGTCAACCCAGAGATCCGCATTGTCGACCCGGAGCTCGAGGAGGGTTGGGAAGGCTGTTTGTCGATCCCAGGCCTGCGCGGCCTCGTACCCCGAGCCCGGAGAATCAAGCTCAAGGGCAGAACAATGGATGGTTCCAGCCTGAGCCTGACCGCAAGCGGCTTCCACGCCCGGGTCATCCAACACGAGTTCGACCACCTCGACGGAGTCGTCTTCCTCGATCGCATGACCTCGGCCCAATCACTCGCGTTCGAGGAGGAATGGGATCGGTACATGGTCGACGATCCTGAGCCTGACGACGCCTGATGCCGAACCCATGACGGCGTCAGCGCCAACGCCGCCCGCCGCCGTCTCCCCACCGGAACCGGAAGTGGGTTCTCGCATCGGTTTTCAGAGGACGATCCTGGTCACCGCGGTGCTCTTCGGTCTCGCAATCGGTGTCTTCGAAATCACCAACACCTCCATCGGCTGGCACCTCGCCAGTGGTCGGTGGATGCTCGAACATCGTGAGGTTCTCGACCACGACGTCTTCAGTTTCACCTCGGGCGGGGCCGAGTGGATCGACCACGAGTGGCTGTTTCAGATCATCGTCGCCGTCCTTTTCGATCTCGGCGGCGCCCCGGCGCTGGTGATCATGCGGATGCTCATCGTGGCCGCCCTCATGCTGCTGCTCGTGCGGGTCGGTACCACCAGCGGGCTCGACCCTCCGGTCGCGCTTCTTCTCGCAGCCATCTGCGTCTTCGCCGCCCGACCACGATTCTTCCTCCGCCCCGAGCTCTTCACCCTGCTCCTGCTGCCGCTCGCCATGTGGCTCTTCGCTCGGCGCCGCCACACTCGCTGGTGGCCGCTCCCCCTCGCCCTGGTCATCGCTCTCGGCGTCAACCTTCACGGCGCGATTCTGGTGGCGCCGATTCTGATTGCGGTCTGGTTCGGCGGCGAGGTCCTCGAACAGGTGATCCAACGCAACATCAACCGTTCGGCATTCATCTCCGGCGCGATCGGGGTCGCCGCGGCGTTTCTCAGTCCCCTGCTCAACCCGCACGGCTGGTTGATCTGGACCGTGCCCTTTCGCCTTGCCGAAATGGTCCGGCAGCCCCACATCCCCAACCCGGAGTGGATCGCACCCGGTCCCGCGGACGCCCCGACGCTCTATCTCGCGATGGCGTTCGCTGCGGTGGCACTGGTGCTCGGAAGCCGGTCCCCAAAAAACTGGCTCACCACCGCTGCGACAGCTGCTCTCGCACTCAAGCACATCCGCAACATCGGCCTCTTCTTCGTGCTTCTGCCGCAGTCGGTGGCCGCGGCGCTGGCTCGCTGGCCGATGCTGGCCCCGGGCCGGACCCTCAGCCCCGCTCGCGCCCGCGTCCGAATCGCGGTGTGCCTCGCCCTGGTTGCGGTACTCGGCGTCGTCGCCCTGGCACGTCCGTGGCCCCGCAACGGTTTCACCTTCGCCGAGCGGTGGTACCCGGACCGAGCCTGGCGATTCCTCGCCGAGAACGACCTCCTCGAAGGCCCGCTCTACAACGATGTCCGTTTCGGCGGGTGGCTCATTCTGCACGGCTACCCCGAACGACAGGTCTTCCTCGACGACCGCAACGAGATTCACGAGCCGCTGCTACGGGAGATCTGGGAGATCTTCGGCCGCAGCGATGTCGGCGGCTGGGAGGAGCTTCTCGATCGATGGCGGATCGACACCGTGCTCCTGCGCTATCACGAACCGATCAGAGTTACGACTCCTGATGGAGAGGACCTCGGACGCCGTGGTTTCTCCACCCTTTGGTTCCATTCGGAGCGTTGGGCAACGGTCTATTGGGACGATGTCGCCATGGCGCTCGTTCGACGGTCGTCGGTGCCGGAGGCTCTCCTCGCCGAGCGCGAGTATGTCCACCTCGACCCCGATGACCTCGAACATCTGGTCGGAACCCTTCGGGGAAATCCCGATCTCCGACCGATGATCGCGGCGGAGGTGCGACGGGCGCTGTCCGACGATCCACAATGCCGCCGGGCGCTCGATCTCGCGGCCTTTCTCGAGTCACTGGGGGGTGACTGACCGGGAGCTGCGGCGTTCAGTCGAACCGGACGCTCTCGGTGGCCATGGCCGAACAGGCCTCGGGGAGAATCCGGTAGCTCTTGCCGAAGTAATCGATCGGCGCCTTTGCCAACCAACCGGCCTCGATGAGGGGCTCCCAGGTCTCGGGACATACTCCGTAGCGCGCCATCCAATCGCCGAGAAGGGGGTTGAGCAGTTCCTCATCGCGGGACGCGACGAGGCGGTAGATCTGCTTTTCGCAGACTGCTCGGTCGTAGTCGGTCTTGGCCGTCTCCCGAACCTCGATCCAGTACGAAATCGCCTTGTCGAACGACCACTCCTCCTCATCCTCGCTCCACGCGGCGAGAAAACGTTTGAGCCGATGGGGAGAGCCCGGGATGGCGGCCGCGACCTTCAGATAGCGCAGGGCGTTGGCCATGTCACGGTAGCGGATGTACATGTCCCAGGCCGCCGCCTCGGCGATCTCGTGATTGGCGGGCATGTTGCGCAGGGCCTTGTCGAAGAGGCGAATGACGGCCTTTTTGTGGACATCTTCATCGGTGTTCGGCAGCTGAATGATCAACGCACCGACCCGGTAGGCGTCGTGGTAGAGCGGGTCGAGGTCGGTGATGAGATCGTAGATCGTCTCCAGGTAGAGAAAGCGATCGTTGATGCCGTACTGGGCGTAGTATTGAATCGACCACAGGTAGAGAACATCGGCAACGAATCCGGCATTGCCGAGGCTCGTCAACCGGAGCATCTCCGCACTCGGCAGGTAGAGCAGCTTCCGACCCAACGGATCCGGGCGCTCGACCCGTTGAAGCGCGCGTTCGGCCAGCACCGTTCCGGCGAGGAGAACGGCCACCACGAGCAACGCACCTGCGACACGCTTCACTGCAGGTCTTTCCCTTCGAATCGCAGACATGCGAGAAAGAGAACCAACGCGGAGAAGACGAGGCCATAGACCACCGCGAGGCCGACCGCGGTGGCCGGTATCGGCAGCTGGTGGACCACCTCGGTCTTGAAATTGAACCGTTCGAGATTGGGAACCACGTAGTAGAGGAGCGAAACCAGCGTTCGACCGACCGAACCCGGCAAGTGCCGGGTCAGCAGCCAAAGATCCTGCGAGACGTGACCGACCACGAAGACCGCGAGGGTCAAGACCGATCCCAAGATGGGTTTTGTCAGCACCGAAAAGAGCGTCGCGAAGGCAACCAGGACCGCCATTTCGACCCCGATCATCGAAGTCGCGAGAAAGAGCTTCGGATCGAAGCCGCCGCCGTACAGCCACACGAAGAGCACCAGCATCACGGTCATGAGGAAGAGGTTGGCCAATACGGTGCCGAGTAGGCCGAAGTACTTACCGAGCAGGAACTGCCAGCGCCTCACCGGTTTGGCGAGGATGTAGTAGACGGTCTTGCTTTCGATCTCACGACTGATCAGTAGGACGCTCATCATCACCGCGATGAGCATCAGGAAGAACTGGATTCCAGCAAGGCCCATGTCCCTGATGATCTTGTCCTGCTCACCGACGGTGAGGATGCCGAAGAGCTTCGTGCTCGCCAGGAGGGCAACCGAAAAACCGAGGAAGAGATAGAGGATCTTGTCGCGCAGGGCCTCGCGGAAGGTGTTGGCGGCGATGATTCGGATGGCCGTCATGACGCCGCTCCTTCCTCGTACTGACGCATCAGAAGATCCTCGAGGGTGCTTCGCACCGGTGTCAGACTGACCAGACGTGCACTCTGTCGGGCAAGCTCGCTGATCAGTGCGTCCCGCTCGCCGGCATCGACCCGTACCCATGCGGCATCGCTTCCCATCTGGGCCGACACCAGTGGCGTCGTGATGACTCTCGGGTCGAGACCGGTGAAGGTGACCTCGTAGCGCTCGACCTCTCGGGCAAGGAGATCCCGAACCGCGCCGATCTCGCGGACCGAGCCGTCGATGACCGTGGCGACCCGATCGCAGACGGTCTCCACGTCCGGGATGATGTGGCTCGAAAAGAAGACCGTCACACCCCGTTCCTTCTGGGCGAGGATGATGTCTCGGACGTCGCGGCGGCCGATGGGATCCAATCCACTCATGGGTTCGTCGAGAATGAGCAAAGCCGGTTCCCCCAACAGCGCCTGGGCGAGGGCGATCCGTTGCAACATCCCCTTGGAGAAAACACTCATCTTCTGGTCGGCTCTGGTGTCCATGCCGACCCGGCGGAGAACCGCCGCCACCCGATCCTCGACTTCGGTGCCGTCGACCCCCAGGAGTTCGGCAGAAAACCGGAGATACTCGCGTCCTGTGAGATGGTTGTAGAGATACGGGTTTTCCGCCATGAACCCGATCAACCGCTTGGCTTGGATGGAGTTGTGGGCATGACCTCCGATGGAGATCTCACCTCTGTCGAGGATGACCAGGCCGGTGATGGCCTTGATCGTCGTGGTTTTTCCGGCGCCGTTGGGACCGAGGAATCCAAAGATCTCCCCCCTTTCGACTTCGAGGCTGAGGCCCTTGAGGACCTCGACCGCCCGTTCGAAGAGGCCGGGGTGAAATGTCTTCCAGAGATTGTCGACCCGCAGCTGAACGTCGGACATGAATCCTCCAGCACGGCGGCCTCGCCAGGCGACGACCGCTCGCGAGGAGTATATCCGAGGGGGAAAGACTCCGATCGCAGAGACGGCCGCTTGATCGCGGGCTCAAGCAGCCCAAGAAGTTCGAGAACCGGAGCCCCATCACAGACATCGCACCGTTTCATGGCATACTGGATGATTGAAAAGGAGGCCTGCACCATGTCCGAGCTCTCTCCGCTCGACATCCTCGGCAAGAAGTTCGTCATCAAGTTTCGTGGCTACCCCGCCAACGAGGTCCACGAGTACCTGACCGAGATCGCCGGCTCAATGGAGTCGTTGATGCGGGAGCGTGGCGAGCTCCGCCAACGAGTCCATCGGCTCGAAACCGAGCTCGCCTCCTTCCGCGAGCGCGAGGCCGCCCTTCACCAAGCACTGGTCGCCGCTCAACGGACGGCGGAGACGACCATGGAGACGGCCCGCGACGAAGGTCAGAAAATCATCGAGGACGGACACGGCCTCGCCGATCGTCTGGTCGAGGAAGCCAACGCGCGGGCCCGCAAGATCGACGGCGTGATCCAACAGCTTCGAGAGCGTCGCCGTGAAACCAGATCCGAGTTGATCCGCATGGTCGAGCTCCTCCAGGGCCTCATCGATGACGATCGCTCCCGCGAGCGGGACGAGCGGACGACTCCCCAGATCGCGGTCCTCTCACCCAAGGGGGAGAAAAGCGGGGAAAAATCGGGATGAGCCTTCTCATCCGGGGTGCTCACCAGCTGGCCACACCCATCGGAGATTCGACGCGGCGAGGGGGTGATTTCGGCCGACTGGCGATTGCTCCTCGGGCCGTCATTCGCTGCGAGGGCACCGATGTGGTCTTTGTCGGTGACGCCGCCGAGCAGGAACTGAAGTTCCCGCCTCCACAGCAGATCCTCGATGCCGCCGGCGGTTGCGTCATCCCCGCCTTTGTCGATCCCCATACGCACCCGGTGTGGGCGGGCTCACGGGAGCAGGAGTTCAACCGCCGCCTCGCCGGCGAGTCCTACATGGAGATCGCGCGCTCGGGGGGCGGGATCAACGCTACCGTCCAGGCCACAAGGGCCGCGTCGTTCGAGACGCTCCTCGATGGAACCCTCACACGCCTCGACACCTTCCTCGAACACGGAACCACGACCGTGGAGGCCAAGTCGGGCTATGGCCTGGATCTGGCCACCGAGGTCAAGATGCTCGAGGTCATCGCGGCGGCCCAACGCGCTCACCCCGTGGATCTCCACCCCACGTGTCTCGCCGCCCATGAGGTCCCCATCGAGCACCGCGATGATCCCGAGCGTTGGGTCAACGCGCTGGTGGAAGAGATCCATCCCAGCATCGCCCGCCGCGGACTCGCCGAAGCGGTGGACGTGTTCTGCGAAGACGGTGTCTTCGATATCGAGCAGACCCGCCGCCTCCTGGCCGACGCCGAAGCGTTCGGCTGGAGAATCCACCTCCACGCCGACGAGCTGACACCTCTTGGAGGAACCGAGCTGGCGGTCGAGTTCAAGGCCCTGTCTGCCGACCACCTCATGTGCATCACCGATCGGGGAATCGCCGCCCTGGCTGAATCGGAGACCATCGGAGTTCTGCTTCCGGGGACCTCGTTCTTTCTTCGATCCGACTACGCGCCGGCCCGAAAAATGGTGGAGGCCGGTTGCGCCGTCGCCCTGGCCACCGACTGCAACCCTGGTTCCTCGCCCACCGAATCCATGCCGACAATCCTCGCCCTTGCGACCCTCGAGATGGGTCTCACCATCGAGGAGGCGCTGACCGCCGCCACTCTCAACGCTGCAGCCGCCATCGGTCGGGCATCGGAGCTCGGATCCATCGAGGAGGGCAAGAGGGCGGATCTGGCGATCCTGAGCGGTGCGAGCTATCACCACCTGGTCTACCACTACGGCGTCAACCCCATCCGCCACGTGGTCAAATCGGGCAAGGTCGTCGTGAAGGACGGGATTCGGGTGAGCCGTTAGCCGTTAGCCGTTAGCCGTTAGCCGTTAGCTGTTAGCCGTTAGGCTCATCACAAATCGTGCCCTTGGAGGCAACCCTGTGATGGAGCTAATGGCTAAACGCTAATAGCTAAAAGCTTTGCGTCTTCGCGGTTTAACTCACATCCACCTTGACCCTGCGGATCGCGGTGGCCCTGCCCGTGGTCTCATCCGCGTCAACGAGCGCGCCTCGGAGCTGGATGTCGCGTTTGGCCGGTTCGAAAGGCCTCGGTGTGTTGTAGAGGAATCGCTCGAGCACCTTGGCCGGCTTCATCCCGATGATGGACTCGTACGGCCCGGTCATACCCACATCGGTCTGAAACGCCGTCCCCTGAGGCAGGATCCGTTCGTCGGCGGTCGGGACATGGGTGTGGGTGCCGAGAACCGCGGTCGCTCGCCCGTCGAGGTACCAACCCATGGCCTGTTTCTCCGATGTCGCCTCGGCGTGCATGTCGACCAGAATGATCTTCGCTCCCGGATGAGCCGACGCGATCTCGTCGAGCACCGCATCGGCCTTCCGAAACGCGTTGTCGATGGGCGGCATCATGGCCTGGCCCTGGAGGTTGACCACCGCCACCGGCACGCCGGTGGCCGTTTCCTCGACGCACCACCCACGCCCCGGATTGCCCTCCGGATAGTTGGCGGGGCGCAGCAGGCTCGGGTGCGCATCCAAGAGCGGAACGCCCTCCTTTTTGTCCCAGACGTGGTTGCCCGTCGTCCAGACATCCACCGGAAAGCGCTCGAGTTCGGAGAGCACCGCGGCCGTGATACCGAACCCGCCGGCCGCGTTCTCCACGTTCGCGACCACAAAATCGACCTGCTCGCGATCGACCAGGGACTCGAGACCCCCGGCGACCGCCTTGCGACCGGCCGACCCCATGATGTCGCCGACAAAAAGAAGTCGGATCACCGAGCGTACTCCACAGCGCGGGTTTCTCGGATGACCGTCACCTTGATCTGACCGGGATAGGTGAGCTCCGCCTCGACCTTCTTGGCGACATCGCGGGCGAGCCACACGGCCTTGTCGTCACCGATCTTCTCACTCTCGACGATGATCCGAAGTTCGCGACCGGCCTGGATGGCGTACGCCTTTTCGACGCCCTCGAAATCGGTGGCCATGCCCTCGAGCTTTTCGAGGCGCTTGATGTAGTTCTCGAGGATTTCGCGTCGCGCGCCCGGACGGGCCGCCGACAGAGCGTCCGCCGCCGTCACCAGGACCGCCTCCACCGAGTGTGGATCGTAGTCGCCGTGATGACACTCCATGGCGTGGATCACCTCGTCGCTCTCACCGTACTTCCTGAGCATTTCTCGGCCGAGCTCGAGGTGGGTGCCGTCCATCTCGCGGTCCACCGCCTTGCCGATGTCGTGGACCAGACCGGCGCGCTTCGCGACCTCGGCATTGGCGCCGAGCTCCGCCGCCATATGGTTGGAGAGCCATGCCACTTCCATGGAGTGCTTGAGCGCGTTCTGGCCATAGGACGATCGGAACTGGAGGCGACCGATGAGCTTGTGAAGCTCGGGATGGATGTCGGGAATCCCGACTTCGAGCGCCGCGGCTTCACCATCGGCGAGGAGCTTCTCATCCATCTCCGCCTTGACCTTGCCCACCAACTCCTCGATCCGTCCCGGGTGGATACGGCCGTCCTGGATCAGGCTTTCAAGGGCGCGTCTCGCAATCTCACGCCGCACCGGCTCGAAGCACGAGAGGATCACCGCCTCCGGAGTGTCATCGACGATGAGATCGACGCCGGTGGCCTGCTCGAAGGCGCGGATGTTGCGCCCCTCACGGCCGATGATCCGACCCTTCATCTCGTCCGACGGCAGGTCGACCACCGAAACGGTGCTCTCGACCACATGCTCGGAGGCGATCCGCTGAATCGCCATGGAGATCACCCGACGGGCCCTCTCCTTGGCTTTCTCGGTATTTTCCTCCTCGATCTTTCGAACCAGATTCGCGGCGTCCATCCGCGCCTCGTTCTCCAGACTCCTCAGGAGCTCCTGCTTGGCCTGTTCGGTTGTCAGCCCGGCAATCTGTTCGAGCTTGACCCGCTCCTCGGCGAGGGCCGATTCCAATTCATCGCCACGCATACCGAGCATGGTTTCTTGACTGTGGAGTTCTTCTTCGAGCTTGGCCATCGCGCTCTCGCGTTCCGCGACCTGCTCCGACCGCTCGTCGATCTCGTTCTCCTTCTCCCGGAGGGTCTGTTCGAGTCCGACGAGTTCGAGCCGCTGTCCTCGGGTCTCCCGCTCGAACTCGGTCCGCGCCGCGAGCAGCCGCTCGCGGGCCACGATTTCCACGTCCTTTCGAAGACGCTCGCCATCAATCTCGGCTCGTGCGATGACCCTCTTTGCCTGCTTCTCGGCATTGGCGACCAGTCTGAGTGCCGCGCTGCGCGAGCGGCGCCACAGCACCCAGACCAAAACCAATCCGAGGATCGCGACCAGCAGCACAACAAGGGCTGCGATCAACCGTAAGTCCACGATCCACCCCCTACTATGTCAAGGAGCGATCAGACCGACCGGCATCAGGAGAAACGACTATGAAAGCTAAGGGGAGGCCCCCACTACGGCCGTGTGAGCAACCCTATTTGAACCTGCGCTACCACAGGTGGGCACCTGTCCCCCGCCTGTCTCCCGCCGTGGGGCAGGCATCGAAGCGAGAGAACCCGGCAACCCTTCAAATAGGTGTTGGTTCAACGATAGTTTCACTCATCACCAACCGCGCAGGGACCTCCAAGTCCTAATTCTCAGCACCTGTAACATCAGGCCTCATGGCCTCTTCGACTTTCATGACGAGTCGCTCCGCTTGTTTCTCCAAACGTTTCTGCCGGACGTCCTGATCCGTCTCACGCTCTAAAAAGAGCTCGTCAGCAATATTGAGTGCGGTCAAGACCGCGATCTTAACCGTGTCGACACTGGAGCTCCGATCGGCAACCTCACGCATCCGCGAGTCCACGAACCGGGCGATTTCCTGCAGCCGGGTCGCGTCTCCATCCGCACGAAGTCCGAGCCGTTGGCCGAAGATCTCGACTGTCGCTCGAACGGTTGCCATTCGTCACTCCTTCCCATTGATGAGTATACAGTATCGAATCCGGGTCTCACCGCGATGAGCCCACACCTCCGACCGGGATTCTCAGCAAGGTCAGCGAAGGGATGGGCATCACCGGCTGCCGCAGAAGGCCGGCGAGGGGTGTGACCTCCGATCGATCATTGTCTCTGCCGACGCCACCGGTTATGGTCGTGTACAGCAGATGGATGCACCGCCTCACCCACCGGGTTCTCGGCAACGGCGCAGCACGATCGTGGTCGTGATCGCGGTGGTGGGCCTCTATCTACTCCCTGCGGCCGGTCATCCTCCCGCCACCAACCCCAACGAGTTGGTCCGCATCGAGCTCGCCCTCGCCATGGCGACCTGGGCGACCGTCGATCTCGACAGTCCGGCTCGGGTCTATGGCTATTCCGAGGACCTGGCACGCCGGGACGACCGCATGTTGGCGGACAAGGCGCCCGGCCTCTCGCTCGCCGCCGTACCTGTGGTGTGGCTCTCGGGATCCTTGCTGCCCTCCATCCCCGACTCCGATCTGCCGCGGTACTGGCCACTCCGCCACCTCCTGACCGGAGTACTCGTGGCCCTGGGCACTGCGCTGCTGTGCTTCTTCGTTGCCGCCGGAATCTCGGATCTTCGGGACAAGGGCTGGATCCCACTTGCCCTCATCGCCGCCCTCGGCACGCCCTTGTGGTCCTATGGGACGGTCTTCTTCGGTCACGCTCCCGCGGCGGCGCTCATCGCGGTCGCATGGGTCATCCTCCTGCAACCGGGCAACGCCCCGGGGGGAACGCGAACGGCTTTTCTGGGCGGGCTCTCGGCGGGGTTGGCCATCACCACCGAGTACCCCACCGCCCTGCTGGTCGCCATCGTCTTCGGCTCTCTGGTTTTTCGTCGCGTTCCCCCACGGCAGCTCGGATCCGCCTTTGCCGGTCTCGCGATCGGGCTGTTGCCGGTGCTGGTCTATCACCAGGTTGCCTTCGGCGCTCCTTGGCTGACCGGCTACGTGTTCAAGGCCGACCCCGGGTTCCAACAGATTCACGCCACCGGCTTGAGCGGGGTATCTCTGCCCACCATCGAGGGTCTCTGGGGGGTGCTGTTCAGTTCCGCGCGTGGTCTTTTCTTTTTCTCGCCGGTGCTGCTCCTGACCCCCATCGGTCTGTGGCTCATGCACCGACGACACCGGTGGAGAGACGTCGCACCCCTGACAGCCGCCATCGTCGTCTATGTCGCCTTCGCCGCCGGATTCGTCGACTGGCAGGCCGGCTGGTGCGCCGCCGCCCGCCACCTGGTCCCGATCGTCCCGCTGCTCGCCATCCCGACCATGATGGCCATGGCGGAAATGGCACGCCGAAGGTGGGGACTGCTCGTGTTGGCGGGACTTGTCGCGCTGTCCGCGGCACGCGGTTTTCTCACCTTGGTGGTCACGCCGTTCTTCCCACCCGAGTTCGACAATCCACTGGGGCAGGTGGTTCTGCCGAGTCTCCGAGACGGTGTCGCGGCGCCGAACATCGTCAGCTCCGGCATCGGGCTGCACGCCGGATTCGTCTGGGCGACTGCGGCCGCTCTGACGGCTGTCCTTCTGGTTTGGGGGCTCGGTCGCCTGGGGCGCGGATTCACACCCTGGATCTCGGTGGTGATGGCGCTCACGATCGCCGGGCAAGTGGCCTGGTGGGTGTGGCGCAGCCCACCGCCCGACCCACAACTCGAGAGGTACAGGGCTCAGCTGCTCGTCAACCTCGGCCATCGGGAAGCCGCGGCTCGGATCGATGCCACGCTTCGGTCTACGCCGCCTTCAGCTCGCGGGGACCGCTGAGGGAATCAGTTTGCTGAGGTCCCCTTGGTAAGCACGCCGTCGATGAGACCGAGCACCTTTTCGAGACGGGCGGCGAGCTCGTCGCGCTGTTTCTCGAGCGAGGTCACTCGTTCGTCGGCTTCTGATTGGCCCGACAGCTGGGTTTTGAGCTCCGTGATTTCGGTCTCGAGATCACCGACTCTGGCTTCGAGCTCGGCTGAGGTCGAAACGGCGGCGCTGTAGGCCTCGACGAGCTCTTCAATACGGGATTCCAGCTGTTTCAGGACCGATTCCATTGCCATGGCAAACTCCCTTGGATATCCATCACGCAAAGGTCACGCCGAGGCGCCGGCTCAGACCCTCGCGGAGCGCCTCCTGTTGGTCGTTGACCTCGTCTTGGGTCAGCGACCTGTCGGCGGCACGATACGTCAGTCTCAGCGTCGATCGGACGGCTCCCGATGGCAGCCCCTTGCCCGTATAGCGCGTCTGGAGGTCGATGGCCTCCACCAGGTCACCGGCGAGCTCTCGAGCCACCGTGTGGAGATCGGCATAGCTCAGATCCGTAGGGTGTTCGACGGTCATGTCAGCCGTGACCGCGGGGGTGCGGGGCAGCTCGACAAATGACGGAAGCGGAATCTCCTCGGCCGCCGCCGCCAAATCGAGCTCGGCAACATAGACGGGCGTCTTGATGTCCCACTTTTTGGCCATCGAGTGATCGACCAACCCGGCGCTACCGATGGTCTTTCCGTCATCGGTCTCGATCACAGCCGCCTGTGCCTCGTCGAGCCATGGACCGCCGCCACGCCGCCATCGATGGTTCGGGTACCCGAGCTCATCGGCAATGGCGTCGACCACACCTTTGAGATCGGCAAAATCCACGGCCCGGTCCCGTCCGAGACGCGAACCCACCAGGGCGACCGCGAGACGTTCTCCCTCGGCGGGGGCTCCATCGGCGAACCAGAAGACCCGGCCCTGCTCGAAGACGGCCACGGTCCGCTCGCCCTGGTTGAGATTGTCGCGAACCGCCGACAAGAGACCGGGGAGCAGCGACCGCCGCATGGTGGCCTGGGTGCTCGCGAGGGGATTGTCCAGCTGCACCGCCTGACCCGGACACATGGGGAGACTCTCGACCGCGGCGTCGGAGTCGGGGTCGATGAAGGACCAGGTCATGATCTCGGCGAGTCCGACATTCACGGCCGCCGAGCGCGCTCGATCGACGAGCTCCCAGTTGGGGTTGCGCCGACCCGGGGCCGTCGCCAGGACCGGCAGCCGTGCCGGGATGGCGTCAAAGCCCACATGGCGGACGAACTCCTCGATGAGATCCGCCTCGCGCTCGAGATCGACCCGGTAGGAGGGCACACTGCAAATGATCGTGTCACCATCCGTCCGCGGGTTGAGATCGAGGCCGTTGGCGATTTCGACCAGGCGGGCGAGGGGAATCTCGAGACCCATGAACGACGAGAGCTTGGACGCGGTGGTCGTCAACTCGTGAGGCTCCCACGGCCGGGGACGGACATCGATGCGTCCGGCACACACCGTTCCACCTGTGAACTCGGCGATGAGGGCGGCGGCGTAGTCGATGGCGAGAGGTGGCAGCTCGGGATCCGCGCCCCGCTCGAACCGGTGCGAGGCCTCGGTGTGCATCCCGAGCTTGCGCGCCGCACGACGAATACTCAGGGCGTCGAAGTTGGCGGCCTCGAGCAATACATCGACGGTGTCGTCCCCGATCTCGGAGTCGGCGCCACCCATGATCCCGGCGAGACCGACCACATCGTAGGCATCGGCAATGACGGGCATCCCGGGCTCGAGCTTGCGGGTCTCGCCGTCGAGGGTCACGAGACTCTCGCCGGCCACCGCCCGACGGGCGATGAGCCTGGCGCCGCCGACCTTGGCGAGATCATAGGCGTGAAGCGGCTGACCGAACTCGAGCAGAACATAGTTGGTGACATCGACGATGGCGCTGATGGGCCGCACGCCGGAGTTGGCGAGCCGCCGCTGCATCCACTCGGGCGAGCTTGCCGCAGCCACGCCGCGGATGACTCGGGCGCAGAAGCGGGTGCACATCGTCGGGTCGTCGATCTCCACTGTGGCGAGATCGGACGACGGCTCATCGCTCTCGTCGAGCTCGAATTCAAACGGCTTGAGGGTCGCACCGGCGGCGAGCGCGGCTTCGCGGGCGAGACCGCGGTGATTCATGGCGTCGGGTCGGTTGGTCGTGACCTCGACATCCCAGATTTCGCCGCCGTCACCCTCCTCGCGCAGCTCCACGAGGAAGCCGCACGCCGTGAGCTTGTCGGTCATCTCATCGGCGCCGGGCGGGCTATCCAGGAGATCCATCAGCCAGGCTGCATCGAAGTTCATTCGAACTGCCTCGTCAATCGTTGGTCGCCGGCAAAGAGCTGCCGAAGATCGGGAATTCCATACTGCAACATGGCCACCCGGTCGAGACCGAGGCCAAAGGCGAATCCCGTGTATCGTTCGGGGTCGATACCCACCGCCTCGAAGACCCGCGGGTCGACCATCCCGGAACCCAGGATCTCGATCCAGCCCGAACCCGAGCACACCCCGCAACCCTTCATGTCACAGAAGATGCACGAGATGTCGACCTCGGCCGACGGCTCGGTGAAGGGGAAGTAGCCGGGCCGGAGACGGACCTGGACGTCGTCCGAAAAAAGGGCGTGGAGAAAGGTCTCCAGCGTCGCTTTGAGATTGCCGACGGTGATCCCCTCATCCACCACCAGCCCTTCGAGTTGGTGGAACATGGGCGAGTGCCTCAGATCAGAGTCGCGGCGATAGACGCGCCCGGGGACCACGATCCTGATCGGCGGCTGTGTGCGCTCCATCACCCGCGCCTGGACCGGAGAGGTATGGGTTCGCAGGAGATTCGAGCCGACGTAGAAGGTGTCCTGGTCATCCCGCGCCGGGTGATCCGGCGGGATGTTGAGCGCCTCGAAGTTGTGCCAGTCATCCTCGATCTCGGGGCCGCTCTCGACGTCGTAGCCCATCCTGAGGAAGATCTCCTCGATGCGGCGCCGGACCAGGTGGACCGGGTGCTCGGCGCCCCGCGGTAGGGCCCTACCGGGCAGGGTCACGTCGATCTGGCCGACCGAAGACGACCCCGCCGACGCGGCCGCCCGCTCCTTGGCCTGCTTGAGCCCGTCCTCGACGAATTTCTTCAGCTCGTTGAGAGCCTGGCCATAGTCGCGCTTGGCCTCGTTGGGCAATTCACGCAATGCGGCTGTCAGGTCCTGCAACAGACCCGATTTGCGGCCGGCATAGGCGACCCGGAGCGTTTCGACCGCATCCGGATCGCTCCCCGCGGCCGCCAAATCGGCGGCAAAGGACGCCCGCACCTTCTTCAGGCGCTCGAGCCCCACGACACCCTCAGCCCGTGCTCTTGGCCAGCTCGACCAGTTCGGTGAAGGCCTTGGGATCACGGACGGCGATGTCGGCCAGGACCTTACGATCGAGTTCGCAGCCGGCGTTCTTCAGCCCGTTGATGAAGACCGAGTAGGTGGTTCCGTTGAGCCGCGCCGCGGCGTTGATTCGGGTGATCCAGAGGCTGCGGAATTGCCGCTTGCGCTGCTTGCGGTCGCGGTAGGCATACTGCAGCGACTTCTCGACCTGGATCTTGGCGGTCCGGTGGAGGCGCGACTTGCCTCCCCAGTAGCCTTCGGCGAGATTGAGAATCTTCTTTCGGCGATCCTTGCGATTGGACGATCGTTTGACGCGCATTTCAACCTCCTCACTTCATCCCGATGAGCATCTCTTTGAGCACCTTGGCGTCCGCCTTCGAGACCATGATGGCCTTGCGAAGATTCCGTTTCCGCTTGGTGCTCTTCTTTGTCAGGATGTGAGACGTGTAGGCCTTGTGGCGCTTGAGACCGCCGTTCGCGGTGCGTTTGATCCGCTTGGCCGCCCCACGGTGGGTCTTCATCTTGGGCATGTTTGCCTCCCTCTTTCTTTGGCCCGCTCTTACGCTTCACGTGAGCGGGTGGATACGGCGTCGACGACTCTCTCGATGACCGCGTCAAGGGAGTGGACCCCCTCGTCGCGCCGGTGACGGAGCCGCAACGAAACAGTTTTCTCGTCTGCCTCCCGCTGGCCAACGACCAGCAGGTATGGAACTTTCATGGTCTCGCCATCACGGATCTTGTAACCAAGCTTCTCCGACCGCCGATCCACATCGGCGCGGAGTCCGTGCTCGCGCAGGGTCCCGACCACCTGCTCGGCATACTCCATGACCGCGTCGGTGATGGGCAGGACCCGCACCTGCTCGGGCGCCAGCCACGGCGGCAGATCGCCGGCGAAGTGCTCGAGCATCACCCCATAGAAACGCTCCAGGGAGCCGAGGATGGCGCGGTGAATCATCACCGGTTGGTTTGCGGATCCCTCGGCGTCGATGTAGCCCAGATCGAATCGATCGGGCATCTGAAAGTCGAGTTGGATGGTGGCCAGCTGCCAGGCGCGGCCGAGGGCGTCGGCGACATCGAAGTCGATCTTGGGCCCGTAGAAGGCGCCCTCTCCCTCTTTGACGGTGTAGGTCACATCGTCTCGATCTTCGAGGCACCGCGCGAGGACCGCTTCAGCGTGCTCCCAGACCTTGGGATCGCCGATGGCCTTCTCCGGCCTGGTGGAGAGAAAGACCCTGACATCGGAGAACCCGAAGATGTCGTAGATCTCGAAGATGAACTCGAAGAGGGCTTCGATCTCCGGCCCGATCTGCTCCGGGGTACAGAAGATGTGGGCGTCGTCCTGGCTGAAGGTGCGAACCCGGGTCAGACCCGTCACCACCCCCGAGCGCTCGTAGCGGTGGAGCCGGCCGAAGTCGGCGATCCGCCGCGGCAGCTCGCGGTAGGAGTGGGCGCGGGATCCATAGATCAGGCAGTGCGACGGGCAGTTCATGGGTTTGACGCTCGATGAACGATCCTCGACCTCGTCGAAGGCATCGGCGAAGAACATGTCGTCGCGATAGTTGTCGTAGTGGCCCGAGCGCTTCCACAGCTCGACATCGAAGATCTGAGGCGTGATGACCTCTTCGTAGCCGTACTGACGGTACTTCTCGCGCATGAGCTCGAGCAGGGCGTTGTAGACGATGGCGCCGCGAGGGTGGAAGAACGGGCTCGCCGGGGCCTCGGAGTGAAAGCTGAAGAGATCGAGCTCACGCCCGAGCTTGCGGTGGTCACGGCGCTTGAGCTCCTCGATCCGTTCAAAGTAGGCGTTGAGCTCTTTTTTCGAGCCGAACGCGGTGCCGTAGAGCCGCTGGAGCATCTCGTTGCGCTCATCGCCCTTGAAGTAGGCGCCGGAGGACTCGAGGAGCCGCACCGCACCGATCTGACCGGTCCGCTGGAGATGGGGGCCGCGACAGAGATCGACGAAATCACCGTGCCGGTAGAGGGTGATCGCTTCGCCCTCGGGGATGTCCTCGAGGCGGATGAGCTTGATGTCCTCACCGCGACCTGTCATGACCACGCGGACCTCGTCGCGGCCGACCTCGGTGCGCTCGAAGGGAAGATCCTCGGCGATGATCTCGCGCATCTTGGTCTCGATGCGCTCGAAGTCTTCGGGTTTGAAGGGCCGCGGGAAGCGGAAGTCGTACTGGTACTTCTCCGAGTGATCCTGGCGGCCGGCATCGATGGGAGTGCCCGGCCACAGCCGTTTGACGGCGTCCGCCATGACGTGCTCGGCGGAGTGGCGGATGACATCGCCCGCCTCGGTGTCCTTGACCGTCACGATCCTCAGCGTCGCATCCTCGGTGAGCCGGGTGCGCAGATCCACCAGCTCACCGTCGACCTCCCCGGCCACGGTGTCCTTTGCCAACCGCGGGCCGATGGCGGCGGCCACATCGAGGACCGTTGAGCCCGAGGGAAGATCCCTCGCGCTGCCGTCCGGCAGGGTGATTCGGATTGTCTCGGCCATGGGGCACTCCGTTTGTTTCTCAATCGCGCCAAAAACACAAAAACCCGACCACGGGTTGGGATCGGGTATCACTGTTCCATCAATGGTAGGCGCGCGCGGACTCGAACCGCGGGCCTCATCCGTGTGAGGGATGCGCTCTAACCAACTGAGCTACGCGCCTCCACGGAACAGAAAAATGGTAGGCGCGAGCGGACTCGAACCGCTGACCCCTACCGTGTCAAGGTAGTACTCTAACCAGCTGAGCTACGCGCCTATCAGGCTACTGACAGGTGGTCCCGTGGACACTTGAAACCTGTCTTCGTCCTTAACTTTTAAAGATCAACCTCCGGAAACCCGGAAGGAACGGGATCTTAGCAACCGGGCGGGTGGCTGTCAACGGGAACACCTCCACCACACCGGGCGCGTGTTCCGGCGGGACTTTCCGCTCTCGACAAGAGCCAAACCGGAGCGGGATTGGATCGACCTCGAGCCCGGCGCACCCACGGTCGGATCACAATTTCGAGCCGAGCGCCCGGAACAGCCTCGCGGCCAACGTGTCGACCTGCCCACCGCGAAGACAGCGCCAGTAATCCGGGCCTTGTCGAGTCGAGCGGCTGAAGCGACCGGCTGTATCAAGGGTCGGACGATCGGCAGTATGATGGCGGACGTGCGACGCGCTCTTCTTCTTGTCTGTTTGTGTTGCCTGGGTGTGACGGCGTGTGGTCGACCCCCGGTCAGCGTACTCTTGGTGACTTTTGACACGACCCGTTGGGATCACGTCGGCTACAGCTCGGGTCGCCACGGGCTGACCCCGACCCTCGATGCGCTCGCCGAACGCGGCACCTGGTTCGAAACCACCACCGCGAGTGCTCCGATCACCCTCCCGTCACACGCAACCATCCTGACCGGGCTCGAGCCCTATCGGCACGGAGTCCGGAACAACGGCACCTACAATCTTTCAGAGAGTGTGACGACCCTCGCCGAGTGCCTGACGGATCGAGGTTATCGGACCCATGCCGTGGTGTCGGCGTTCGTCCTCGACAGCCGTTTCGGGCTCGATCAAGGATTCGCGGGGTATGACGACGATCTCACCGGGGCTCCCAAGGAAAGCGCCTTCAGCTCGCGTGAGATCACGGCGGAGCGAACCGCCGCCAAGACCCTCCGCTGGCTCCGGGAATCTGAAGGAAGGACCGAGCCGTTCTTCCTGTGGGTCCATTTTTTCGACCCGCATGCCGGTTACGAACCGCCGCCCGAGTACCTCGCGAGGGTTCCGGATGACCCCTACACGGCCGAAATCGTCTACGCCGACGCCATGCTCGGTCGCGTGATCGCCGAACTCGAGCGCCAGCGGATCTCGGAAGACACGCTCGTGGTCTTTCTCTCCGATCACGGTGAAAGCCTGGGCGAACACGGCGAGCGGACCCACGGGATCTTCATCTACGACGCCACCATTCGAGTGCCTCTTCTGCTCGCCGGACCGGGCGTGACGCCGGGTCTTCGCGTGGGCACCCTCGCCCGGTCGGTCGATGTCATGCCGACCATTCTCGACCTGATCGACGCACCCATCCCGACGGGTCTCGATGGGAGGAGCTTGCGTTCCGCGATGGCCGGCGACGGGGTGGCGCCCGCCGCCTACGTGGAATCCCTCATGCCGCGACTGAACTACGGATGGTCCGAGCTTCGCGGTCTGCGGACCGAGACAATCAAGACGATCCTCGCACCCGCCCCAGAGGTCTTCGATCTCGTTGCCGACCCTGACGAACTCACAAACCTCGTCGGTGCCACCAATGGTCCGTCAGCCGAGGCCCGAGCACTGCTCGGTGAACTCCGAGGTCTGGAGACGACAGATCCCTTTTCGCTCGGGGGCCACGTCGAAGCCGACATCGAGGACGAGACCCGCGATGCCCTGGAGGCCCTTGGCTACACCAGAGCCGATGGAGTGATCGGAACGCCGGGAACTGCGGATCCCAAGGATCGCATCGCCGAGTTCGAAACCCTCGGCAGGGCCCGGGAGCTCATCGACGACAACTCTTTGGTGGAGGCAAGAACAATCCTCATCGAATTGATCTCGAGCTCGCCCGCCAACATGGACGCAATGCTGGCGCTGGCACACGTCCATGTCGAGCTCGGGGAACCGGCGGAAGCACTTTCGATCTACGAGCGGGCCCTGAAGGTCAATCCGAATCACCGTCATATTGTGGGCGGGATGGTGCCCCTCCTGATCGATCGGGGTGAGATCGACCGCGCGGAACGACTCCTCCTCGAGACTCTTGTGGCCATTCCGGATTCCCTCAGCCTTCAAATCGCCCTCGGCCGCCTGTACCAGGATTCCGGCAGGATGGACCGGGCCGAATCAAGCTATCGGAAAGCCCTTGCAACCGATCCGTCGGCAGCCGAGGCGGTCCTGGGGCTTGCGGGATGCCTGGAGCAGCGAGGAGCGCACGAGGCCGCCGCCGAGATCCTGACCCGGGCCTACGAGAACAACCAACCGGACCCCGAGATTGTCGAGCGCCTTGCCCGACTGAGCAACAGCCGAGGCGAAAACGAGAGATCCATCGAGCTGTATCGACAGCTTGTCCTCCTCGAACCCGACAATCCTTCGGCCTGGAACAACCTGGCGGCTCTGCTCGCAGGTCTGCATCGCTATCCGGAAGCCGCCGAGGCGGCGCAGCGGGCATATGAGCTCGATCGGGTGACGCCTGAGATTCGAGCCAACCTCGGGATGATGCTGATATTGGCCGGCCGGTTCCAAGAGGGACTGGATCATCTCGAAGTCGTTCTGCCTCAGATGCCCGATGACACCTTCGGCGCCAGCGTCCGGGCACAAGCTCTGGAAGACCTGGGTCGCACCGACCAGGCTCTCACCGCCTGGAAGGAGATCGCCACCCGCGATCCCGGCGCCGGGATCCATGTGGCCCGACTCGAGCTCGAGCGCCAGGACGAAGACGCCGCCCGCAAAGCTCTCACGGAGGCGATCAACCGGGGGGGGGATGCGATCCGCACACGTGCCGGTCGCTACCCCGAACTGGAGGAGCTCGTGTCGGAGATTCCCTGAATCGGCGAGGGACCGAAGGGGTAGAATCCTCCATCGAACCGAATTTTCCGCCGGGAGGGCGACATGGATCAGAACCCTGTGGTGATCACGACGGTACAGGGCGAGCTTGAGGAGCAGCAGCTTCGGGTCTTTCTCGAGGCCAACGGGATCCCCACCGTGGTTCGGGGGGAGGCGCTTCGAAAGACCCATGCCTTCATCCTCGACGGGCTCGGCGCGGTGGAGATCATGGTGGCGCCCGAACACGAGGCCGCGGCGCGCGATCTCTTGGCCAAGGTCGAGTCCGGCGAGCTCGAGCTCGCGAGCGAGGTCCTGCCGTCGGATTCAATTGGCGATTGACGACGCGGGAATGCTCGAAGGAAACCGGAGAAACAGCGTAAGTTTTTAGCTACTAGCCTTTAGCTCTCAGCTTCATCGCACATGCTTGGGAGTGCGACGCGGATTCCTCCGATGGAGCTAACAGCTAACGGCTAACGGCTAACGGCTGAGCCTCCTGCAAAAATCCTGGATCGCGGATTGTAGCGCCCATCTCCAGATCGGAGTCGATCGCTTCGATGCCTGCCAGGACGCCCATCTGGAGTTGGGCGGTACAATCCGCCTCGGTACCGGATGGCCGAATGGTCGAATTTTGCAGGCGGCTCGGCTGACAGCTACCGTGTCTTGAGCCCCAACTCATCGAGCTGCCGCTCATCGACCCCCGACGGCGCCTCGGTCATCAGACACGAAGCCGATGTTGTCTTGGGGAAGGCAATGACGTCGCGGATGGAGTCCCGTCCCGCCAAGAGCATGATCATCCGATCGATCCCGAGCGCGATCCCGCCGTGCGGCGGCACCCCGTAGCGGAAGGCCTCGAGCAGGAAGCCGAATCGCTCCCGCGCCTCCTCCTCGGTGATCCCGAGAGCCGTGAACATCTGCTGTTGGACCGTGGCGTTGTTGATCCTGATCGACCCGCCTCCGAGCTCGACGCCATCCATCACGACGTCGTAGGCCCGGGCTCGCACCGCTCCGGGATCGCTCGCAAGCAGTCCGAGATCCTCGGGCAGCGGAGAGGTGAAGGGGTGGTGCATGGCGAAGAACCGATCCGCATCCTCGTCCCACTCGAGGAGAGGAAAATCGGTCACCCAGAGAAAATCGTGCCGACCCTCGGGGATGAGATCCCGCTCAGCTGCGAGATGGAGCCGTAGGGCCCCGAGGGCCGCGAACACGACCTTCGCGACCCCACCCACCACCACGAGGAGGTCCTCCTCGGCGGCGCCCGCGGATTCGAGGAAACGCAGCACCCCATCCTCACCCAGGGCCTTCTTGGCCGGCGACGCGACGCCGTCGGAGGTTCGTTTGAACCACAGGACCCCGGGCACCCCGTAGGGTTTGACGAAGTCCGACAGGGCGTCGAGCTGCTTGCGTGACAGCGATGCACCACCGGGAACGACAATGCCCTTGACCCGTCCTTCGGCGGCCGCGCTCTCGAGTACCCTGAAGCCGCAGCCCTTAGAGAAAGGCGCCATTTCGATGAGCTCGAGGCCGAAGCGGGTGTCCGGCCGGTCAGACCCGAAACGCTCCATGGCGTCGGCATAGGCCAGCCGTGGATAGGTCGCCGGAGGCTCGATGCCGACGACCGGGAAGATCCGCTCGAAGAGACCCTCCACCAGAGCATAGATGTCATCCTCGGTGATGAAGGACGCCTCGACATCGATCTGTGAGAACTCCGGTTGGCGATCGGCGCGGAGGTCCTCGTCGCGGAAGCAGCGTGCGATCTGGACATAGCGTCCGACCCCGGCCACCTGGAGCAGCTGTTTGAAGAGCTGAGGCGACTGCGGCAGCGCATAGAAGCTGCCCCGGTGAATCCGTGACGGGACGAGAAAATCGCGCGCACCCTCCGGGGTCGACCGGGTCAGGATCGGTGTCTCCACCTCGAGAAAATCCATCTCGTCGAAGTAGCGGCGGGCATCGGCGACGACCCGGTGGCGCAGCACCAGATTCGCCATCATCTCCGGCCTTCGGAGATCGAGGTAGCGGTACTTGAGGCGAAGCTCCTCCGAGGCGTTGGCCTCATCCTCGACGACAAAGGGCGGCGTCTCCGACTCGGTGAGGAGCTCGAGCATCACTACCGTGACCTCGACCTCGCCGCTGGCGAGATCGGCGTTGGTCTGACCCTCGGCGCGCGCCCGCACCTCGCCGACCACCCGGATCACATCCTCGCCCGAGAGCCTCTCGCCCTCAACCACCATCTCGTCCTCGAAGACGAGCTGGATCAGACCGCTGCGGTCCCGGAGGTCGACAAAGACCAGGCCACCGAGATCACGGCGCCGACGCACCCACCCGACGAGCTCAACCGTGTCGCCGATCTCTTCCACACCGAGGCTCGCACACCATGGTCGATCCCACGCACTCGTCATCTGTGACTCCGTTTCCGTCGCAATAGACTACTCTTCAACTCGAAGCAGCTCGACCACTCGTCCGACGACACGGTCAAGGGCCGCCTTCTCCTGCTCGCCCCGGCGAAGATCGCGGATGAGGGCGGCTCCTTCGGCAAGCTCCTGCTCACCGAGGATCACGGCGACGCTGGAGTTCATCTTCCCCGACCACTTGAGACCGGCCTTGAGCGACCGACCGGTGACCTCGGTGTGGACCGTCGCCCCGGCACGCACGAGATCTCGTGCGAGGGCCGTTGCCGGGGCCACACTCCCATCCCCCAGCGGCAGCACGGTGACCACCCGCTCATCGAAGGCTCGGTCCTTGAAGCTCTGAGGAAGGACCTCGATGAGCCTGTCTTCGCCAATCGCGAAGCCGACTCCGGGAACCGCCGCGCCCCCGAGATCTGAGATCAATCGATCGTAGCGACCACCACCACAGATCACCGTGTCCTCACCGAGCTCGGGGGAGATGACCTCGAAGACGGTTCTCAGATAGTAGTCGAGACCGCGGACCAGCCGCGGCGCCCGACGAACCGGGATCGACACCGCGTCCAGGGCGTCCTCGACAGCGGCGACGTGATGCCTCGCGTCCTCGCTCACAACGTCCGCCACCGGGGTCGTCTCTGCAACCAGCTCCCGGCAGCGCGGGACCTTGCAGTCGAGGATCCGAAGTGGATTCTCATCCCACCGGCGCTGGCAGTCGCCACAGAGTTCCTCGCGATGCGGCGTCAGCTCGGTCTTGAGCCCCGCAATGAATCGTTCGCGATCCTCGGGGTCGCCGAGGTTGTTGAGCACGATGATGAGATTGTCGAAGCCGAGCTCGGCGAGAAACGTGTGCAGCGCGACGATGACCTCGACATCGGCCGCCGGGGTCGCGGCACCGAGAACCTCGATGCCGATCTGGGAGAACTGGCGGTAGCGGCCTCGCTGCATCCTCTCGTAACGGAACATCGGCCCGAAGTAGCTCAACCGCAGGGGTTGGGGTCGCTGACCGAGGCCGTTCTCGATGAAAGCTCTCGCCACACTTGCCGTTCCCTCGGGCCGCAGGGTCAACGATCGGCCCTTGCGGTCGGCAAACGTGTACATCTCCTTGGACACGATATCGGTGCCCTCGCCAACCGTGCGCACGAAGAGCTCGGTGGGTTCGAGCAAAGGCAGCCGGATTTCGGAGTATCCGAAGCCCTCGAAGACGCGTAACGCCGTGCGCTCGACCTCGTTCCACAACCGCGTCTCGGGCGGCAGGATGTCGCGGGTTCCCTTGACCTTGCGGATCATGAATCGTCCTCTTCCTCCGACCCGAACTGCGGCCTCCCGAGGCCCTGCTCGAGATAGGTGTTCTTGTAATTGACGTAGTTCGTCGCCGTCCCGCGTGCGCGATCGGCCTCGGCATCGGTGAGAGGCCGCTTGACCACCGCCGGCACTCCGGCAACCAGACTGCGCGGCGGCACCTTGAAGCCCTCGCGAACCACCGCTCCGGCGGCCACCAGCGAGCCCTCACCGATGACGGCGTTGTTGAGCACCATCGCTCCCATCCCGATCAGGCTGCCAGCACCGATCGTACAGCCGTGGAGCATAGCACCGTGACCGACGCTCACCTCCTCTTCGAGAAGGGTTGGATAGAGCCCTCGTTCCACGTGCACGATCACGCCGTCCTGGAGATTCGATCGCGCACCGATTCGAATCCAGTGGATATCGCCGCGGATCACCACGTTGTACCAGACCGAAACGTCGTCTCCGAGCCAGACCTCTCCGACCACCACCGCATTGTCGGCAAGAAAGACTCGGCGACCGAAAATCGGGGTCAATCCGGAGACGGTTTGAATCGACATTGAGGTCCTCCACACGCCGTCCCAACGGGCGGTGCTCAGGGCGGAGTGGGCACGCTACCACAGGGTCGTTGAACGCAGCAACGTCGCCCATCAGATCTTCGAACGCAAAATACCGGAAATGTTCGGCTTGTGGATCTCAGACCCGAATCGACGGGAGGCAACAGTCGAAAACTCAACGAGATAGGTGTAAATATCTATAATTAAACAACTTAAGTCTGGAAGGCAAATTCAACAAAGAAACGCCGAAGTGCTTGTGTTTACATTGGCTTAACCGATTTTCCACAGGGTTTTCCACAGGGTTTTCCACAGAGGTGTACGAGAGGCGAAAGGACCCCGCGAACGGCGGTTCAGGGGTCTCGATCAGCCCTCTTGGAGGACCCACTTTTCGAGATCCAGGGGCTCGTCCCAGACCACCGGACCGGACCGGATCTCGTGCGCCTCCTCCGAGCTCAAATCGAGGAGCGTGCTGACGGCTCCCCCGGCCAATATCCCTCCGTCGAGCACGAGATCGGGGACCCCGCGCAACGACCCGAGCGCGCCCTCCACCGATGGTGAGGGCGGCTCACCGTGTCCGTTGGCCGATGTCGCGGTGAGAGGACCAACCCGATAGAGGAGCGCCCGCAACCGGTCCGAATCGGGGATCCGGACCGCGAGGGTGTCGGTCGACGACGCGGCCACAGCCGTTCTACACGGTGCCACGACGGTCAGGGCGGCCGGCCACACCCGGGCCAGCTTGACCCGATGCATCGGGTGAACATCCACCAGCGAATCCACCTGCTCCCAGTCGGAACACACGACCGGGAGGGCCTGGCCGCCGGGCCGTCCCTTGAGCGAATAAACAACGGCAACCGCATCCGGCTGCCGCGGATCAACGCCCAATCCGTAGTGGCTTTCGGTGGGAATGAGAATCACCCCACCCGCAGCCACGACCTCGGCCGCCGCGCCGAGGGCGCGTTTGATGTCTTCCGATCCAACAAAAGGCAGACGCGTCATGAGCCACCAAGAAGGGTCCGCGCGTGGGCTCGCGCCGATTGGCCGATTTCGTCCCCGGCCAACATCCGCGCCAGCTCGATCTCGCGGTCCTCACCCTCGAGCTCGAGAACCTGCGTCACGGCCCGATCATCGACCTGAACCTTGTCGATCTTGAAATGGGTGTCTGCCGCGGCCGCGACCTGGGGCAGGTGGGTGACGGTGAGGACCTGATCGGTAGCGGCGAGATCGGCAAGAAGGGCCGCCAGGGCCGCCGCCGTCGCTCCACCGAGACCCGAGTCGACCTCGTCGAAGAGCAGGGTCACGGCGCCACCCGGGCGTGCCGAGCGAAGGACGGTTCGAATCGCGAGGTGGATCCTCGAGAGCTCACCCCCCGAGGCGATCCGCGCCATCGGTCGCGGCTCCTCGCCGGGGTTGGCGGCGATCAGAAGCTCGCACTCCTCGACCCCATCCGCGTCGAAGGCGACTCTCTCACCGTTTCGCACCAGCGGACTCCGGTCATCAATCCGGGGCTGCCACCGGAACTCCAAACGGGTTCCCGCCATGTTGAGCCGGACGAGCACATCCTCCACCGCGCGAGCGAGCTTGGCTCCAGCCCGGTGTCGAGCCGTATCGAGTCGCTGGCCGGCCTCGGCAAAATCCTCGAGGGCGGCGGCCTCCACGCCAGCGGCGGCCTCGAGCCGGTCTTCGACCTCCTCGAGCCGGTCCTTCTCGGCGACCAACGCCTCTCGATGCTCGAAGACCTTGTCCAGGGGCTCACCGTACTTGAGCATCAGTTTCTCGAGGTTGTGCAACCGGCTTTCAACGTCGTCAAGCTCGCCCGGATCACCGTCCATGTCAGCCGTCAATGCGCGCACCTCGCGGACCAACTCCTCGACGTGGATCCGCGCCTCCGCCAGGGTGGCGTTGCCCTCGGCCAACGGAAGACCGTGCGCCACCATCTCTTCCACGTCACGTTCGGCGCGGGCGATGCGATCGACAACCGAAGACTCGTCGTCACCGAGGCTGCCGAGGATCGATCCCGAGAGCTCGCGCAGCCGCGCCGCGTTGCGCAACACATCCCGGCGGGCGGTCAACTTTTCGTGCTCACCTTCTACAGGATCGACCGAATCGATCTCGGCGAGTTGAAAGGTGATGGTGTCGAGCCGATCACGACGGTTGGCGCGGGCGATCTCGAGGGAGGCCCGATGGTCTGCCGCCTGCCGCCACTCGGCAAAGCTCTCGCCGACCTCGGTGAGCAATCCACCATGATCGCCGGCATGATCCACCAGCCGCCGCTGGACCTCGGCATTCGCCAGACCGTGCTGTTCGTGTTGGCCGTGGATGGAGAGCAGGAGCGGTGCGATCCTTTGCAGGGTGGCGACGGTGACCGCATCGTCATTGATCCAGCACCGCCCGCGACCCTCGGCCGAGAGCTCACGCCGAATGACCAGCTCATCCCCATCGGCGAGGCCGACTTCTTCGAGGATCCCCGCGAGACCCGACCCCGGGTCCACGCGGAACCAACCCTCGACCTTGAGGTGGTCGTCTCCCGTTCGAACGAGCTCCGAGGATGCACGTCGCCCGGCCAGCAGCTCCAGCGAGGAGACCAGGAGGGACTTACCGGCCCCGGTTTCCCCGGTGAGGGCGACGAATCCCGGCGCCAATTCGACCTCGACGGCATCGATGATGCCGAGCCCGCGAACCAGAAGACGCTCGAGCATGGGGCCGCATCCTACCACTCTTCGAGTACACTGGTTCCCGACCTTTATCCGAGAATCATCGCTGAGGCCAACGAAAGGAAATCTCGTGATGAGCCATCCATCCTCTCCCGTTGTACGGAACATCGACACGGTCGAGGCCCAGGTTGTGGAGCGCACACGAGGCGCCGCAATCCAGATCCTCATCGGGCCCACAGACGGCGCCCATAACTTCATCACTCGACGATTCACCCTGGCGCCGGGGGGCCGTATTCCCAGCCACCGTCACACCACCATCGAGCACGAGCAGTTCATCCTGGCCGGAGCCATGGTGATCGGCCTCGACAACCGTGAGGTCGCAGTGGCCGAGGGCGATTCGGTCTTTATCCCCGCCGGGGTGGCGCACTGGTACGAGAATCGAACGGACGAACCCGTGGCCTTTCTCTGCATGGTTCCCCACACCGCCGAGTACCAGACAGAGTGGTTGGAGGGGCCGGCGGAGTAGAGGAAAGCTCTTAGCTCTTACCTCTTAGCTCTTACCTCTTGGCTCTTAGCTCTTAGCTCTTAGCTCTTAGGTTCATCACAGATCATCCCGGAGAAGTCACCTCTGCGATGGAGCTAACGGCTGATTGCTAACGGCCAGCAGCTTGCCTCAGCGCTGCGTGCAGAGCGAGAGGATCTCCCGCCAGGCGCGTTCAACCTCGGCATCGAGTTCGTCGCGGGTCCCCGAATTGTCGATCGCGACCTGTGCCAGAGCACGCTTTTCATTCACGGGCATCTGGGCTGTCAGCAGTCCCCGGGCCCGGTCAGCGGGCACGCCCCGGGCTACCGCCCGCTCGAGCTGCTGATCGGCATCGCACCACACGACCGCAAGCAGATCGTAGTTCCGCCACGAACCGGTCTCGACGAGCAACGCCGCCTCGACCACCGCCACCGCTCGAGGACCCAGGGTGGCCAGCCACTCTTCGACGGCGCTGCGAACGAGAGGATGGATAGCGCCCTCCAGCCTGGCTCGCGAAGCTGGATCGCCCAGGACGAGCTCTGCCAACAGCGCACGATCGACCCCACCCTCGGGATCGAGGACCCCATCGCCGAAGAGATAGGCGACATCCATTGCCCCGGCCCCCCCCGGCGCATAGAGATCATGGACATGGTCGTCGCAATCGAAAACGACCGCACCCAGTCCTTCGAGGATCCCCGCCACCGTCGACTTGCCCGATGCCAGACCGCCGGTGAGGCCGACCGTGCAGGGCCTCGAGCTCAAGAGGGGCGGCCTCGCCGGAGCTTCGCCGCACGGGCGGTATTGGCCATGAGCATGGCGATGGTCAGCGGACCGACACCCCCCGGAACCGGGGTGATCCGGCCGGCGATGGGCGCCACCCGGGTGGTGTCGACATCGCCGCAGAGCACCGCGCCGCGTTTGTCGAAGGCCGCCATCTTCTTTTCGTTGCCGGGATAAAGATGCTCAACCACATCGCGGTCGGTGACCCGGTGCATCCCGACATCGACCACGACGGCGCCGGGGGAAACGAACTCAGCGCCGATGAGCGCCCGCTGACCGACGGCGGCGATGAGAATCTCCGCCTCGCGGGTCACGGACGCCAGATCTCTCGTCCTCGAGTGACACAGAGTGACCGTTGCATGGGCGTGCAGGAGCAGCATGGCCATGGGCTTGCCGACGATGTCCGATCGACCCACCACCACCGCCCGGCGGCCCTTGAGATCGATACCCTCGCGCCGCAGAAGCTCCATGACACCGGCGGGTGTGCAGGGCACGAGGAGCGGCCGGCCCTGCTGCAGCCGTCCGACATTGATGGGGTGGAACCCATCGACATCCTTCGCCGGGTCGATGCGATCGAGGATCGTCGAGCTGTCGACGCCTCGGGGAAGCGGCAGCTGAACCAGGATGCCGTCGACTTCGTCGTCGGTGTTGAGCCGGTCGATGAGCGCCCCGAGCTCGGCCTGCCCGGTGTCGGCGGGCAGGATGTGGGTCTCGGAACGCATCCCGAGCTCCGCAGAGGTCTTGGCCTTCGAACGGACATAGACCTGGGATGCGGGATCGTCCCCGACGAGCACCACGTCGAGGCGGGGTCGGATGCCGATGTCGGAAAGCTCGCGAACTTCATCCGCGACCTCGGCCCGGATCTCGCTTGCCACCTTGGTACCGTTCAGAAGCTTGTTCTCGTCGATCACGCGGTCTCCCTCCGGCTTCTCGGCCGGACTCCTTGATAGAGGGTACACACACCTCCGGTGAGGGGCTTGGCGGTGACCTCCACGAGGCCCAGATCACCGAGGATCCGGCACATGGTATCGGCATCGGCAAAGGCGCCCACCGATGCCGGCAGATAACGGTAGGCTTCAGGGTCGCCGGAAACGACCCGTCCGATCCGGGGCGGGATCGTGCGGACCCACCACCCGAGGAAGGGCCCGAAGAGACCTCGGGCGTGGGAGAACTCGAGCACGAGCAGGGTTCCACCCCGCCTCAGAACCCGGATCAGTTCGCCCAGTCCTTGCTCGAGGTCCTCGAAGTTCCGCACTCCGAAAGCCACGGTCACCACATCGACGCTGGCATCCGCCATGGGCAAAGCCAGGGCGTCGGCAACACTGAATTGGATCGGGCAGCCCCGTTCGGACGCCTTGGCGCGAGCCAACGACAGCATGGGCAGGCTGAAATCCGCACCGATGACAATCGGCCCGGGCTCGAGTCCGAGGGCGATGTCGCCGGTTCCCGAACAGACATCGAGCACCCGTTCGGGCTCCACCGCCGCCACCCGAAGCGCCACCAGCCGGCGCCACCGAACGTCCTGACCGAGCGAGAGAACCCGGTTGAGGAGATCGTACCGGTGGGCAATGCGTCCGAACATCCGTTGGATCTCGGACGACCGCTTTTCGAGAAGTTCCCGGCGCACGGCGCAGAGCCTAACACGAGGGAGGGGATCTCGAAACGTCCGGGAAGTGGCCTGTGAGTCGTGAGTCGTGAGTCGTGAGTCGTCTCATCGACACTGAGAGTATTTCCGGGCTTCGGTCTTTCGGTGGTCACGGCGATCCATTCGACGACCGAACAAGCACAGCTATTCGTCGGTTCCTACCTGCGACTCACAGCTTCCGACTTACAACGTTCGACACACGATTCACGACCTGCGACTTGCGACTCACGACTCACAAACCACCCATCTCGATCGTGTCGCCCACCCTCTCAGGTGCGCAAAGCGTCTCTCAACGCCACAAATGCCTTCCTACGATGCGACATGGCGTTCTTCTCGTCGTCGTCCATCTCACCATAGGTCCGCCCGTCACCGTCGTCGGGGATGAAGGCAACATCCCAACCGAATCCGCCATCGCCCCTGGGTTCCGGGGCGATGGTACCGAAGACGGCTCCCTCGCCGATGACGGTCTGAGTTCCATCCGCCGCACACGCCACGCATCGCGCCACCGCCCTCGGATCATCGAAGGCGTGGGCGATTCGACAAATGCCACTTGCGCCGACGGTGATGAGCAGCCATCGGATCAGCGGCCCCGGGAATCCTCCCAGACCGACGAGTTCGAGACCGGTGTCCTCCACGAGCACGGGGGCTTCGATGAGTTCGAACCCCGCGGCCGCCTTGCTGCGCACCACCTCGTGGAGGTCGAGCGATTGTGGCTCGACGAGGTCGAGGGCGCGGTGACGGAGAGCAAAGCCGAGAACGGCCTCGGCCTCCCGTCGCTTGCCCTCGTTGGAGGTGACGAAGACGAGGTCATCGAGGTTCACGGGAATCCCTTGCTCCTTCAACCGGATCACCGTCACAGATTCTGAAAGTTCCGATCTTGCGGCTGAGTCCCTTGAGGAGAATCTCACCCAGCGGTTCGACTGCAAACAAGTGCTTCACAGCATCGTGTGTGGTTTCTCCGATGACGATGGAACCCGGAGTCGCGACAAACTCCTCGAGTCGTGCGGCGATGTTGACGGTGTTGCCGAGAACCGTGTAGTCGACGCGTCTCGCCGAACCGATGTCCCCGACCACCACCGGACCGGAATGGATGGCCACCCGGATTTCGATGGGATCCGCATCCTCGGCCAGTCGATCCCGATTCCACGCCTCCAGCGACCGGGTGATGGCGAGGGCGGCCCGAACCGCCCGCTCGGCGTGATCCTCCTGTGGAAGCGGGGCACCGAAAAACGCCATGACCGCGTCACCGATGAACTTGTCGAGGGTTCCGCCGAACTCGAAAATGGCGTCGGCGGCAAGGGAGAAGAACTGGTTGAGAAAGGCCGCCACCTCTTCCGGCGGCCGACTCTCACAGCGTGCCGTGAACCCGACGATATCGGCAAACATGATGGAGGTCTCGCGCAGGGTCACCGATGGTTCCTCGTGCTCGGAACCTCCCAGGACCGCCTCGATGACCGCGGGAGAGTGGTAGCGCTCGAGCCGGTCCCTTGCGGCTCGTTCAGCCTGGATCCGTTCGTTGAGCCGGGCCCGTTCAATGCCCACCGCCGCATAGTTGGCGAGGGCAGTCAACAGATCGAGGTCGGCGGTCGAAAACGACCCGACGTGCAGGGGCGAGTCGACATAGATCACACCGATGACCCGCTCCCGCAGCCACAAGGGCGCGCACATGGCGGAGCGTATCTGGTGGATTCGGATGCTGCGTCCCGACTCGAAGCGCTGGTCGGCCTGGGCGTCGTGGGTGAGGATCGCGACCTTCTGCCGAGTCACCATGTCGAGAATGGTCCTCGAGATCGGAACCTCGGGATCGCCATGGGTCGACTCGCGGGTTCGAAAGCGCTCGAGCTGTGGGTCGCCCTGGTCATCCAGGAGGACGATGAACCCTCGATCGACGAGCAGCCGATCGAAGACCACATCCATGACCTGTTCCAGGACCGGTTCGAGATCACCAACCTCGATCAGGGTCTTGCCGATCTGCGCCAGCGCCTCGAAGACCCGTTCACGACCACCTAGATCGGCGGAAAGCACGGTCGCTGAACGGCCCTCCAGTCCATAGTCTTCGTTGAACTCGGACAGGGGTCTGAGGTAGGTCGCCGACGAGAGGCCGGACTCGGTGTTCGTGGAGTCTTCCGCGAGGAGGTTGAAGCTGCCGACGGTCAATCGATCACCCGCGGCCAGCGGCGCAGACGCCACCATTGTTTCGTTGATCTTGACACCGTTGGTCGAGTCCAGATCGGTGACTCGGGCAACACCATCCTCGACCTCGATCCGGGCGTGATAACGCGAGACCGAGAAGTCACGCAGCACGACGTCGTTGTCGCTCGACCGCCCAAAGGTCAGGGTTCCCCGAATCGGGATCCGATGGCTGCCTTCGGCGTCTTCATAGATCAGCTCGAGCATTGCAGTCATTGTACTGCTCCAGCTTCGAGCCTGCACATCTCAAGCGGTCCGGTGGTACCGGATCAGGGTCGCGATGGGCGCTTCGGATCTCTTCGATTGAGGACATGGGAGGGGAGCAAGCGGTACCATAGTATGAGCTCGTCCCGTGCCTCGATCTGCGGCTGCGCCTCGGCTTGAAGTGACGACAGTTGCGACCATCGCCCACCAAGATTGTAGAGCTGCCGTGCGGCCATCATGTGCCACGCCACGGCACCATGCTTCAGCACCTGCAACCATACGTCATAGGAACTCGGCGCCAGGGGCTGGACATCGCTGACACCCATTTCCTTCAAGGAGCTCGAGAGAATCATGTCCGGGTCGGTCGTGCATCGGACATCGATCCAGTAGTCGACAAAGGTATCTGCAGCCGCCAGGGCATCGTCCATTTCCTTGCTGCCCCATCCCGCTTGGGGGCTGTTCGGTTTGGTGAAGAACTTCCGCAGCGTGACCGCCTCGAGCAGTCGCATGAGACTGATCTTTGTTCTTTTTCTCACGGCGTGGCGGTAGGCCGTGGCCAGATACGAGACGTCATCAAAGACCAGGATCTTCTCCACAGCACGAAAACAGATGCCCTGCGACCGACTGAGAATAATGCCTCGCCATCCGGGCATCGACGCACCCTCGCTCATCAACGCCCCCTGCAACCAGAACTCCACCAAAGGCCTCTCACGAAGGGTTCTCGCCACCAGGTCCATTTCCCGGGCGAGCAACTCGGCATCGGCGAGTTCGACACCACCCGTGACATCGGGAAGCGCGTCGCCGAGGAGATCCCGGTAGCCGTAGGCCGCCGCCATACGCATCCGACCATCGGCCGAGGTGACGGCCTCGCGGTAGAGCGGCAGCAGGATCGGATCGTGGGATGCGGACGCCCCCAGCAAAATCGCCATCTTCTCTCGATGCTTGAGGTCTCCGGACTGCCAACGACCGACGATCTGCGATGAACCCGGCCACTTTTCCATGGCGCGGCGCTGGAGACTGGCCTTGGCCCGGGCTTCAAAATAGGAACCGGGGAAGTACGACACCTCCGGCGCCGCAAAACTGGAGGCACCCAGGATCACCGCCGCGATGGACATGCTCAAGCTCATGGTCTGTCACCGCCTCCAGCCGGCATATTTCTCCAACGAATCTAGTACGACCGGGGATTCTCGGCACCCGGCGGCCTTTCTTCGTTTCCAGATCTTTACATACGGTGACCGAGACGAAGAAACAACGGCCGCGAAACGCCGGCGGCGATGAATGCGGGGCTGACCTCGATGTGCGAGGATATCTGGGATGGTTGTCCGCACCAAGCTCACCGTGGCCTATCTCGGCGGCGGATTCTCAGGCTGGCAACGCCAGCTTCGGGTTCGAACCGTTCAGGGAGAGCTGGAGAGATCCCTCGCGAGACTCACCGGCGTTGAGCGCATCGTCGTGGTGGGAGCCGGCCGAACCGACACCGGGGTCCACGCCGTGGCTCAGGCCGCCCACGCCGATCTCCCGGAGGGAATTCCAACGAGCGCACTGCCGCAACTCATCAACACCCGGCTCGGGCCTGATCTCAGGGTGCGCTCGGCGACAAAGGTGAGAACCGACTTTCACGCCCAAAAGGATGCTCTCGGCAAACACTATGCCTATCGAATCAGGTGGCGTGACCCTGATCTCCCCTGGATCGGTCTCCGCTGTGCCGTCCTACCCCGCGTCAGCGCGCCCAAAGCCTTGGAAGAAGCGTGCCGTCACCTGCCCGGACGACGGGACTGGTCGCCATTCACCGTCCCCGAGGTCGCCCGTCGCGGAGCGATCCGCACCCTCTACCGTGCCGACTGGGTGTGGCGGCCGACCGGACTCGACCTGCACGTCGTAGGGGAGGGCTTCCTGCGCTATCAGGTCCGGCGGATGGTCGGCGCACTTCTCGAGGTCGGGCGCCGCCGAATGACCACCGCGGAGTTCCTCGATCTGCTCGAAACTCCATCGGCCGGTGCATCGGTGCCGACCGCGCCGGCCCGGGGCCTCAGCCTCGAACGCGTCTACTATCGCGCCTCACCCAGGCTTTCCCCGGCCGCTGAAGCGGGTCCTTCGCTGTGGTAGACTGCCGCTCCCACGAGGACGACGTGAAGGTATCGCTCGATGAAATTGCTGAGCCGGGCACCAGTGCCCGCGTCGTGCTCGAACAGCTCGAGCCGAACCGGCTTCCTGTTCACGTCGCCATCATCATGGACGGCAACGGACGCTGGGCCACCGCCCGCAGACTTCCCAGGGTCGAAGGTCACCGCGCCGGCATCCGGGCGGTTCGGCAGACCATCGAGACCGCCGCTCGCCTCGGCATTGACGTGTTGACCCTTTATGCGTTCTCAACCGAGAACTGGAAACGCCCTCGGCATGAGGTCCTGACGCTCATGGGTCTGCTCAAGGAGTACATCAACCGTGAGCTCAAGACCTTTCTCAAGCACGATCTCCGTTTCCGACCCATCGGCCGGATCGATCAGCTCGACGGATCCGTCAGACGCGAACTCGCCCGGGCGGTCGACGCCACCTCCTCGTGCCGAGGATCGCTGATTCAGATCGCCCTCAACTACTCCGGTCGACAGGAACTCACCGATGTCATGCGTTCGGTTGCCCGAGAAGCCGCGGCCGGTCGGCTGCAGGCAAACGACCTCGACGAGAATTGGATCGAGGAGCATCTCACGACCCGCGGCCAACCGGATCCCGATCTCCTGATTCGGACCTCCGGCGAGCAACGGATTTCGAACTTCCTCCTGTGGCAGCTCGCCTACTCCGAGATCTACTTCGCACCCGCTCTGTGGCCCGACTTCGACCAGGAGGAGTTCCTCAAGGCTCTCCTTGCATATCAGCAGCGCGAGCGCAGGTTTGGTGGACTGCCGCAGGTCGAGAACGTCTTCATCCCCCCCGAGGATCAGCATGGGTAAGCGTGAGGCCTTCGCGATCGTCGCGATTCCGCTCCTCGTAGCCGCCGTCATCTGGCTGCCTCCAGAGGCCTTCCTCGGCCTGCTAGGGATCGTCCTGGCGCTCGCCGCCGATGAGTTCTTGGCCATGGCGAGGGGCTCCGGTGTCGCCGCCGGACGGTTCTTCCCGTTGGTGATGCTCGGGGTCGTCCTGGTCGGCTCGTGGGTCTGGGGAGCCACCGGGATGGCCGTGGCGGCCCTGGCCGTGGTCCTCGTTCTACCGACGGCGCAACTCGCGCATCCTCGGGCCCCTGACGGTGGCCTCACGGGTACCGCTGTGACATGCCTTGCGGTGCTTTACGTCGGCCTCTGCGGCGCCTGCCTCGGCTGGCTCCGCATGCTTCCCGATGGCGATCTCGGGATCCGCCTGTTGTTTTTCTTTCTCGCCACCATCTGGGTCGGGGACTCCGGGGCATACTATGTGGGCTCGCACTTCGGCCGCCACCGCATGTCGCCGCGGATCAGCCCGAACAAGACCTGGGAAGGCCTGGCCGGAGGCGTCACCGCGACCTTCGCCGCGACAGCGGTGGCGAAGTTGGTCCTCACCCTGCCCTGGTCCTGGGGCCACATGGCCGCCCTTGCCGCAATCCTCGCGGTAGCGGCACCCGTCGGCGACCTCGTCGAGTCCCAGTTCAAACGCGACACCAAGGTCAAGGACTCGTCAACCCTGATTCCTGGTCACGGCGGTTTCCTCGACCGAACCGACAGCCTGCTCTACGCCGCCCCACCGGTCCTCGGCTATCTGCTGGCAGCCGGTCTCCTGGGATGAAACGGCTTGCGGTCCTAGGCTCCACCGGATCCATCGGAACCTCAACCCTCGATCTTGTTCGGACCCATCCTGATCGGTTCCGAGTGGTCGCATTGGCGGCGGGCGGCAATCTCGATCTGCTTGGTCGGCAGATCGACGAGCACCGGCCGGCAATGGTCTCCGTCACCGCAGACGGCGACGCCGAGCTTCTCGCGGCCGAGTTTCCCGAGATCGAGATCGCTGCCGGCCCCGACGGACTCGAACGGGTCGCCACCCACGAGATGGCGGAGATGGTGGTCACGGCACTGGTCGGCGCGGCGGGGCTCCCACCGACCATGGCGGCCATCGGCGCCCGCAAGGACATCGCGTTGGCCAACAAGGAGACCCTGGTTATCGCCGGCGATCTCGTGATGGCCGCGGCGGCGACTGCGGGAGTCCGACTGCTGCCGGTGGACAGCGAACACGCCGCTCTCCACCAGCTCCTCGGCGGCCGGCCGGGCGCGGCAGTGGCCCGTCTTATTCTCACCGCTTCAGGAGGTCCTTTCCGTTCCTGGAAGAGATCACGCATGGAGCGGGCCACGGTCGACGAGGCCCTCGACCACCCCACCTGGCGTATGGGACCCAAGATCTCGGTCGACTCGGCAACCATGATGAACAAGGGCCTCGAGATCATCGAAGCCCATCACCTCTTCGCCATGCCCGAGGATCGAATCGACGTGGTCATCCACCCTCAAAGCCTGGTCCACTCCCTGGTCGCCCACACCGACGGAACCCTCATCGCCCAGCTCTCGGTCAACGACATGCGTCTGCCGATTCTGTACGCGCTCGGCTGGCCGGATCGTCTGGATCCGCCCGTGGAGACCCTCGATCTTGCCGCCGTCGGTCGACTCGACTTCTCACCGCCGGACCCTGACCGCTTCCCCGCGCTCGATCTCGCCCGCGCCGCACTCCGGGCGGGCGGTGAGATGCCGGCGGTCCTCAACGCCGCCAACGAGGTGGCCGTCGCGACATTTCTCCGCGGGCACTGTCCTTTCGGTCGAATCGCGGCTACCATCGACGCGGTCATGAACACTTGGAGCAACCGCAACCATCCCCTCGTTTCGATCGAGCAGGCCATGGCCACCGATGCCGAGGCTCGTCGCATGGCCATCACAGCGCTGGGAAATACCACGACCCTGTCTCGGGTTCCGAGTAGCTGATGTTGTTAAGTGTGCTTGCATTCATCGTCGTCATCGGCGTCCTCGTCGTCATTCACGAGGCGGGTCACTTCGGGATGGCCCGTTTTCTCGATGCACCGGTCGAGGTCTTTTCGGTGGGTTTCGGCCGTCGCCTCTGGGGATTGGAACGCGGGGGCACCGATTATCGGATCTCTCTTGTCCCCCTCGGAGGTTATGTCCGGATCCCGGGCCTCGGCCCCGACGAGTCGGATGTCGTCGGCGACGGCGCCGAGGAGATCGATCTGCTTCCGCGGTGGAAACGGGCACTGATCCTCTTTGCGGGCCCCGTCACCAACATCATTGCGGCAGTCTTCTTCATCGGAATCGCCTACATGATGGGGGTCGAAACCCCGGCCTTCCGGACCCAACCGCCGGTGGTGGGCTGGATCGACCCGGGATCGCCGGCCGCCGATGTGGACCTCTTTGTCGGCGATCTCATCGTCGCCGTGGACGGCACCGAGGTCACCATGTGGTCCGAGCTCGAAACCTCTATCGTCACATCCGCCGAGAACGCCGTCGTTCTCGATGTGGAACGCCTCGGGCAACGTCATCAGGTGACGATGACCCCCGAATCGGTCACCCGTTACGGGTTCGGCTACTCGGGCATTCAACCTCCGGTGGATCCGGTGCTGGTCCAGGTTCCCGCCGGCAGCGCGGCGCGGGCCGCGGGGCTTCTCCCGGGCGATCGAGTCCTCGCGGTCGATGATGTGCCGGTGGGGCAGTTCTACGATCTCATCCGACTCATCTCACCGCGGCCCGGCGAGGAGATCACATTGCGTGTGCTGCGCGACGGCGACGAGCTCGAGATCGTGGTGGTTCCGCGAGATGTCGGTGGAGAAGGCAAGATCGGCGTTCCGTTGATCCCTCCGTCGAAGATCGAACACCTCGGCCCTATCGCCGCGTTTTCCAAAGCCACCGGGGATTGTCGGCGCATGACCATCGAGACCTTTCGGATCATCGGCCGGCTGCTGACCCGAAAAACCTCCATCAAACAGGTCTCGGGCCCCATCGGTATCGCCCAGATCTCGGGCGAAGCGGCGCGCAGCGGGCTCGACTCGCTGATCTGGTTCATGGGCCTGATCTCGCTTCAGCTGGGAATTTTCAACCTCCTGCCCATCCCCATTCTCGATGGCGGACATCTGACCATCATTGCGTTCGAATCGGCCATCAGGCGCGATCTCTCTCTCAAGGTGAAGGAGCGGATCCTGGAGATCGGGTTTTACGCCCTGATCCTTCTCATGGTCGTGGTGCTCTTCAACGACATCGTCAAGATCCTGCCCAACAGCATCTACAACTTCTTCTTCTCGAGCTGAAGCCGGGTCGCGGGTCGGCGAGCGGGACTGTTCATTCGTGCTAAAGTGCGCTGAGATGGCGGCTCGATTGCTTGCTTTGACGGTTTTTCTCCCCGTAGCCGGAGTCGTTTTCTGGTTTGCGTTGGTCTACACCGTGCACCGGGGAGCCATGGCGGTTCCCGATCTCCGTGGCTCGACGGTCGAACAGGCCCGTGCCGTGGTCCATGACCTCGGAATGGAGATCGAGATCGAGGAAACGGGGGTCTTTTCGGCGTCGATTCGACCGGGTGCGGTGGCGGTTCAACGCCCACACTCAGGTTTTCAGGTGAAGGTCGGCGCCACGGTCACGGTCCGTTTGAGCCTCGGCAACGAGCGCGTCGCGGTGCCTGACATCCGCGGTGAGTCCTTGCAGAGTGCACTCCGCGGACTCGAAGGTCTCAACCTGCCCATCGGCACGCGAGTCGGAGTCGACGGTCATGCCGGACCCGATCAGGTCATCGCCACCGGTCCGCCGATGGCCACCGAGGTACCTCCCGGCACCGAGATCGATCTCCTCGTCAACATGACACCCCGCGAGGAGCTCTGGGTGATGCCATCTCTGATGTCGCGGAATGTCGGTCTGATACGCCGGTTCTGCGGCGCCCACGGACTCAGGCTTGGTCAGGTCCACGAGGTTTCCTATCCCGGGCTCGCTTCGGGGATGGTGCTCCGCCAGTACCCGGCCGCAGGCTCCCCGCTGTCACGGTCCGACATCATCTCGGTGTGGGTCAGCCGATGAACCCCCGCATCGCCCCGTCCCTCCTGTCGGCCGATTTCTCCCGACTGGCCACCGAGATCGCCGAGGTCGAGGCCGCCGGCGCCGATCTGCTCCACCTCGATCTCATGGATGGCCATTTCGTCCCGAACCTCACCTTCGGTCCACCCGTGGTCGCGGCGCTGGCCCGGGTCGCCACCATCCCCCTGGACGCTCACCTCATGGTGACCGATCCCGACGCCCTGATCCCGGAGCTGGCGGCCGTCGGTGTTTCTCGAACAGCTGTCCATGTTGAAACCTGCCGTCATCTTCACCGCACCCTGGCGGGAATCCGTGAGACCGGGATGGAAGCCGGAGTCGCCGTCAATCCGGCTTCCTCCCTGACCTTGCTCGACGAGGTGCTCGGTGACATCGACTTCGTCCTCATCATGTCGGTGAATCCAGGTTTCGGCGGGCAGGCATTCATTCAGTCGAGTCTGGCGAAGATCAGTCGCTTGCGGCAGCTCCTCGGTGACCGAGATGTGGACATTTCGGTGGATGGGGGTGTCGATGCCGGGACCGCAGGACCATTGACGGCCGCCGGGGCGACGACGCTCATCGCCGGATCGGCGGTCTTCGGAGCCCACGACCGCGCCCGGGCTCTCGCATTGCTCCGAGAGGCCGCGCTACGAGGAAACGACCCATGAAACGATTTCTCGCTTTACTGCTTGTCTTGATGCCGGTGTTCTTCGCCGTCTCCTGCTCTTCGAAGGGATTGAAGGAGGAGAAGCTCCTGGAGGAGCTGTCGAATTTGGACAAGGACACGATATTCGAACGCGCTGAAGGCCTCTACGAGGCCAAGAAATACACCGAAGCGAGGCAGCTCTTCTCCTTCGTCTACGACTCGTTCCCCAACGATCCTCTCGGTCACAAGGCGGCCCTTAGGGTCGCTGACACATACGCGGTTAAAACCGATGTGACGAACCTCACAGAAGCCCGGCTTCGCTACCGAGATTTTGCCAATCGGTATCCAAATGACCCCGACAGAGACTATGCATTGCTCATGGTCGGTCATACCTTCAGCGCCCGTAAACTCAGGCCGGACCGTGACTTGAGTCCAATTCATGAGGCCCTCGGCGCGTATCAGCAACTGGCCAACCTCTATCCCAACTCGCGCTACGCCTCGGAGGCCCAGGATCGGATGGGGGGTCTCGAGGAATTGCTCGCAGAACACGAGTGGCTTGTGGCGACGTATTACTTCCGGAATAAGCGGTGGGTTGGAGCGAAGTGGCGCCTCGAATATATCCAGGAAAACTACCCTGGTTACACGAAAATCGGGCAAGTGAACGATCGGATTTCAGCCATCCAAACGAAGCTGGACGAGGCCGAAGCGAGATACAAAAAACTCATCGAAGAGCGAACAAAGAAGATCGAAGATTGACGACCGTTACGCATTCGGTTACTCTCGTAGTGTGTTTTCTGGCGCTGGGAGAGTACCCATGAAAACGAAAATCCCGGTTATGTTCGTCGCGCTTTTGCTGCCCGCGATCGTGTTCAGCCAATCTGTCGCGCCACCGCCGCAGCCACTTCATTTTGTAGATGGTCACTGGACCCCCTACGATCCACCGTCGGAGTTCCCTGAGGGATCCACCGTGCATCGTGTGGTTCCGGGCGACACGCTCTGGGATCTCGCCAACACCTATCTTGGCGATCCCTACCTGTGGCCACAGATTTGGGAGCGCAATCCATACATCAAGGACTCCCACTGGATCTATCCAGGTGATCCCATCGCCATCGACGTGGCGGTGCAGGAACCGCCGACCGATTTCGAGGAGGTCGATTCCGACGAAACTATGACCTCCGAGTACGGCGAATCCGACGGGTTCGGCGATCCCGCCATCGACGAAGGCGAGCCTCGCCCCCTCGGCAGTTCCGCGGATGTCTACTGTTTTGCCGATCTCGTGCCGGACGGCTCGATCTATCCCTTCACGATCATGTCGGCCGAACGGATCGAGTTTCAGGACTCGTTCTCCGAGGGTGACATCGTCTACATCGACGGCGGCGTCGAGCAGGGTGTGGCCGCCGGTGACCGGTTCTTTGTATTGAATCGGATTCGTCCTCTCCATCGCCTCGTCGATGATCCCTCCATCAGCCAGGTCTACACCAGCGAAAAGCTCGGCATCGTCTACAGCAAGATCGGCCAGATCAAGGTTCTGTGCGCCCAGGAGAACAGCTCCATCGCCGAGATCACCTACGCCTGCGATCCCATCGACGTCGGCAATGTCCTCCAGCCGTTCCGACCGATTCCGGTCCCGCTCGTCATCGACCCCGATCCGACCGACCGTTGTGATGTCCCGAATGGCAACCCCATCGGACGGATCATCTACACCCGGGACGACCAGATCGAGATCGGCGGGGGCTGGCTGGTCTTCATCGATCTCGGCGCCGCCGAAGGCCTCTACCCGGGCCAGTTCGCCACCATCTACAGGGACAACCCGGTCAAAGGAATGCCTCGGTTGGTTCTCGGGGAGCTGGGACTTCTCACCGTGGAGGAGAACTACTCAACCGCCATCCTGACGAGGGGTTGGGCATCGGTCTATATCGGGGACATGGTCGAGATCAAGTAGCGATCGGTCGACGGGGTCTCGACGCTCTCCCGAGCGGGGGAGCGCAGCGTCCGGTGGTGCTCTCCATCGGCAGTCGCCGGTCTACGGGCCGCTTCAGAAATCTCTGAAGTCGGGATCGTGAGCACCTCACCGTGGCTGCCCTCGACCAGTGCTATGCTCGACGGGTGCTTCCCGACTGGGTCTTTGACGAAGATGATCGCCGCTGGATGGAAATTGCTCTGGCCGAGGCCGAAGCCGCCGCGGACCGGGGTGAGATTCCCGTCGGCGCCGTGGTCGTCGGCAACGGCGCAATCATCGGCAGAGCGGGCAATCGACGTCGCGAACTCGTCGACCCGACGGCGCACGCCGAGGTGCTCGCCATCCGCCAAGCGGCGGCGACCACCGGCGATTTCCGTCTCAACGGTTGCACGCTTTACGTGACCCTCGAACCTTGCCCCATGTGCATTGCGACGTGCCGTCAATCACGCCTGGATCTGGTGATCTGGGGCGCCGACGATCCCAAGGCGGGCGCCTGTGGATCGGTGGTCGACCTGGCCGAAGACCGCCGGCTCGGACCACCCCTCGCTCACCGTGGCGGTCTCGAGGCCCCGGCCAGTCGGCAGCTCCTGAAACTCTTCTTCGCCGAGCGAAGATAGGAAGCATCATCCTGCGCTTCTCGCCAGTTTCGAAGTGCAGACGAGGGAGGTACCGGACTTCGTCGATCGCAGTGGACAGCCGGTGAGAAGTGCGGGTACAATGCCGATCCCCGTGTGGAGAGGTGCCGGAGTGGTCGAACGGGGCGGTCTCGAAAACCGTTGACCCTTCACGGGGTCCAAGGGTTCGAATCCCTTCCTCTCCGCCATGATCGGAAAATTCATTCTTGGAGAGGTGTCCGAGTGGCCGAAGGAGCACGCTTGGAAAGCGTGTGTGGGGGTAACTCCACCGCGGGTTCGAATCCCGCCCTCTCCGCCATTGGGTCGCAGCCGGGAGCCCACCATGGAGCCCGGGCCCTGTGCGTCGTCGCCCTCCGAACCGTGTCAGGCCCGGAAGGGAGCAGCACTAAGGAGGATTCCGGCGAGTGCCGCAGGTCGCCTGGGTTCCATGGTGGGCTCCCACTCGAATCTGAGGGCCGCTTTCGCCAGCGGCGAAATCGGCCCTCAGATTAGATTTCAGAGCAAACTCAGGTTCATTTTCGCAGCTTCATCCGCTCCGTTCGGTCGTGTGCCGGTGGGACGAGGGCCATCAAGGAGAGCCTCGATAATCTC
>JARFRM010000010.1 GCA_029287235.1 Thermoanaerobaculales bacterium
CGGGTCTCGGGAAGCTCGCGGTCGTATTCCGGGCAACCCGCCCCCTCACCAATCTCGGCAAAGACCTCGAGGCAGGCCCCGATACGATGAGCGCTCGGGCGGTTGGGACACGACTAGCCACAAAAGAAAAGGCGCCCCCGAGGGGCGCCTTGTCGTGGTTGATGCGGGTTGACTACGGAGTCGCGCTACTCCAGGCGCTCACGTCTCCCGATTCGAAACCGTCGGCGAAGATTCCGGTGGCGTCGTTGCAGTTCGTCGGTGTGATCACCTGAACGTCATCGACGTACCAGCCCTCGTGGCCGACACTCGTATCGGTGGCCATTCGGAATCGGAAGAGCACCGACTGGCCGGCGTAGGCCGACACGTCGATCTGGTACTGACTCCAGTCCCTGGGATCGCCGCACCATGCGTTCTGCCCGCCGATGGGGTTCGAGAAGCTCGTTGACACGGGGCCATCGTAAGGAACAGTGACCATGACCGCGTCGGGGAGCTGAGTCCAGCTCGCCCCACTGTCGGTCGAGGCTTCGACGATCCCGCCGTCGTAGCAACCGGTGCCGCTGTCCTCGATCTCCTGCCAACTCCAGAACTCCAGGGAGATGCCGGAAAGGTTCGGCAAAGCGATCTCTGCGGATGTCGCCAGATACTGGTCCGTCAAGGACGCCACGTCCTGGGCGAAGAACGAATAGCTGCCGCTGTGGGCGCGCGCGGTGGACAGAGCCCAGGTGTCACCGATGCCGCTGTGCGTCCAGTTGGCGTCGCCCGACTCCATGTCGTCGGCGAAGTACACCTGGTCCGGACCGGTGGGAACGGCCGAAAGCTCGGCCAGGTTGCCGTCCTGGTTGCCGCCGTTGCACGGCCCACCGCCGCTCGTGGTGTCATCCTCCGCCTGAACGACGTAGAAGTACTCCTGCTGATTCTCGACGGCGGAGTCGACGTACGTTGTGGTGGGCACACACGAGGCCAGGAGGTTGGCCGGACCCGGGGTGAAGCCGGGGGTCGTGGACCGGTAGATGTTGTAGACCACCGAAGCGCCGCAGATCGGCGTCGCAGCGGACCAGCCGAGCTCGAGACCGCAGTCGACCGTCTGAGGATTGTTGACCACCTGGATGCCATCGAAGGTCGGCGGCTCGATGCAGGGGCCGGTGGCGGTCTCATCGGCGCAGGGACTCGGGTCGGAGTCGCAGCTCTCGTCGTCCACCGCCACGACCTCGTACGCGTAGGTGATGCCGCCGGACACGGTCGTGTCCGAGTACGAGGTTCCTGCGATGCCCGAAGCGATCACTTCGTAGCTCGCCTGTGGGCAGGCGCCGACCGCACGCATCACCTTGTATGTGATGCCCGTCCCGGCCACCGCACCCCAAGCCAGGTCGATCTGGTTGTCGCCGTTGTTGACTGCGGTCAGTGTTGCAGGGCCGACATAGGGGTCGCAGAGCGCGCCGGGCGGCACCAGCGCCCCGAGGTCGGCGATGATCTCATCGATGGGCACGCCGCGGTTGCGGTCATCGATCGAAGGGTCGCCCGAAGTGCAGAAGTTCGATCCGCGGCAGTGGTGAATGGCCACCACCTTGTGGTCGGAGTAGCCGAGCACCGGCGAGCCCGAGGAACCGCCCTGGGTGTCGGTCCAGTAACCCACATCCGGAGGACCACCGGTACTGCACGCCACCTCGGTCAGACTGGAGGCATAGCTGAAGCCACCCATGGCGATGTCGGCCGGATAGGTGGAGGTCACACCGATCCGCTTCCCCCAACCCGCCGGGTGCTGCGGGTGATAGATGCGCTCGTTGAGCACCGCGCCGGTCTGGCGCAGCTTCATGTAGCCGTAGGTGGCCGGCAGATCGGTGTTGAACGCGGTCGAGGTGTCCGGAACCACCAGCGCGTAGTCCATCGGGGCATCGTCGGTGATGAAGGTCCCGCCGGACGCCTCGATGACGCCAGGGCACGCCAGTGAGGACGAGCAATCGGTGGCGCAATCGGGACCCTCGGCCATGAACTCGAAGTCGATCCCGTTGAGCTGGGCCTGGTCGGTGATGCAGTGCTCGTTGGTCATGACGTGGCCGGCGTTGCCGACCAGCCAGCCCGTGCACCAGGCACTGCCGTTGAGGAGCAGCCGCGCCACCGCGCGCGAGGCGTCGTAAACCTCGGGTTCGGAGGCCTGGTAGCACTTGGCCTCATCTGTGTCGTCGGCGCCGCAGAGCGACTCCGGTTCCTCGGGCGGCCGCGCCAGGTTCATTTCCTCGCCGAGACCCTGACTCCAGAACCAACGGATCTCGTCGTCGTTGTATCCACGTCCGTACTTGTCGATGGAGTAACCGAAGGAGCTCGACTCGCCGGTGGTGTAGAGCTCGATGACCACCGATTCCCCCCGGATATGGGTCGCGAAGAACCCGTCCGCGGTCGCGCCGAGGTCGTGGCGACCGAATCCGGTGTATGTCCATCGCTGGCTCCCGTCGGGCGATCGAACGACGACATAGTCGCCGGCGGCGAGGTCCATCCGCTCGAAGTGGGGAGCGATGTAGATGGCGCCTGGGAAATCGATCTGGTCTACCCAGGTCAGCATCGGCTGATTCTGTCCCGAGCTCGTGTAGGGGTGAGGCGATTCGTACCTGTCAAAAACGTACTCGCCCGCGGTTGTTGGTGTGGTTGCAGAAGCCACCGGCACCAGCAGCAGGCCAATTCCGAAGATCACGCCCGAAATTCGTCCAAGCATCCTTTCCTCCAATAATCCAGGTTTTCGCAGCACGTCGATCATGATAGGTTGATAGATCATGATAGGTTGATAATCGCCGTACCTTAGCACGCTTTGCGGAAGACGACGAACCGATCGACCCGGCCCAATGGAATGAACACGGGTCTCGGGAAGCTCGCGGTCGTATTCCGGGCAACCCGCCCCCTCACCAATCTCGGCAAAGACCTCGAGGCAGGCCCCGATACGATGAGCGCTCGGGCGGTTGGGACACGACTAGCCACAAAAGAAAAGGCGCCCCCGA
>JARFRM010000079.1 GCA_029287235.1 Thermoanaerobaculales bacterium
TGGTGTGGTTCGGAGGACGCCGTATGCGGGCGCGGACGGCTCTCACCGCTTTGGGCATCGTCATCGCATGCCTCCCGTGGGCGTGGCGCAACTACCGCACATTCGACGCTGTGTTCCTCATCCGCAGCAACCTGGGTCTCGAGCTGCGCATGGGACATCACGAGGGCGCCACCGCCGCCATGGACCGGATGGACGGGCGCGGGGAGCTTTTGCATCCACGCCTCTTGGAAGCCGAGGCGCGAAAGGTTCGGGAAATGGGCGAGGTCGTCTACATGCGCCGAGCAGGGCGTGAGGCGTCGGATTGGATCCGGGCCCACCCGGTGCGCTCGGCCGAACTGGTTCTCGCCCGTGCTGCGCTCTGGTGGCTGGGACCGTTCCACGACCCGTTGTTGGCGTCGCTGGTCATCGCACTGACCGTTCTCGCGATGGTCGGCGTCTGGCGCTCGTACCCTTTGCTTTCCGCTCCGCAGCGAGCTGCGGTGTTGATCCCGCTGCTGACCTACCCGCTCGTCTACTACCTCGTCGCCTATATGCCGGCATATCGGGAACCGATCGACTGGCTCTATTTGCTGCTGGCCGCGGCGGCGGTGACCGGTCCTGCGGGTGATTGAGTCAGTGTGCCACATATCCATCTCTAAACAATGGTGCAATGGGGAACGTGGCACGCTTCATCGACGCCGGAGTAGATGTCGGCATACCCGATGAGGGAAGCGCACCCGACATCGGACCGTTTGAGTACACTACCGGCGCCTCCTCGCACGTGTTTTCCGACGGCTTCGAAAGCGGCACAACCGGGGCGTGGCAGAACTGATGGGTGCCTCAAATACACACATCCACAGTTGTCGTCTTCCTCGGATGAAGATTGGTGTTGCAGCCAACCGATCATTGGGCCGTGACAAGGGAGTGGGCGAGAGGAGCAAGTCGGGACAGCGATCGTAGAGTCTACATTTTTGAAAACTCAATAACCGGTTGACTTCTCCGGGGGATCGGTTCCGACGTTCAGACGCTCAACAAGTGTGGAAGTGTGTACGTGGCACCCACGCGTGGCACTCACGCGGGTCAGCTTTCGCCGAACGTCTCGAGAAACGCCTTCTCGCCTTGGTGGCTGCCGATGATGACCAGTTCGGCGTCGGCCGACAGCACCAACGAGGGGTCGGGGTTGACGGTCATGGTTCCGCCCTGGTCGATGGCGGCGACCGAACACCCCGTCTTCTCGCGAATCCCTGAGTCCGCAAGCTTCGTCCCCACCAGACCACGGCTCACCCGGGCGCGGAAGACGTTCAGCCCCTCGGCGAGCAACGCCGTCTGATGGTTGCTCAGATAGTGGACGATGGCGTTCGCTCCAAGGGTGGCGAGCGACATGACGAAGTCCGCACCGGCGCGGTGGAGGGTCGAGACGTTGCGATCCTGGGTCGCGCGGCTGAGAATCTGGATGTCCGGTCGGAGACTGCGGAAGTACTTCGTCAGGTAGATGTTGGTGTCGTCGTCGTGGGTGGTGACGAGGGCCGCCGGCGCGTTCTCGATCCATGCCCGCTGCAGAGTGTGAATATCGGCGGCATCGCCGACCACGGCGTTGGGAAGGCTTTCGGCGTGCTTCTCGTCCTTTTCGACGACGATGAAGGGGACCTCCCGCTCCTGGAGTTGGCGGATGATGGTCCCTCCGACGCGGCCACCGCCGATGATCAGAACAGGTTCACCGGAGATTCTTCGGTCGTGGTAAACGCCGTACACCTCTTCGAACCGTTCGAGTGCGCCCTCGGTTCCAGCCAGAACCAGAACCGATGCCGGGTTGATGATCTGCCCCGGGTGCGGAATCGAGAATTCCCCGCGCTCCCACACACCAGCGATGGACACGCCGAACTGCTCTCGAACGCCGCTCTCCAGGACGCTCTTGCCGACCAGCGGTGTGCCCACGACCGGGAACTCGGCAATGAGCAGTTCGCCGAAGCGACTCATGACGTTGATCTTGTGAACCCCGCTCAGGGTCCAGTTGGCCAGCGAGCGGCCGAGCATGTCGAATAACTGCAGCACCCGAGAGCTGCCGGCGAGCTCGAGGATGTCCACCGAGTGCTCTGACTCTGCGGTTGTCACGATCCGCACCGAGTCGCTCAGTTCGCGGATCGTAAAGGCGATGTTGGTGTTGATCTCGTCCCGGTTCGTGGCCACCACCAGCGCCGCCCGCTCGACTCGCATTCGACGGTAGGTCTCCGGATCGTCGATGGCGCCGACCGCGACGCGAATGCCCTCGTCGTAGAGCTGACCGGCCAGGGTGAAGTCGTCGACCAGGACCACGTAGTCTCGCCGACGGTTCTGCAGCTTCTCCACCACCGCCGCGTCCACGGGACCGAAACCGGTGATGATCACATGGTCCGACGTATCCGGAGGCAGCGAACGTGGCGTCCTGTTTCGCGCCTGCGCTTCCACGAAAGGGGCCCAGAAGTGCTTGATGACGATGAACGGCATCAGAATCAACAGGAAGACCACGCCTGAAATCAGCACGAGCATCGAGAAGACTCGTCCCGCGTCCGTGTGGAATGTGATGTCGCCGAAACCGAGGGTGCTCATCACCGTCAGCGTCCAGTAGAACCCGGTCAACCAGGAGTGCTCCTGTCCTTCGTGCATCATCAGGATGTGGAACACGACGCTGTAAACCGTGATCAACGCCACCAGGAAGACAATGAATCTTATCAGCGCCCCGAGGTTCTTTCGGACGCTCGTGCGGCTCAGAAAGTAGGCTGTGACCGAAGGCAAGGACTTCATTGTTTTCCCCAGCTGGCCGACTCCATCCATCGTCCCGAGCTTGCGCAGATTCGGACGCCGCAACCGCTCAGCCGCGCGGCGGGCTGCAGCTTCTCCAGACCACAGGGTAGCCGTTCCCGGCCATTGCTCAAACACGCAATGAATCTTGCAGCAATCCGCGGCACCGATCAGATTGTGATCAGGCACCTATCTCATCCATCATCGATGACAAGGTGCTCGGAGCGGGCGACGTGGATCAGCACTCCGGGGATGGTCGTTGGTTGTTTGTCGCATGGATTGGATTCGCAGCGCATGAGTTGGTTGGTGGGGGCATGGGTTGGCAATTCGGCGTACTGCAATTCGTCGGACGGATTGCGGTGGCGCGGCGGCCGCGCCAAGTCATCGCAGCGGCTTGCTTCGCTCGCCGATATCATCGCGGTGACTCGCATCGCTCGTCACTTCATCGCAGAGTTACTCTCCGTGGAAGGCGCGATGGATCTTGCATCGCGGTGAATCGCTTTGCTCGTCGCTTCATGAAGGTGACCGGCGGGTCTCGCGGGTTTATCGAGGGAGAAGGCGAGCGCAGCGGCGGTCAGGGGGATTCGACGAAAGCTCGTGCGGTGACGACCGCTGCCCAGTCCGGCGAGCCGTCGACGAGGGCTTGGTCGCCGGTCACGAGGACGGCATCCGGTCGGGCTGCGAGCATCGACCACAGGTGGAGGTCGCCGCGGTCAGGGGGTGCGGAGGGCGGCTCGACGGGCTCGCAGATCGCCGCGTTCTCGGCGATGGCGGTGAGAATCGTGTCGATCTGGTTTTCGTCGAGCCCGTGCCGGGAGCGGATCCCCGGGCGGAGGAGCACCGATCGGTACTCCGTCAGCAGATCCACGGAAAGCAGGGCTCTAATCTCCCCTGAGAGCGCGCGATCGAGGATCGCGGCCGTCGGCGCCCCCTCGTCGCCGGTCAGCAGGCCGCTGACGATCACGTTGGTGTCGATGATGACGAGTGGGGCAGTCACGGGTTGCGCTGCTTTGCCGTCTCGTCGGTGGCGAGGTCGAGAGCCCTGTCCTCGGTGAGCCCGGACTGTCTGCGGGCGCGCTCGACCAGGGCGGCTGCTTCGGTCGGGCTCTTGATCCCGTAGGCGACGAGGGATTCCGCGACCATCGCACCGATGGTGGTTCCCCGCCGCGCGGCCGCGGCCTTGACGGCGCGGTGCAACTCGTCGGGAAGATTGATCGTGACGCGTGCCATGGGGCCTCCTTGGGTGATGTTAATACATTTTAGCATATATACAGCAATTCGCCTTGCGAATTGCGGTGGCGCGTCGGACGCGCCAGTTTCATCGCACTGGCTCGCTGCGCTTGCCAGGTTCGTCGCGGTGACTCGCTTCGCTTGTCACTTCATCGCAGGTCAGGGGCCGTGGAAGACTTGGTGGATTTTGGTTGCTGCTGATTTTCCGATTCCATCGACCATTTGGAGATCGTCGATTGTCGCTGAAGCGACTCCGAAGGGGGTGCCGAATGTGTTGAGGAGCCTCTGGGCTCGTGTGGGACCTATTTCGGGAATGGTCTGGAGGAGGAAGTTCTGCTGGCGGTTGAGACCTTTGGGGTGGTAGCCGCGCCGCTTTGGAGGCCGGGTGGCGCGGCGGTGGAGTTGGTCGGCGGCGTAGAGGATCAGGTTGGCGGTTTCTTCCGGGGAGGCTGATCTGAGTACAGGGAGGCCGAAGACGAGGGTGACGGTAATCAGGGCTCCTTGGAGGGCGGTTCTCGGTAAGGCTGCGCTCCAGTGGTTGATTCGCGTTCCTTCGAGGATCAAGCACGGTCTGGCGCGCTTGACCCTGATGAGTCTCGATGCCTGGGCAAAGAGCCGGCCGTCGCGGACGGATTGGGCGAAGTCGGTGAGGGTTTTGCGTTCCACGATGAGGGTGTTGTCGATGCGGTAGTCGCCGAGGGAGAGTTGGTCGAAGGTGATGCGGACGTCGGGGTGGGCGGCTAGGGCGGCGGGGACTTCGGAGGGGCGTTCGCGGTGATCAACAGCAATTCGTCGGACGAATTGCGGTGGCGCGTCGGACGCGCCAGTTTTCATCGCATTGGATTGTTTGGGTTTCATTTGGGCGCTCCTTTGCTGGAGCGTGGAGGGGATATCAGGAAGGTAACACGCGAGGTGGGCGAAGGGAAGTGGGGTCAGGCTTGCTGCGCGTCGTCGTAGTCGAATCTGAGTTCGAATTGAGGGAGCGGCTTGGTGCTGCCGAAGTGACAGAGAAGTGCGTCGGCGGCGGCGTTGTTGAGCTGTTCAATGGACTCGCCCTGAACAAAGATTGGGTGACCGGTAGCGTGCGCTGTGAAGCCTGAGTTTGAATCAACGGCGACCTGGAACGCGACCTTTCGCTGAGCGAGGGCCATGTGCTCTTCCAGCCGCAATTCGTCTGAGGAATGGGTCACGGCAGTCTCCAGTTAGTGAGCGGTCGCATGCGGATATGGGTGTCGTCTATGACCGTGAGGTGGCCGAGCCAGTCTTCGCGGCTATTCAACACCCGGTCGACGGCTGCAGCGGCGAGAGTGGGTGAGGGCTTCGAGATTCGAAGGAGGATGATGGCTGGGGGATTTTGGCTGTTTACGGTGACAGCCAGTTCTCCGAAGTCCTTGTCGTAGGTGACGATGATTCGCTGTTCGTCAATTGCGATTTGCATCACTTCAGGATCAGTGATTCCAGGGACCGCCTCCCGGATCCAGAGTACGTCGTGACCGCTTGCGCGGAGCGTTTGAACCGTTGATTTCGGGATGTTTTCGTCGGCGAGGATTTGCATCAGACGGCGTGTGCCGGGAAGACCTTCTCTTCTTTGATGACGGCAGATGCATACGCGAGGCATCCGGCGACATCTTCGGAGGACACGCCCGGATACTCGGCGATGATCTGATCCACTGTCCAGCCTTCAGCAAGCAACTCGATGACAAGATCGACGGTCAGACGAGTCCCGCGGATGATCGGCTTTCCGGTCATCACATCCGGGTTGATCTCGATGCGTTCGCGCCAATCGACCATGTGGTGATCTCCTGAGTTCTACGATAGCACGGGCAATTCATCGGATGAATTGCGGTGGCGCGGCGGCCGCGCCAAGTCGGAGGCACTCGCTTTGCTCGTGCCTGGCATGGCGGCAACTCGCTTCGCTTGTTGCCTACATGCTGCGTCGATACTGTCCTCCAACTTCATAGAGCGCATTGCTGATTTGGCCTAGGGAGCAGGTGCGGACGGTTCTTAGGAGCTCTTGGAAGATGTTGCCGCCTTCGCGCGCTTCGCGCTGAAGGCTGGCTAGGGCGGCTTTCGCCTTTGGCTCATGCCTTTTGTGGAAGTCGCTCAGGTGGGCGAGGCGCGCGTTCTTTTCGTCGGGCGTCGCCCTCGTTAGCTCGGGCTCCTCGATTTGCTCTTCGCCATCCTCCGCAATGAACATATTCACGCCAACCAGAGGGTACTCCCCGTTGTGCTTCAGGCGCTCGTAGTGGAGGGATTCCTCCTGGATTTTGCCCCTCTGGTACATCGACTCCATGGCTCCGAGGACGTCGCCTCGTTCGGAGAGGCGTTCGAACTCTTCTAGGACGGCTTCTTCCACGGTGTCGGTCAGCCAGCCGACGATGTTGGAACCCTGGAGGGGGTTCTCGTTCTTCAACAATCCGAACTCCATGGCGTTGATGAGCTGGATGGCGACGGCTCGGCGGACGGATTCTTCGGTGGGGGTGGTGATGGCCTCGTCGTAGGCGTTGGTGTGGAGGGAGTTGCAGTTGTCGGCCATGGCCAGTAGGCCCTGGAGGGTGGTGCGGATGTCGTTGAAGTCGATCTCCTGGGCGTGGAGCGAGCGGCCTGACGTCTGGATGTGGTACTTGAGCTTCTGCGATCGCTCGTTGCCGCCGTAGCGGTTGCGGATGGCCACCGACCAGATCCGGCGGGCGACGCGGCCGATGACGGTGTACTCGGGGTCCATTCCGTTTGAGAAGAAGAAGCTCTGGTTGTGGGCGAAGTCGTCGATGTGCATGCCGCGGGCGAGATATGTCTCGACATAGGTGAAGCCGTTGGCCAGGGTGAAGGCGAGCTGGGTGAGGGGGTTCGCGCCGGCCTCGGCGATGTGGTAGCCGGATATGGAGACCGAGTAGAAGTTGTTGACCTTCCAGTCGCAGAAGAGCTGCTGGATGTCGCCCATCATCCGCAGGGCGAATTCGGTGGAGAAGATGCAGGTGTTTTGGGCCTGGTCCTCCTTGAGGATGTCGGCCTGGACGGTGCCGCGGACCACCTGCATGGTCGATTTGAGGATCTCGTCCCACTCGCCGTCTTCCAGCAGCGGCGCGAGGGCCTCCCAGTCCTTGTCGTCGACGAGGGGTTGGAAGGCGGCCTCGGGCGGGGCGTCGAGGCGGCCCGATTCGATGAGCCGCTTGCGCGCCTGCTGGCGGGCGGCGGCGTTGAAGAACATGGCCAGG
>JARFRM010000090.1 GCA_029287235.1 Thermoanaerobaculales bacterium
GCTCTCCATGTGGGTCGGGGTGGTCAGCTGGACCTACGGAATCGATTTCATCTTCCTCTTCACCGGGCGGGTCGGTCACATCGCCGCGTGGGTCCTCACCGGCGTCCTGCTGGTGTCGGCGGCCGTCGGCCGGCCGCGCCCGATCAAGAAGACCGACACAAACTGAGAAGTGGCGCCGGCATCGCCGGACGGTCGAGTACCGACGTTCTAGCCGGGGTTTCGATCGTCCCAGGACTCCCGTGCCACGTCGACCAGCCCCCACGCACCCCACGCGAAGATTACCGTCAGAACGCTCCAGTAGGGGACCTCGCTGCCGATACTCCAACCCGCCGCGTCACGTGCGTCGACCACGGCCGCAAGGCAGACCACCGGCCAATAGACCGTGATGCCGAGCGCCGCGACCAAGGTCACGCGGCCCCATTGCCTCCCTCGGAGGTGGCCGATCAACCCCACCGTCAGGAGCGGGATGTAGATCACCAGATCCGCAAAGGCGAAGCCGTACCAGAATGCCTTACCGACCTCGGTGATCGCCTCGGCAGGCTCCTGGGTGCCCATGGCGACACCCAGCTTGTAACTCACAGCCGAGAGCCCCTGGGCGATGATCAGATATATCAGCAGAAGCCACCCCGGTCCCTGCAACGCAAGGAACCTCAATCCGCAATGTGGCGATGAGTTCTTCATGACCAACAGCTTCGCACACCCGGCGGGTCCGAGTGGTCGCTGATCACGGCCCAGGGCAATGGCCCCGGGGCGCCGGTCGAAATGCGCGACGTCGTCGCAGAGTTTCCCTGTAAGACTGTGAGGACTTCATGAACGTGCTCGTCCTGTTCGCCCACCCCAGGATCGATCGGTCCGAAGTCAACGTCGTGTTGGCGCGAACGGCAACAGCCATCGACGGCGTGACGCTTGTCGATCTCTACGCCGAATATCCGACCTTCGAGATCGATGTGGAGCGCGAGCAGCATCGTCTTGCCGACTACGATGTCATCGTCTTCCAGCACCCGGTCTACTGGTACTCGTGTCCCGCGTTGCTCAAGGAGTGGATGGATCTGGTCCTCGAGCACGGATTCGCCTATGGCGAGGGTGGCACCGCCCTTGAAGGCAAAGTGATGTTCAACGCGGTGACCGCCGGCGCCCGCCGCGAGGTCTACTCGCACGACGGCGGCTACAGCTATGAACTCAAGGACTTCTTTGTTCCCTTCGAGCAGAGCGCGCGTCTGTGCCGGATGCGCTATCTGCCGCCCTTCGCTCTTTACGCCGCCGGCCACGCGAGGGATGAGGATCGGCTGGATGATCACGTGAATGCATACACGGCGCTCCTGAGTGCGCTCGTCGAGGATCGGTTCGATATCGATCAGGCGGAATCGGGGGGCGGCGTGTCCGGCGGGCTCGACGAGCTGATTGTCGCGGAGGTCGAGTGATGGCGCTGTTGCAGGGCGCGTTTGTCTATCTCGTCGCCATGGTCGTAGCGGTGCCGCTGGCCAAACGTCTCGGTCGGGGGTCGGTCCTCGGCTATCTCCTCGCCGGCATCGTCATCGGCCCGGCGCTGGGCATCGTCGGGGCCGAGACCGAGGAGGTCAAGCACTTCGCCGAGTTCGGCGTGGTCATGATGCTCTTTCTCATCGGGCTCGAGCTCCAGCCGGCCATGCTCTGGCGGATGCGCTCGCGCCTGCTCGGGCTCGGCGGCCTTCAGGTGGCGGGCACCACCGCCGCGGTCTTCGCCATCTCCCTCGCGCTGGGACTCGCCTGGCAGAGCGCGCTGGCCGTCGGCATGATCCTCGCTCTCTCGTCCACCGCCATCGTCCTCCAGACCCTCGAAGAGAAGGGGTGGATGAAGACCACCCCCGGGCAGTCCACCTTCTCGGTGCTGCTCTTTCAGGACATCGCCGTGATCCCCATGCTGGCGCTGCTGCCGCTGCTCGCGGTCCACGCGGGGGGACACGGTGGCGAGACGCACCACGGTGGAGGTCTCGAACACCTCCCCGGCTGGCTCCAGGGGCTGGTCATCCTCGGGGTCATCGCTGTCATCATCCTCATCGGGCGCTATCTCTCACGCCCAGTCTTCCGTTTCATCGCGGCCGCGCGGCTACGTGAGATCTTCTCCGCGGCCGCACTCCTGTTGGTGATCGGAATCGCCCTCGCCATGGACCGGATCGGGTTGTCACCGGCGCTGGGAACCTTCCTCGCCGGCGTCGTCCTTTCGGGCAGCGAGTTCCGGCACGAGCTGGAGAGCGATATCGCCCCCTTCAAGGGTCTGCTGCTCGGGGTCTTCTTCATCTCGGTGGGAGCCGGGATCGATTTCGAGCTCCTCTTTGGTCGACCCGGGGCGATTGTCGGGCTGGCGATCGGGCTCATGGCGGTCAAGCTGATGGTGCTGCTGATTCTGGGCCGGGTCTTCGGCCTCCGGCGGGCGGATCTCTGGCTCTTCGGCCTCGGTCTCGCCCAGGCCGGTGAGTTCGGTTTCGTCCTCTTCGGTTTCGCCGGTGGTGCCGGGGTCCTCCCCGGCGAGCTCATCCGAATCGCCACCCTCGTGGTGGCGATCACCATGCTCCTGACGCCGCTCGGTTTCATCTGCTACGAAAAGCTCATCGCTCCTCGATTCGGTCGCCGTGACGCGGGCGGGGCGGACTCGATCGACACACCCGGCACGACGATCATCGCCGGGGTCGGCCGCTACGGTCAGGTAGTCAACCGGATGCTCACCACCAACGGCCATACGACGGTGGTCCTCGACTACGACGCCGACACCATCGAGTTGGTCCGGCGGTTCGGCGTGAGGTCCTACTACGGCGATGCCACCCGTCCCGATCTTCTCGAGGCTGCGGGGGCCGAAAACGCCACCCTCCTGATCGCAGCCCTCGACGACCGCGAGAAACAGAACCAGCTGGTGGAACACATGGCGAACCACCATCCCCACTGTCGGATCATCGCCCGGGCCCTCGACCGCCACCATGTCTACGAGTTGCTCGAAGCCGGCGCCCACCACGTCGAGCGCGAGCTCTTCGAGTCCTCTCTCGCCGCAGGTCGGCGGGCTCTGATCGAGCTCGGCGCCCACCCATTCAAGGCCGAGCGCCAGGCGCGGGCCTTCCGCACCCACGACAGACAGACCCTGGCGGACCTGCACCAGAACTGGCTCGACGGTGGAATGGACTCGAGCTATGTCGCCGCCGCCCGCGGCCGCACCGATGAGCTCGATCAGATCATGCGCACCGATCGAGCGGCGGACCGACACGACCCGACCGAACGCGGCTGGGTGCCGCCGCCCAAGGAGGATGCGGTGAAGTTAGTCCGGACTAACCCGCCTGACCCCGAACCCTCTTGAGCTCCTGGCAGAGATCCGAGACCGCGACCTCGGCCCATCCGGCGGCGCTCGACCAGGACCCCAGGTTGACATCGATCGAGTCATCGCCCTTGGGGGGCCGGCACTTCCTCCGCTCGCCCACACGAGCCTGGATGACCCCGGTCTCGCCGTCGATGAGGTCGAAGACGATGGTTCCCTGCGACAGGACCGGGGCGGGCTCTCCGTCGGCTGTCCTGATCTTCGAGGTCTTGTCAAAAACCACGTCGGTCACGGCCGCCCGCAGCACCAGGGTCTCGGGGTCTGAATCGTGCACGAGCTCCAGGTCCGAGTTACAACTCAGCTCGGTGACGATGGTCTCGTTGATGACCTCTTTGAGTTCGACGAGCTCCTCGTACTCGGGCATCACACCGCCCCGGTTCCGCGATCCGATGAGGGAACCGGTTTCATTTTCCGTGGTCTGAGGACCCGGATCGCGGACCACGAGCATGACCTTTCGGGGGTGGAGCTTGGTGTAGCGTGAAAAATCCGCATCGGGACGGACCAGCGTCGTCTTGAACACGCCCTTCTGTTTGGCAAGCTCATCGAGCCCCTCGGGCTCATAACCGGTATCGAGGTTCTTCGCCACACCCATCGCCGCACAACAGGACATGAGCAGAATCATCAGACAGGTCTTTTTCATGATTGAGAATCCTCCAATGCCGGAGCCTCCGCAAACACTTCCCATTAAATTCTAAACGACTGAAACGTTAAAAATGTTTCATGATGTCAAAGTGTGTGTTTTCTTTGATCTGTTGGAGAGATCCGGAGACATGAGATGAAGAAGGCCATCGTTCTTGCCGTCCTCTGTGTCAGTCTGTGGGCGCTGATTCCGGTGGTGGCCAAACTCGGCCAGGAATCGTCAGTATGCGATGGTGCGATGGCTCAATAACGCGATGGCCTTTGCGCTGTTCTTGGCGCACTTAGCGATCTTTGCGGTGAAAATGCGACGGTGCGATGACTTCGTGATCGCTTCGCTTCTTTGCGCCGTCGCGTTTGCGACGGGTTCGAATCCCCGGGAATCACCCCTGCAAGAAAAACGGGGCGGGTTTGACCCCGCCCCTTCGATGGTGTTCTTTTCTTCGGGGTCTCAGTTCCCTCGCGGCCACTCGGGGAATCGGCCCGGAGTCCACGGTGCCCCGGCCGCTTCGAGGGTGTCCTCGAGAGCGCCGAGTCTCGCGTCGAGTGACCGCAACGCCTCGAGCTGCTCGGTGAAGGCCGCGGCCGCCCAGGCATAGCCGTCGCGGTTGGTGGTTGTTGGCGCTTGAGTGGTGGACAGCTGGCCACCTACGACGCGGTTGATCCGGCCCAGGATCGATGGATCGGTGGGTTCGTTACGCCTGGCCTTGCTGCGATCACCTCGCAAGAGGACGAGAAGGTCATTGAGCTCGTCCTCGATGGCGGCAAGCTCGGCGACCTGTCCGGGTTGAGCAGCCGGGGTGTCGAGGATGGCTTGCCGGAGGTGTTTGATCCGATCCCCGACCTCGCCGGTGAACTCGAGAGCGCCGAGGACGGCACGCTGGAGATCGGCCGCCTGAAGCTGGAACTCGAGCGCCGCCTCAGGGTCTTCCACCGGCAGGGTGCCGCCGCCGAGGTCGGTGACCTTGAATTCCTGCGGGCCGGCAAGCTGTGTGACGACGCCGTCGATCTCGGATTCGAGGGTCACCGAGTACGCGCCCGGCAGCGCCAGCGGGCCCACCGGCGGCGAGTCCCACGGCGCCTGCGGCCCGGGGTCAGGATCGGTGGGAAGCGAGGACGGGTAACGCAGGTTCCAGGCGACCCGGTGGATGCCTTTGCCGCGGGGACCCGTCACCCGCTGGACCACGTTGCCGCCGGCGTCGCGCACGGTCAGGATGATGCTCGGATCGTTCTCCTCGTCCTCGGCGCGGAGATCGTCTTGGCTGGGATAGGGCAGGATCTTCTTGTCCTCGTCGGCCTCTTTCTCGGCCTCGTGGCGACGCTCCTGCCGAGTCTTGAGTCCATCCTCGAGGTGATAGGTGAAGACGGCGCCGAAGGACGGGTTCGGTGCTGTGTAGTACGTGTCACCCTGGAAGGCCTTTTCCACCGTGGGCAGCCCGAGCCGGCTGGTCTCGATGTAGCGAAGGGTGTCCTTGACCGGGAAGAGGGTCGCGTCCTCGGCAAGGGTTTGTGCAGTGAGACCGCGCAGCGGCGTGTAGTCGTCGAGAATGTAGAAGCCGCGGCCGAAGGTGGCCAGGGCGAGATCATTCTCGCGCCGCTGGATCTCGAGCTCGCGCACGGCAATGGTGGGCAGTCCGGCCTTCAGGGCGACCCAGTGCTCGCCCTCGTCAACCGTGACGAAGAGCCCGAACTCGGTGCCGAGGAAAAGCAGCTCTTCCTCGACATGGTCCTGGGCGATGGTCCAGGCGATCTCGCCATCGGGCAGATCGCCGCGGATGGATGTCCAGCTCCTGCCCCGATCGGCGCTCTTGAGCAGATAGGGGTCGAAGTCGCCCTGTTTGTGGTTGTCGAAGGTGGCGTAGACCGTGTCGGCATCGTGCTGCGAGGCCTCGAGCTCGGCGACATAGGTGTTGGCGGGCACGCCGGGGAAGCTGCCCTCGACATGCCAGGTCTCGCCACCATCGGCGGTGATGTGGATCTGACCGTCATCGGTGCCGACGAAGATCAGCCCCTCGACGAGCGGCGACTCACTGAGCGCCACCGCATTGCCGTAGATGGAGGTCGAGCCGCTCTTGTGGACCGCGTCCGGGCCCCAGACCCTGCCCATGACCTCGAGGGCGTTGCGATCGATGCCTCGGGCGAGATCGCCGGAGACGGCGCGCCAGGTGTTGCCGCGATCGTCGGAGCGGAAGAGCTTCTGGGCGGCGAAGTAGAGACGGGTGTGGGAGTGGGGGCTGATGATGACGGGTGCGTCCCAGTTCCAGCGGTACGGGTCCTCGCCCGGCGCCGGCTGGGGCTGGATGTCGACGATCTCGCCGGTGGCTCGGTCGTGGCGCACGAGACCACCGTACTGCCACTGGCTGTAGACGAGATTGGGTTCCTCGGGATCGACCACGGTCTTGAAGCCATCACCGAAGACCGTGATGAACCAGTCCTCGTTGGTGATGCCGCCGGGGTTGCGGCTCCGGGTCGGCCCGCCGAGGGTGGCGTTGTCCTGAGTGCCGCCGTAGATATAGTAGAAGGGCTTCGAGTTGTCGACGGTCACCCGGTAGAACTGCATGACGGGGAGATTCTCGAAGTAGACCCAGGTGGCGCCGCGGTCAAAGGTCTCATAGACCCCGCCGTCGCAACCGGCCCGGAGGTGGCGGGGGTCATCCGGGTTGATCCACAGGGCGTGGTTGTCCACGTGTTTGAAGTTCTCCCCAACATGGACGAAGGTCTCGCCGCCGTCGTTGGTGACCTGCATCCAGGTGTCCATGGAGTAAACCCGGTCGACGTTGTCGGGATCGCAGATGAACTCGTTGTAGTAGTCGCCACCGGGGGCGTGGTCCGAACGCTTCTCCCAGGTTTCCCCGCGGTTGGTGGAGCGGAAGGTCCCACCCTCATCACGGGCGGCGTCGAGGACGCCGTAGACCACATCGGGGTCGGCGGGCGAGAAGCACAGACCCATGCGTCCCTTGTCGACGTCCGGCAAACCGGCCGTGATCTCACGCCAGGTCGTACCGCCATCGGTGGATTTGTGGAGCCCGGACTCGGGTCCGCCGTTGATCAGGGTCCAGGTGTGGCGGCGGCGCTGGTAGGCGGTGGCGAGGATCGTGTCGGGGTCCTCGGGGTGGAGCTTGACCTCGGCAATGCCGGTGTCGTCCGAAATGTGGAGCACCCTCTCCCAGGTCGCGCCGCCATCGGTGGTGCGGTAGAGACCGCGGTCCCCGCCCGATCGCCACAACGGACCCTGCGCCGCGACCCACACAACATTCGCGTCTCTGGGGTCGACAACAATATTGCCGATGTGCTCGCTCTCTTTGAGCCCCATGTTCTTCCATGTCGAACCACCGTCGAGGCTCTTGTAGACCCCGTCGCCGTAGGAGACCGAACGCTGGGAGTTGTTCTCACCGGTGCCGATCCAGACCACGTTGGAATCGTGCGGATCGATGGTGACGCAACCGATGGAGTAGGAACCCTCGCCGTCGAAGACCGGCTCCCAGGTCGTACCGGCGTTGGTCGTCCGCCACACGCCTCCCGAGGCGACGGTGACGAAATAGCGCGAGTGGTCTTCTGGGTCCACCGCGATGTCGGAGATCCGGCCTGACGAGAGCGCAGGCCCGATGCCGCGCAGCTCGAGGCCCGAGAGAGTATCGGCGGTCAGCCAGTGGGCGTCATCATCGGCGGCGGTGGTCAGGGCAGCCGGGATCATGATCGCGGCGATCAGGGCGAAGCGGGTGAATTTCATCGTCATCCTCCTGTCGCCGGACATGCTACCGGATCTTCTTCGACAACGGCCCTCGACTCGGCGCCGCGATCGGGAACGCACACTCGCCTCCGGCATGGTTGATCATGACTGGCGACCTTGTGGCGTACTGCGGATGCTCATGTAAGGTGCGCTCGGCCTCGAACCCGCGAATACCGGCCGGTGGTGGGATACGGTCGGGAAGCGATGCAGGAGCGCTCATCGCCGAGCCTCATCCGTGTCTGCGCCAAACCTCACCGGTGGTGGTAGCGTAGAAAGGCTACGAAGAGCGGCGAAATGGGGGATCGGCGGGTTGAGCGGCAACACGGTCGCGGGTGATCCAGCCCGCAAGTTCGGCACCTTCCTCGGGGTCTACACCCCGAGCGTGCTGACCATCCTCGGGCTCATCATGTACCTCCGCTTCGGCTGGGTGGTGGGCAACGTAGGCCTGCCCCTGACGATTTTCATCGTCCTGCTCGCGACTTCCATCACCGCCATCACGGCGCTGAGCGCCTCTGCGGTGGCGACAAACATGCGGGTCGGGGTCGGCGGCGAGTACTACATGATCTCGCGCAGCCTCGGGCTCGAGCTCGGCGGCGCCATCGGGATCCCGCTCTTTTTGTGCCGGACGCTTTCCATCACGTTCTACAGCTTTGGTCTCGGCGAGTCGATTCTGGCTTTCTGGCCGGCATCGTGGGGGGCCATCCCACCGGCGACGACACAGCTGCTAACCGCCGGACTGATCGTCGTCATCGTCGGCATCTCCGGCCGCAGCGCCGAGGTCGCCCTCAAGCTCCAGATCCCGATCATGATCGCGGTCGGGCTGTCCATCCTCGCCCTCGCCGCCGGCGTCGCCATGGGCGGAATCGCCTCTCCCGAGATGGCCCCCACCTACCGGACGGCGCCGGCCGGCTTCTGGTACGTGTTCGCGGTCTTTTTCCCGGCCGTCACCGGTTTCACCGCCGGCATCGGGATGTCCGGCGATCTTCGCGACTCGCGCAAATCGATTCCCCGGGGAACCCTGCTGGCGGTCGTGACCGGCGCCCTGATCTATCTCACCATCCCGGTCCTGCTCGCCTTCACCGGCAAGGTAACGCCGGAAGAGCTCGCCGAACCCGGGATCATCTGGGTCAAGATCGCGGTGCTCGGCGCGTGGCTGGTCTTCCCCGGCGTCTGGGGCGCCATTCTCTCCTCCGCCTTCGGCAGCGCCCTCGGGGGTCCCCGCGTCCTTCAGTCACTCTCCCGGGACGGCCTCACCCCGGCCTTTTTGGCCCGCACTTCGGCGACCGGCCAACCAACCATCGCGACCTGGGTCTCCGGCGCCATCGCCCTGGCCGCGGTCGCCCTCGGGGGTCTCAACGCCGTCGCCCAGTTCGTCACTATTCTCTTTCTCACCCTCTATGTCACGATCAATCTCGCCGCAGCCCTGGAAAACCTCGTCGGCGACCCCTCCTTCCGGCCCACCATCCGGGTGCCGTGGTGGGTGTCCCTGGCCGGCTCCATCGGCGCCATCGCGGTGATGTTTCTCATCAGTCCGCTCGCCTGCGTCGCCGCGGTGGTGCTGGAGTTCGGTCTCTACCTCTACCTCAGACGCCGGGTCCTGCGCCGCGAGTGGGGCGACGTCCGTGCCGGAATGTGGATCACGCTGGCGCGCTTCGCACTTCTCAAGCTTCGCGAGAACCGTACCGACCCGCGCAACTGGCGGCCGCACATCCTGCTCCTGGCCGGCGACACCGGCAAGAGGATCAACCTTGTGCGGCTGGCGAGCTGGTTCAACCAGGATCGCGGCATCATCACCGCCTGCCGGCTCGTCACCGGCGATCTCCAGGATGGGACCATCGAGATCGACCGGATCCAGGAGGAGATGGAGTCCGAGGTCGACGAGGCCGGTGTGACGGCTTTCTGTGAGGCGCACGTGGTCCCGGACTTCGAAACCGGGGTGCTCGACATCGCCCAGGCGACCGGAGTCGGCGAGCTGAGCGCCAACACCGTGATGTTCGGTTGGTCCAAGGAGCGCAAACGACTGGCTTCTCAGCTCCGCCTCATGCGCGCCCTGGCCAACGCCGGCAAGAGCACCATCATCAGCCGCATCAACTGGGCGCATGAGCCCGGTCAGGAGAAACGCATCGATCTGTGGTGGGGCGGTCTCCAGAACAACGGCGATCTCATGCTGCTCCTCGCCCATCTTCTGCGGCTCAATTCGGAGTGGTTGGATGCACGCCTGACCGTGCGCTCCATCGCCCGATCCGAGGCCGAGCGCGACAGCCAGCACACCGGGCTCGCAGAGCTGCTGGCCGAAACCCGCATCGAGGCCGACACCGAGGTCCTCTACGAGCCCGATCCCGACCGCGACGTGGCCGAGATCCTGCACGAGCGCAGCGCGAAAGCCGATGTGGTCTTCCTCGGTCTGATGATGCCGTCCTTCGGCGACGAGGTGCGCTACGCCGAGCGCCTCGAGCAGCTCGCCGAGGGTTTCAAGACCACCATCTTCGTCCGCAACGCCGGACGGTTCGCGGGCGATCTGCTCTGACATTCGCGGTAGACTTCATCCATGATGCCGTTCGGTGAAGCATTCCGTTGGAAGATCGCACTGCCCCTGACCGCTGCTGCAGCAGCAGCGTTGATGATCGCCCTCGCAGCTCTCAGTCACCACGCCATGACCGAGCGTCACGAGCTCGTGCTCGAGGGGCGGTTGCTCGGTCTGGCCCATTCGGCCGAGACCTGGCTCCGCGACTCGGGCATCGGCGATGCCGATGGGATTCTCGCCGAACTGCTCGCCGAAGGTGGCCCTGTCGTGACCGGCATCGCGCTCGCCGACAGCTCCGGAACTCCAGTGGCGTCGGCGGGAGAGCTCAAGACGACCGGCCGCGTGCGATCGGTCGATCTCTTTCTCGGCCGTCGCGCCGGTGGCAACCCTCCTTGGGTCCGACAGGGCGCCGATCAACCGGGTCCGCGTGGGGGTGGACGGGGACGCTTCGCGCTCCAGATGCACCTCGACCCGGCGGCGAATACGCTCCCGCTCGCCGCACGTCTCCTGCTGCCCACGGTCATCCTGGCCGGCATCGCGCTGGTGTGGCTCGCCTACCTCGCCGGTCGGCACCTCGACCGACAGCGGCTCGAAATCCGAGAGGTTTCGCAGCGGCGGCGCCTCGAAGCCCTGGCTCGGGCCGGGGCCGGTCTCGCCCACCAGCTGCGAACACCCCTGGCCACGATCAAGGGCACGAGCCAGCTCATGACCGAGCGCTGCGACAACGACGATCTCCGTCCTCGGATCGAGACCGTCGTCTCACAGGCCGACCGGATGAACCGTCTGCTCGGCCGGCTCCTCGACTACGCCCGACCGCCGACCCCGGAGCCCCGACTCGTCCACGTCGCCGACATCGTCGGCGTCGCCGCCGCCCGGTATCCGGACATCGAGATCGAGGTGGGGGAGAGCGCCAATGCCTACGTCGACAGCGAGCACCTGGAAGAGATCGTCGACAATCTGTTGGCCAACGCCGTCTTCTTCAGTCCGGTGGGATCGGCGGTTGTCGTGAGCACGACCGTGGAGGATGGGGAGCTTCGGCTCTCCGTCTGCGACCGTGGCCCCGGCCCCGGGGACGACCCGGAGGTCCACTTCGAGCCCTACCAGACATCGCGGGCCGACGGGACCGGTCTCGGTCTACCTATCGCGAGAGCGCTCGCCGAGGCCAATCGGGGAACGCTGAGGCTCGAGAACCGGCCCGGGGGCGGCTGCAGGGCGCTTTTGACCCTGCCCGGCTCGGCGGTGAAGTCATGACTCCGACCATCCTGGTGGTCGACGACGACCACGCTTTTCGCGATCTTGTGGTCGAGATCCTCGCCTCGGAGGGATACCGCGTCCTCGAGGCGGAGGACGCGGAGAGGGCCCTTGAAATCCTGTCCGATCGCGAGATCGATCTGGTTCTGACCGACCAACGAATGCCCGGGATCAGCGGTGTCGAGCTCGCCCGACGGGTGCGGACTTCCGCGAATCCACCCGAGGTCATCGTCATGACCGCATATGGAACCATCGCTCAGGCGGTGGAGGCCATGCAGTCGGGCGTGGCCGACTATCTCACCAAACCGCTCGAAAGTCCGGCTTCGCTGCGCCGGCTCGTTCGCCGGGTTCTGGGTGAGCGGATCGAGGCACAACCCTCGAGCGGGGAGTTTCTGTCGCGGGATCCACGGGTTCTCGAGATCCTCTCGGTGATCGATCGCGCCGCCGCCACCGATGCCACCATCCTCATCACCGGCGAATCCGGCACCGGCAAGGAACTCCTCGCCCGACGGGTGCACAACACATCGCCGAGGAGCGGCGGGGCCTTTGTCGCCGTCAATTGCGCGGCCCTTCCCCAAAGCCTGGCCGAGAGCGAGCTCTTCGGCCACGAGAAGGGCGCCTTCACCGGCGCCGACCGGCGCCGGTCGGGTCGCTTCGAGCAGGCCAACGGCGGCACTCTCTTCCTCGACGAGATCGGCGAGCTCTCCGAGGAGATCCAGGCCAAGCTGCTCCGCGCCATCGAGGAGCGGACCGTCGAACGGGTCGGCGGAGGCGCACCGGTCGACCTCGACATCCGTTTGGTGGCCGCAACCAATCGCGATCTCGAAAGCCTTGTGAGGGACGGGCTGTTTCGTTCCGATCTCTATTTCCGACTCAACGTGATCGCGGTCGAGCTCCCTCCACTCCGTGCTCGGCCGGCCGACATCGCCATGTTGGCCCCGATTCTCGCGGCCACGAACGCGGAGCGGCTCGGGCTTCCGGCGAAGGAACTGAGTGAAAACGCCATGGCGGCCCTCGAGAGATCGTCGTGGCCCGGCAATGTTCGCGAGCTGAGAAACGTGCTCGAACGAGCGCTCATCGTTGCCACCGGGTCCGAGATCACCTCTCGCGACCTCCCGACCCTCGAACCGGCGAGCCCGGCCGGTTCCGCGGCTCAGGGTGCCGCCACGGCCGTACCGCTGGCGCTCGAGGAGCGGGAACGCCAGGCCATCCTCGACGCCCTCAAACAGTGCGACGGCCATCGCGAGCGGGCGGCCAGGCTCCTCGGTGTGTCCGTACGAACCCTCTACAACCGTTTGAAGCAGTACGGGGTTCACTAGCAGAAAGCAGGTCTGAGTGCCGCGCATCGTTGTCGGCGGCCGAACCGCTGATGAGAAGTTCGGGCAAAGCCCGCGCTCCCGAGCTGCAGATTCTGCAGTCCCTGCATCTCCTGCAGGTTCACACCCTGCAGGGATCATCGATTCGCATTCACCGAGAAACCAACCAAATGCGAGAGTAGAACAACTTAAAGGTCTTCTCGAGACTTGGCACACGAGTTGCTAATACGTGGGCAGAGTGCCGATGCAGCACCGATACAACAGGAGGTACATCGTGAAACGACTCATCATTCCCGCCCTGGTTCTGGTCCTGGCCATGACGACCTTCAACACTGTCGCGCTCGCCCAGGCACGAGGCAATGGCAACGGCAACGGCAACGGTGGCAATGGGAACGGCGGCGGCGGCGCGTGCTGCGGTCTCCTGATCGAACAGCTCGGGTCCCTGCCCATCGAGGCTCTATCCCAGGAGGAAATGGAAGCCGTCACTTTCCTCCGCGAGGAGGAGAAGCTCGCCCGCGACGTCTACGCCACCCTCGCTCTGAGCTGGAACATCCCGGTCTTTTCGAATATCGCTCGCGCCGAGCAGCGCCACATGGACCATGTCGCCCTGTTGCTGGAGCGCAATGGAGTGCCTGACCCCGTCAGCGATGACACCATCGGCGTCTTCAGCAACCCCGAACTGCAGAGCCTCTACACCAGCCTGGTGAGCACGGGTGAGTCCTCCCTCGAAGAGGCGCTCCGGGTCGGCGCCACCATTGAGGACCTCGACATCGCCGACATCAACGAGATGCTCGCCGAGAGCGACAACCTCGACATCGCTCTCATCGGCCACAACCTGAACAAGGGCTCACGAAATCACTTGAGAGCGTTCTCAAGAGCCCTCGAGATGAATGGGTTCGAACCGTACGAGGCTCAGTACCTGACGCAGGGGGAAGTGGACACCATCATCTCGTCGGATCACGAGCGGGGCGCTATCTACGACGAGTACGGCGATGTCCTGGCCAACTGCGGCGGTGGCAATGGCAAGGGTCCGGGCAACGGCCGCGGAAGTGGCCGAGGCCGAGGACACGGCCCAGGACGCGGCCCGGGAAACGGCAGCTGCAAAGCCACCATTTGATCTCGGTCGGACACCCGGCAGAATCAGCAGATCGGCGATCCGGCCCCGGCGGCCGGATCGCTCTTTCATGAGCCGAGGTGCGAGAGATCAAAGTCTTCCAGAGACCCGAGCTTGACATCGGCAACCGCAAGACCGGGGTCATCGAAGTCCGCGACCGCCGGGACCGCGATCACATGGAGCCCGGCCGCGTGCGCCGCCTGCACCCCCGCCACCGAATCTTCGAACGCCGCACCGTCGGAGCTTTCGATACCGAGACGGCTGATGGTTGTGAGGTAGACGGCGGGATCCGGTTTGCCACGCGCCTCGTCAGCGCCGCTGCACGCAACCTCGAAGACGCCGTCCAGACCCAAGGTGGCCAGCACCACACCGATGAGATCGTGAGATGACGACGACGCGAGACCGAGGCGCACACCGGCGCCACTCAGGAGATCGAGGGCCCGGTGAACCCCGGGCAGAGCTCGGCCGTTGGTGGCGATGAGATGGGCAACCCGAGACTCGAGATCTCTGACCAGATCCTCCCGACTGACTCCGGACCACGGGTGCCGGGTGAACCAGTAGCCCACGACCTCGTCCGAGCGCAGCCCCGTGGTCCGCCGGCAGTCGTCGTCGCTGAGCTCGAGACCCACCCGGGCAAAGGCGGCCCGCTCGGCGAGCCGCCACAGCGGCTCCGAGTCGATGATGAGCCCGTCCATGTCGAAGATCGCCGCTTTCATCGTGGTCAGGGTAACGCAGGCCCCCTCCAGCGTCCGCGCCCGATCCCGATCCCGATGAGAGCATCTGTGCTTTGTGTCCCGGTCCCTGCCACTGCCCCTGCCCCTGACGCTTCCCCTGGCGTCGTCGCTGACTCGGTTCCGGACGCGGACGAGGAGGAAACGAAAACGCCCGCCGGTCCCGTGGATCCGGCGGGCGTCGAGTCGAGGTTGTCGAGATCAGTCGGTCTCGATGTTCGACAACGCGTAGGCGTGGTTGGGATCGTTGAGTGCCGCGAAGTCCGCCGCCGCGCGCTCGATCCGGATGAGCATCTCGTCGAAGGGTGACGCCTCTGGAAGATCCTGACCGGCGACATGCATCGCCTCGGCGAGCATCTCGCGAATCATCTTGTCCTTGAACTCCTCTTCCTTTTCGATGAAGCTGACGGCGTAGTCGTCACCGAGCTCCGCGAGTTCGGCCGCTGCCGCGACGGCATCGTCGAGATCACCGAGATGATCGACGAGACCGAGCTCGTGGGCGTCAACACCGCTCCACACCCGGCCCTGGGCGATTTGGTCCACTTCCTCGGTCGTCATCCCACGCGAGTCCGCGACCCGCTGGAGAAATTCACGGTAACCATGCTCGATGATCCCCTGGATCACGTCACCGACCTCGGGAGGCAGCTCCCGATCCACCCGAACACCCGCCAGGGGTGCGGTGCTGATGCCGTCGACATGGATGCCGAGATGCTCGGCGAGGGGTCGCTGGTAGGTTGGGATCATCCCGAAGATGCCGATGGAACCGGTAATGGTGCTCGGATGGGCCCAGATCTGATCCGTCGAGGTGCTGATCCAGAATCCTCCCGAAGCGGCGACGCTGCCCATGGAGGCGATGACCGGCTTGCCGTCGGCACGAGCGGCTTCGCACTCGCGGCGGATGACCTCGGAGGCGAAGGCGCTGCCGCCGCCGGAGTCGACGCGAAGCACGATGGCCTTGACGTCGTCGTCGTTGCGCGCCTGGCGGATGAGCGCCGCGGTCGACTCGCCTCCGATCGTGCCCGCCGGTTGGGTGCCGTCGAGAATGGTCCCACGAGCGACGACGATCCCAACCCGGTCGCCCTTGGCCTCGCGGCCGAACCGATCGTCGTCGATCGTCTTCAGATAGTCGGTGAAGGCGATCTGGTTGTACGAGTGAGCTTCTTCGTCCTCGCCGACGAGCTCGATGAGGTGCTCCCTCGTCTCGACCCGGGTCAGGGCCTGATCGGCGAGACCGAAGTCGAGGGCGGCCTTTGTGGTGTCGCCGTTGGCCTCGGCCATGAAACGGGGAAAGTTCTGTGCGTAGTCGTCGAGATTCTCGGCCGGAATCCCCCGAGCCGCGGCCACGTCGTCGAGGTAGATCCGCCAGAGATCTCCGAGCCACTCCCTGTTGGCCTCCTTCGCGTAATCCGACATGCCGTCGAGGAGGAAGGGCTCCACCGCGGACTTGTAGGTGCCGACCTTGAAGATGTGGACATCGAGCCCGAGCTTGTCGATGCCCTCCTTGAAGTACATCCGGTAGCGACCATAGCCCTCGAGCATGACGGCGCCCATCGTGTGGGTGAGAATCTCATCGGCGTGGGCCGCGAGATAGTAGGCGTCCTGGCCGTACATATCCGCTGTGGCGATGACCTTCTTGCCGCTGGTCTTGAAGTCGATGATGGCCTCGCCCAAGTCCTGCAGCTTGGTCAGCCTCGCACCGCTGAAGGAGGAGAGATCCAGCAGCAGAACTTGAACTCGATCGTCGTCCTTCGCGGCTTTGATGGCGTCGATGACGTCCTTGAGAAGAGTCTCCGGCGTCGCCGCGCCGCGCGCCTCGTCGATCATCTGCTCGATGGACTTGGCGGTAAGTTGCTCCACCAGCTGGCCCTTCGGCGCGACGACCAGGGCCGTCGTGTCGGCGATCTCCGGTTCGTCGCTGCTGAAGACGAAAACCAGGAGCACGATGACGATTGCCAGGAAGAGCAGGTTCACCGCCACCTTCCGAGACGAGTCGATGGCGCGCCAGGTTCCGCCGAGAAGGCGCATCAGGGGATTTTTTCGTTCGTACATGGTGAGCAACTCCTTCGGTCTCGGTGGTTTTTCAACAATCCGGACCACTCGATTTTCTGACTGCGGGAGAGTATCATTCTCAGACGAGCTGAGCACGAGCACAACCCTTCGGCTCGAGCCTCCTCTTATCTCAACGAAAATCCCAATGATTGGTTATCACGTGACCTCTCCGCTTGACCTTGGGTGAGAACCGATTATCGTCTGAGTGTGCGCCTGCTTGGACTTCTTCTCGTCATCTCGATCGGCCACGCCTGCGGGGTGGCCGATCCCGGACCGGCGCCATCCATTCTCACCGTCGCCACCAGCATCGCGCCGCACACCTGGCTCGTGGAGCGGATCGCCGGCGATCAGGTGGTGGTTCACACTCTGTTGCGGCCGGGTGAGAGCCCGACGACCCACCAACCGAGCGACGCCCAGGTCAGCCGGGTGCTCTCCAGTCGGGTCTTCTTTCGCTGCGGCGTCCCATTCGAGTCGGGGGCCTGGTTTCGCGCTTTGGAGGGGAAGCTCCGGATCGTCGATCTGCGGGACGGCGTGGCCACCCGAACCATGGAGGCCCATGGGCACGACAGCGAGAGCACAGATCATTCCGTTGCCGCAGTGGATCCCCACACGTGGCTGAGCCCGCGGCGGCTCATTATCCAGGCCACGCTGGTGGCCGAGACCCTCCAGCAAACGGATCCGGACCACGCATCCGACTACGCCACGCGGCTGACTGGGGTCCTCGCCGAGCTTGCCGAACTCGATGGGTGGATCGGGCGCACCCTCGCCCCCTACCAGGGGCGGGCCTTCGTGGTCTTCCACCCCTCGTGGGGCTACTTCGCCGACGACTACGGTCTCCGTCAGATCGCCGTCGAGATCGAGGGCAAGGAGCCCTCCGACGCCGAACTCACCCGACTTCAAGAACGGACCCGCGTGCTCGACCTCTCGGTCGTCTTTGTCCAACCGCAGATTGCGGGGCAGTCGGCACGGGCTGCCGCCGGCGCCATGGGCGCCCGCCTCGAGACCCTCGATCCCCTGGCACCCGATCTCGTGACCAATCTTCGCCACGCCACCAACTCCATCGCGGGCAGTTTTCATGACTGACGCCACCGTCGTCCGTGTGGCGGATCTCGGATTCCGCTACCCGCGACAACGGGACGACGCCCTGCACGAGGTGAGTTGTTCGGTCGGCTCCACCGAGTGGGTCGGTCTTCTGGGACCCAACGGCGGCGGCAAGACAACCCTGCTCCGGCTGCTTCTCGGTCAGCTCGTGCCGGACACCGGAAGCATCGAGATCCTCGGCGGCCCACCGACGAAGAAGCGGCAGAGGATCGGATATGTCCCCCAGCACACGGGCATCGACCCCAGTGTTCCCGCATCGGTGCTCGATGTAGTCCTCCTCGGCCGTCTCTCGGGCTCGACCTGGGGACCACGCTACTCACAGCGGGACCGCGGGCTGGCCATGGCGGCCCTCGAGGAGACCCACACCGCCGATCTCGCAGATCGCGCCTGGCGGACGCTCTCGGGCGGCCAGCGTCAGCGGGTCCTCATCGCCCGAGCGCTCGCGTCGCGGGCCGATCTCCTGCTCCTCGACGAACCCACCACCGGCATCGACATCCATCGCGAGAAGGAGCTGCTGCGGCTCCTGGAACACCTCAACGAGCGCCTTCCCATCGTCATGGTGAGCCACGACATCGCGTTGGTCAGCCATCACATGGATCGCGCCCTCTGGGTCGACCGTACCGTGCGCGAGATCGACGCCCGTCATCTCGATTCGGACTCCCTCGAGCATTTCTTCCACGAGGAGCGTGTGTGAGTCAGTTCTTCGTCGATGCCGCGGTCAATCCCTTTCTCTGGTCGGGACTGGTTGCCGGAGGGCTCGCCAGCGTCAGCTGCGGCATCGTCGGACCCTATGTGGTGAGCCGGCGGCTGCTCTTCCTCGCCGGCGCCCTGGCGCACATCGCCATCGGTGGGGTCGGCGCCGCCATCTATCTTTCGACGGTCCATCCGACGGTCTTCGGCTGGCTCGAACCCATCCACGGCGGACTCGTCGCCGCGCTGGTTTCGGCGCCGCTCCTGGCCGTCTTGAAGCATCGGGTGAAGGAGAGGCTCGACACCATGGTTGGCGCTCTCTGGGCGGTGGGGATGTCGGTGGGCATCCTGCTCATCAAGATCACCCCGGGCTATCACACCGAGCTCATGAGCTATCTCTTCGGCAACATCAGCTTCGTCACCCGGCGAGACCTCATCTTCCTCGCGGTTCTGAGCGCGGTGGTGATCGTCACCGCCACCCTCTTTCACCGCCGTTTTCTCGCCCTCTGCCTCGACCCGGAGCAGGCCGAGCTGCGCGGGATACCCGTTCTCACGACAGACATTGTTCTCTTTCTCCTCATCGCCGCGACGGTGATCGTGCTCACCCAGATCGTCGGTCTGATTCTGGTCATCGCCCTGCTCAGCCTGCCGGCCGCCATCGGCACCCGCCTGACGACTCGTCTCGGCCCCTCCATGGCCGTGACCTTCATCGTCTCGGCCCTGGTCACGACGCTTCCCCGGATCGCCGTCTACGGCACCCCGGTGAGCCCCGAGACGGCCATCGTCCTCGCCACCGCCGGCCTCTATCTCCTGATCGTGCTCCGACAGCGCCCGAGAGCCCGCTGATTGGGGGGTCCGGGTCGCCAGGAGCGACCCGGACGGCCGGAGATGAGGGTCGCCTCTGGGCGGCACGGCGGCAAGGCAGGTTTGAATAAAGTTTCACTCTTGATATCATTTAGAGTTCAAAAACCACTAAAATCGACCAAAAACGACGATAAATACCGGTTGACATTCACCCTGAAATGAATAAATATACAATCTTCACCCGGTCGCACCGGGCCAAGGAGGATGCATGCGGATCGTGCTCGCCTACTCAGGAGGACTGGATACCACCTACTGCGTCGCGTGGTTGACCCGGGAGAAGGGCGCCGAGGTCGTGACAGTGACGGTCGACACCGGTGGGATGGACTCGGCGGAGTCCGAACGCATCGCGGCTCGCGCCCTCTCGGCCGGCGCCGCCGAACACCACCGCACCGATGCGCGGCAGAAGGTTTGGGACAACTTCATCGCGACCCTGGTGCGCGGCAACGTCCTGCGCGGTGCGGTCTACCCGGTCTCGGTGGCCGCCGAACGAACCCAACAGGCGGTGGAGGTCGCGAGGGTGGCGACCGACATCGGCGCCGATGCCATCGCTCACGGCGCCACCGGCGCCGGCAACGACCAGGTCCGCTTCGACATCGCCTGGAAGGTGATGGCGCCCTCGATCCCGATCCTCGCCCCCGTGCGTGAGCACGGCGTCGAACGGGAGACCTCCATCGCCTACCTCGAGGAGCACGGCCTCGAAATCCCTCCCGGCTCGGGGCGATACTCGGTCAACCGCGGCCTCTGGGGCATGACCCTCGGCGGCGGTTGGACCCACGACCCGTGGAAGGGTCCGCCCGAAGACGCCTGGTCCGAGGACACGGCGCCGTCTCCCGACCCCTCCGACCTGGTCATCTCCTGGGAAGCCGGCCTGCCGGTGAGCCTCGACGGCGAGGCGCTGGCGGGACCGGAGCTCGTGGAGGCCCTCGAAGTGAAGCTGGCGCCCTACGGCATCGGCCGCGGCATCCACCTCGGCGAGACCGTCCTCGGGATCAAGGGCCGGATCGGCTTCGAGGCCGGGGCTGCACAGGTGCTCGTGGCCTCCCACCGCGAGCTCGAGAAACTCGTCCTGACCAGGTGGCAGAGCTTCTGGAAGGACCATGTCGCCCAGTTCTGGGGCGATCGTCTGCACGAGGGACAGGCCTTCGACCCGGTGATGCGGGACATCGAAGCGATGATCATGAGTTCGCAGCAGCGGGTGGTGGGTGACACCCGGGTCCGACTCGCCGAGGGTCGGATCCTGGTCGACGGTGTGCGCAGCCCGAACAGTCTCATGGACCCATCGGTGGCCTCGTATGGTGAGAGCCACCGACTGTGGACCGGCGACGAGGCGCAGGCCTTCGCCTCCATCGCCGGGATTCCATCACAGCTCGCGGCCGCGGCCGGCGAGGTGCCCCCATGGTGACCTCCAAGGTCAGGCTCGACCGGATCGCCTCATCTACCCGCAACGCGAATCTGGGATCGGAGGTGCTCATCGGCCCCGAGATCGCCTGCGAGGAGGGACGAATCCTCGCGGTCCGCATCGGCAGCGACAAGGCGGTCTACAACCAGGTCGAGGACCCCACGGGGCGCCTCATCCGCCTGCGGTCGGGCGATGTGCTGGCCGGAGTTCTCGGCGCCCGCCGGGCGTTGCGCGGATACGAGGGAGAGGTTCCGGAGACGCTCGCCGCCGGCGACAGCATCGAGGTCCTCAACCTCGGCGGCGTCCTCGGCCGCTGCACCGCCGGCAACCCCGATCTCGGCCCGCCATTCACCGCCGAGGTTCTCGGGGCCGTCCTGAGCTTCCCGAAGACGGGTGATCGCGTCGGCCGGCCGGCGTCGATTCGCCAGGGCGCAGTTCCGGCCGCAGAAGGCCTCCTCGACGGCCCGCCCATCGTCGCGGTGGTGGGGACCTGCATGGACTCCGGCAAGACGGTGGCCGCCGGAGAGGTCATCCGCGGGCTCTTCCGCGCCGGCCTCAAGGTGGCCGGGGTCAAGCTCACCGGGGTGTCGCTCCGAAGAGACGCCCTCGCCATGCTCGACGCCGGCGCCGTCGAGGCGCTCACCTTCACCGACGCCGGCGTCGTCTCCACAGATGACGAGGCCGCCCTGCCCACCGCTTTCGGTCTGCTCAATGAGCTCGCGCGGAGCACGAAGCCCGATGTCGTGGTCGCCGAGTTCGGCGATGGGATCCTCGGCGAGTACGGCGTCGCTCGGCTGCTCGAAAACCCCGCCCTCGTCGCCCGGATCGGCTCTATGGTCTGCTGCGCCCCCGACCAGGTCGGCGCCTGGGGTGCGGTCGAGATCCTCAAATCCACCTTTGGCCTGACACCGACGGCGATCTCCGGACCCGCCACCGACAACGAGGTCGGCTGCCGCTTTATCCGGGATCGCCTCGGTCTGCCGGCGGCCAACGCCCGCGCCGGCGACGGTGCCCTCGCCGGCATCGTCCGGGAGGCACTGTGAATCCAACTGACACCGGACTCAAGGCCGCGGTCGCCGGGGCCACGGGCTATGTCGGCGGTGAGCTCCTCCGTCTGCTCTCGGACCACCCTCGGATCGCCGATGTCCGCGGCTTCTCCACAACCGCCGCCGGCCGGCCGTGGTCGGAGATCCACCCGAATTTTCTCAACCGACCCGATCAACCGGTCTTTGACGCCTTCGACGCCGGTCGGGTGGGAGAGTGGGCCGACATCGTCTTTCTGGCTCTGCCCCACGGCGAGTCACAACTCATCATCGAGGCCATCGAGGAGGGTTCGCCCGAACTCGTCGTCGACACCGCCGCGGATTTCCGCCTCAACGATCTCGACCTCGCAGAAGGCGCCTACGGAGAGCACCAGAAGCCCGAGCTGCTGGGAAGCTTTGCCAACGGCCTCGCCGACATCGAGGCCGATGCCCTCGCCGGCGCGACACGGATCGCCATTCCCGGGTGCTTCGCCACCGCGACCATGCTCTCCCTGTGGCCTCTCGCGTCCGTCCTGAGCGCCGAGTCGCACCCCGTGTGCTGGGCGGCAACGGGATCTTCCGGTTCGGGCGCCAACGCAAAGACCACCACCCACCATCCCTTCCGCGCCCACAACTTCTACGGCTACTCTCTGGGCGGACACCGCCACGAGGCCGAGCTCGAAGAGAGACTCTCCGAGTGGTGCGGTCCCTCGGCGCCCTCATGCTCTCTGCTGACCCATTCGGCGCCGATGATCCGCGGCATCCACGCCACCCTTCGGGTGCGCCTCGCCGATCCCGTGGACGAACCCATGGAACTTCTCTACGCAGCCTATTCCGACCGTCCCTTTGTTCACGCCCTGGACCAGCCGCCACGACTGGCCTCTGTGGTCGGCACCAATCACGCACACATCCACGCCGTGGCTCGCGACGACGGCCATGAGGTCCTGGTCCTGACCGTAATCGACAACCTCATCAAGGGCGCCGCCGGCCAGGCGGTGCAGGCCATGAATCTCTCCTTCGGCTTCACCGAAACAGCCGGTCTCGAACAGATGGGAATCGCGCCATGCTGACCACCACCCACCCCGCCGAGGTCCCGGTCTACGGCCGGCTCCAGCTGCAACCCGAACGCGGCGCCGGTTCCACCGTCGTCGGCGCCGACGGCCGGCGCTTCCTCGATCTCTATGGCGGCCACGCGGTGGCCGTCAGCGGCCACTGCCACCCCCGGGTGGTCGCCGCCATCCGCGAGCAGGCCGAACGGCTGCTCTTTTATTCCAACGCCGTGCCGCTGGAAAGCCGCGATCGGCTCTTCGGGCTGCTCGCCGAGATGGCGCCCGCGCCCCTCGATCAGGCATTCCTCGTCAACTCCGGGGCCGAGACCAACGATGTCGCCCTCCAGCTCACCCGCCGGGTCACCGGACGACGCCGTGTCATTACCTTTGAAGGCGGGTTCCACGGACGTACCCTGGCCACCCTCGCCGTGTCCGGGATTCAGCGCTATCGCGATCTCGCCGAGGCCAGCGGAGGTCAATCGATCCTCGATCTCACCGTGATTGCTCCCTGGGGACGGCCGGAGGTTCTTCCGGCCCTGGTCGACGAGACCATCGCGGCGGTCATCGTCGAACCGATCCAGGGTCTGGCCGGCGCGAGGGAGGTCGGCGCCGATATTCTTCGAACCCTTCGAAGAGCATGTGACGACGCCGGCGCGGTGCTCGTTTTCGACGAGGTCCAGTGCGGCTGTGGTCGCACCGGTGCCTTTACCGCGGCCCAGAGCTATGGCGTCACCCCGGACATCCTCACCCTGGCCAAGGGCATCGCTGCCGGCCTGCCCATGGGCGCGGTCCTGCTTTCTCCGCGAATCGCCAAGCATGTGTCGCAGGGAGACCTGGGCACCACCTTCGGCGGTGGGCCCATTCCCTGTGCCGCGGCTGCCGCCAACCTCGAAGTCATCCGCGATCAGAACCTCGCCGATCGGGCGTTGCATCTGGAGCGGCGGCTGCGACAGGGGCTTGCCGATCTGCCCGCCGTCACCGAGATCACCGGTCGCGGTCTCCTTCTCGGGCTTCGCCTCGACCGCCCCGCCCGACCGGTCCAGCTGAGACTCTTCGAGCGGGACATCCTGGTCGGTTCCGCCACCGACCCCTCGGTCATCCGTCTTCTGCCCCCATTGGTTCTCACCGAAGACGAGGTCGACACTTTCGTTCGCAGATTGCACGAGGCGCTGTCATGACGAGGAAACATCTCATCGGAACGGACGAGTGGTCAGATGACGAGATCCGCTCCATCCTCGCCCGCGCCTCCGAGCTCAAGGCGGGCGCCGCCGGCGACAGCTTCACCGGCAAGGCGCTGGTCATGGTCTTCTTCAACCCCTCGCTGCGAACGCGCACCTCCTTCGAAGTGGCCATGGCGCGCCACGGCGGCCACGCGGTGATCCTCGAACCCGGCCGCGGCGCCTGGACCATCGAGACCCGGTCCGGGGTTGTGATGGATGGAGAAGCGGTGGAGCACATCGTCGAGGCCGCCCGGGTTCTCGGCCGCTATGGCGAGGCGGTGGCCGTGCGCGCCTTTCCCAGCACCGACACCTGGGCCGAAGCACGAAGGGACGAGGTGGTCCGCGGCTTTGCTCGCCACGCCGGCGTCCCCACCATCAACATGGAGTCGGCCCGACGCCACCCGTGCCAGGGTCTGGCCGATGCCCTGACCCTGCAGGAGAACCTCGGCGAGCGGCCTCAGAGCCGTCGCTTCGTTCTCGCCTGGAGCTGGCACCCGCGAGCCCTGCCCACCGCTGTGCCGGCGTCGGCGGCCCTGGCCGCGGCGCGGCTCGGGATGGAGGTCGTCGTGGCCAGACCGCCGGGCTACGATCTGGACGCCGACGACATGGCGTCCATCGGGGCGGTGGCGAGACGCAACGGCGGTTCGGTGAGCGTCACCGACGACCTCGACTCGGCGGTGTCCGGCGCCGACGCCGTCTACGCCAAGAGTTGGGGCTGTCTCGACGATTTCGGCGACTTTGAAGAGGAGGCCGTCCGGCGGGCGCCATACCGGGACTGGATCATCAACGAAGACCGGATGTCGTCGACCCGCGACGGCGCCGGGATCTTCCTCCACTGCCTGCCGGTACGGCGCAACGTGGTGGTGACCGACGGAGTTCTCGACGGCCCGTGGTCAAGGGTCACTCAGGAAGCGGAAAACAGGCTGCACGCACAACGAGCCGTGCTCGAAACCATGATCGCAGGGAGAAAGATATGACCGACCTCGTCAACGGACTCAAGGATGCGCTGGAGTACACCCGGCTCTACAGGGAGCAGATCTTCGTACTCAAGCTCGGTGGCGAGGTTCTGTCGTCTCCGGAGGCGCTGGACAACGTCGCGGTGCAGGTGGCGTTGCTGGAGTCACTCTCGATCCGGGTGTTGGTGGTGCACGGGGGAGGGCCTCAGGCGAGCGCGTTGTCGCGACGGATGGGTCTCGAACCCGAGATGGTGGCCGGCCGGCGAGTGACCTCGCCCGACGTGCTCGAGATTGCGAAGATGGTCTACGGTGGACAGATCAACGTCGATGTCGTCGCCGCCCTACGCGGCCACGGCGTTTCGTCGGTGGGTCTGACCGGGATCGACGCCGGTCTCGTCACCGTCCACCGCCGCCCGCCGGTGGAGATCACCGATGACGACGGCGTCACCCGGACCGTCGACTTCGGCGAGGTCGGCGATGTCGACGCGGTGGACACCAAGCTCCTCGACATCCTGCTGCCCCGCGGTAATGTGCCGGTGGTGGCTTCCCTGGCCGCCGACACCGAAGGCCGGATCATGAACGTCAACGCCGACACTCTCGCCGCGGTCCTCGCGAGCGCCCTCGGCGCCCAGAAACTGGTCTACATGACCGGCGCGCCCGGTCTGCTGCGCGACGCCGAGGATCCCTCCTCGCTGGTGGCCTTCGCCGCGCCCGAGGACCTCCAGGCGCTGCTCGCCAACAAGAGCGTCAAGGGCGGGATGCGGCCCAAGGTCGAGGCCTGCCTGCAGGCCGTCAAGGACGGCGTCCGCCGCACCCACATCATCGACGGCCGCACGCCGGATGCCCTCTTGCTCGAGCTCTTCACCGGTCACGGCAGCGGAACGATGATCGTCGGTGAGCGGGAGAAGCGCACCTACGAGACCGCCGGACGATGACCAACGCGGACGCCACCGAGCTGCTGCTGAGCCTGGTCCGGACTCCGAGCCCCTCCGGCGACGAGGCCGCGGCGGCCGCAGTGCTCGCCGAATGGTCAACAGCTCATGGTCTGGAACCCGAGGTCGACGACACCGCGGTACGTATCGTCATCGAGGGCGAACGACCCGGACCAACCCTGCTCATGGCGTCCCACCTCGACACGGTTCCGTCCGGCGACGGCTGGTCGGTTCCGCCCACCGCCGGGGTGGTGAAGGACGGTCGCCTCACGGCTCGCGGCGCGGTAGACGCCAAGGCTTCGGTCAGCGCCATGGCCGCCGCCGCGGCCGAGCTCGCGGCCGCCGGCGGGCCGGCAGCCGGGCGTTTGGTGGTTCTCGCCACCTACTCCGAGGAAACCCGCGACACCTCCATGCCGATGGCGCTCGACCGCCTCGGCGACCCACCCGATGCGGCGGTGGTGGGCGAACCCACCTCGCTCCAGCCGTGCATCGCCCAACGCGGCCAGCTCCTGCTCGAGCTCCACTGGTCCGGCGACCAGGTCCACGCGGGTTGGGCCGCCGGACGGCAACCACCTCCGGTCAACGCCATCAACCGCGCGGCGCAGGACCTCACGGCCCTCGAGGCCCTGGTCTTCGAACGCAGCCATCCGCTCCTCGGCTCGGTGGCGGTGACGCCGACTCAGCTCGAAGCCGGGGTCGCCCGTAACGTCACCCCACCGTCGTGTTGGGCCATGCTCGACATCCGGACCACCCCCTCCTACGAGCACGACGAGGTCGTGGCCATGATCCGGGACCGGGTCTCGGCGAGGATCGAGGTCTACTCCGACCGGCTGGTGCCGGCCGAGACACCGGCCGGCTCGAAACTTCTTCCGGCGGTGATGGCCGCCCGGCCGGCGGGGACCCCATTCGCGTCACCGACCTGCTCCGACTGGGTCTTTCTCCGCCATGTCGACGCGATCAAGCTCGGACCGGGCGACTCTCGGCAGTCGCACACCATCGACGAGTGGATCGAGCTTGCCGAGGTCCGCAATGCCACTCAGATCTACACCGGGATCGCCAGGGAGTACCTGAAATGAAACGCAGTCTTTGGGGCGACGGCAGCGGCCTCGACTCGGGCGTGGCCGCCTACACGACGGGCGACGACCGACGCTGGGACCAGCGTCTGCTGCGGTGGGACATCATCGCCACCTCGGGCCATATCGGGGGCCTCACCGAGGCGGGCCTCCTGACTACGGAGGAGCACGCCACCCTCACCGGCGAGCTCGGTCGGGCGCTCGATGCCGCCGATAGCGGTCTCTTCAGGGTCGCCGAAGACGACGAGGACGCCCACTCCGCCCTCGAGCACCGGCTGGTGGACCATCTCGGCGAGCTCGGCGAGAAGGTGCACACCGGCCGATCTCGCAACGATCAGGTCATGGCTGCCCTGCGCCTCTATCTCAAGTCGGCACTGCTCGAGATCGAGGCGGCGGTCATCACCACCGCGCGGTCGTTGATCGCCTTCGGCAACAGCCACCAGCGGGTGGTCATGCCCGGCTTCACCCATATTCGGCGCGCCATGCCTTCCTCGGTGGGACTGTGGGCGGCGGGCTATGCGGAGGTGCTGCTCGACAATCTGGGTCTCCTCGACGCAGCCTACGATCTGGCGGACCGCGGGCCTCTGGGGAGCGCCGCGGGCTATGGGGCGCCGTTGCCTCTCAACCGACGAGCGGTCTCCGACACCCTCGGTTTCGCCTCGCCCCAGCTCGCCGTCACCGCGGCCCAGCTGTCGCGCGGCAAGCTCGAGGCCACGGTGCTATCGGCGCTGTGGGCCGTGGCGCGGGACCTCGCGGCCCTGGCCTGGGACGTGGTGCTCTTTTCGGCCGACGAGTACGGCTACTTCATCCTGCCGACGGAGCTCGCAACCGGTTCTTCGATCATGCCCCAGAAGCGAAACCCCGACGTTTTCGAGCTCACCCGCGGCCGGGCGGGCGTGATTGCCGGTCTGGCGACCCAGGCCATGGCGGTGGCCGGTTCGCTGCCCGGTGGGTACCACCGGGATCTTCAGCTCACCAAGGGCCCGATGATGGAGGGGATCGACACGGTGAACGCCATGTTGGCAATGATCGCCGGCGCGATGCCTCGGCTCGGAGTCGATGCCGGGCGATGCGCCGCCGGGGCCGGAGGCGATCTTCTCGCCACCGACGAGGTCTACCGCCGGGTCCGCGAAGGAGTGCCGTTTCGCGCGGCCTACCGGCAGGTCGCGGCCGAGATCAAGGCTGGAGGGGAGATCCCCGCCCTGGATGCCGAGGCGATCCTCGACGCGAGACGCCATCTCGGCGGCGCCGGGGCGCCCGCCCTCGACCTGATCGAGGCGATCGCCGAGCGGGCGAATGAGCGGATCACCGATCGGGCCGACAATCTCAACGATGTCATCGCCCGACTCATGGGGACCGGCGGACCGTGAGCTCCCTCGAAGACCGTCGCCGGGTGATCCTCGAGGAAATCGCCAACCGCAGGATCGAAACCCAGGAGCAGCTGGTGACTGCGCTTCGAGAGCGGGGAATCGAGGCCAGCCAGGCCTCGGTCTCCCGTGACATCACGGCCCTGCGGCTGGTCAAGGCCGACGGGCGGTGGACGGCGCCGACCCGGGGTCTGCCCACCACCAACCGATTCGAGGAACGGATCACCGGCCGCCTGCTGTCGGTCGATGCCGCGGGTGACCATCTACTGGTGCTGAGAACGCCACCGGGAGAAGCCCAGGGCGTTGCCCTCGCCCTCGACGATCTCTCACCCGAAGGCGTCGTCGGCACCATTGCCGGCGACGACACCATCTTCGTCGCCGTGATTGAGGCCGCTGCCGGTCTCGAGGTGGCCGGGTGGCTGAGGTCGCTGATTCCGGGGTCAGGAGTCAGGGGGTGAGATGGTGGAACCTACACACCCTCTAACCCCCTGACCTTCTAACCTTCTAACTTTCTGACCTTCTAACTTTCTGACCTTCTAACCTCCTGACCTTCTAACCTCCTGACCTTCCAACTTCCTGACTTTTCTAACCTCTCGGGGGGGTCAGGATGCGTCGTAGAGACGCTTGATGCAATAGATCCACCACCGCGGTACGGTGTCTTCGTCGGGCCAGTAGCCGTCAGGGAGATCCGGATGGGAGGCCATCTCTTCCATGGAGACTCCCTCGCTCTTGAGCCTGGTCGCCGCCGCGGCTGTCTCTTCGAACCAGAGGCGCATCTCGCCAAGCTCGGCAAGCTCGATCACCGGTCCGTGACCGGGACAGACCGCACTCACCTCGAGTTCTTCCCAGTGCTGCAGGGTATCGATCCATGCCGAGAAATCGGTGTCCGGCTCACCGAAATACGGTCGGCGCCGGGCCTGGACGAGATCACCCGCGATCACGACCCGCTCCGCGCCGACCACCACCGAGGAAGAATCGACGGAGTGGCCGCCAGTGCGCTGAACGGTCAATTGGCCATCCCCGGCGCCGAGGACGAGCTCGTCGTCGTACCAGTCCGTGGGCAGTCGCAGCCGCGCCGACGGGATCTCCTCCGGAAGCGAGGGAAATACCGAGGCATAGGCGGCGATGGTGCGCTCGTCCCACTCGATGGCAACGAAGTGTTCCCACCGCGTCCGACCTGACACCGCGGCATGGACCGGCACATCGTCGAAGGCCGCCATGCCCAAGAGGTGATCCAGGTGGGCGTGGGTCAGGACAAGGGCCATGGCCGGGCTCTCGAACCGCGCCTCCATCTCCCGCCGGAATCGGCTCGCGGTGCGGGTGCTCAGGCCCGTGTCAAAGAACACCAGTCCCTCGTCGAGGGCGACACACGAGAGGTTCGAGCCGTTGTTGTGGAGTGCCATGACCACCGTCGGCGACACCTCGACGAGCTCGTACGGACTCTCTTCCGTTTCCGTGGCCGGGATCGCACCCGCAACGGCCAGGACCAGAACACATATCAGGCCGGTGGTTCTTTCTCGGGTTCTCATCCTCGGCTTCCTCCTCTGACGATGGTGTGCGGGAGCCCGGTTCGAGGTACGGTCTCGTGGCCCTCGGGTTCTGGAAGATCCCGCTGCCTCCGGGAATCGCCGTGAATGAAAAAGGCTCAGAATTCCAGGGGTCTCGGCTTCAGAACGTCAACACCTGGGTGTCGGGATCCTTGAGCGCCTCGGTGAGCGGCACCCCCATCCCCTTGACATCGACACCGAAGGGCTCCTCCCGTTGTTTCTCTTCCTGCAGGGTAGACTATGACACCATGACCGTCGCCCCACTCGAGCTGTCATGCCGCTCCTGCGGCGCCAAGCTGGTGGTGGAACCCACCCACCGCACCACCCGCTGCCCCTACTGTGACACACCCTCGGTCATCGATCGTCCGGCCACCGCCGACCGCCCCGATCCGGTCTTCGCCATCTGTTTCACCATCGACGGGGATCAGGCCCGAAGCTTCCTGCGCAGCTATCTGAGCCGCCGGCACTGGGCGCCGAAGGCGCTCCGTCAGGCCACCGCCGAACGGGTCGAGGGCGTCTACCTTCCCGCCTATCTCTACAGCGCAGTCGCCCACAGCCGCTACCGGGCCTCCATCGGCGAGAACTACACGACCACCGAGTTCGACGCCAAGCGCAAGTCCATGCGACGGGTCTCCAAGACCGAGTTCCGCACTCTCGAGGGGTCCCACCGGTGCTATGTCGACGATCTCGTGGTCACGGCATCCGAGGGCATACCCAATATCGAGCTCGAGGCCATCGAGCCGTTCGACCTCACCGGTCTGCGCCGGTTCGCACCGGCCATGGTCTCCGGTTGGACCTCCGAGGAACCGTCGCTGAGCCGCAACGCCTCTCTCGAGTTCGCACGGCAGGAGACTCGAGCCGACGTGGCGCGACGCCTCCGGGCCTTCATGCCCGGAGATTCCCACCACGGCCTGCAGAGCTCCACCACTCTCACCGATGAGGCCATGGACCTGGTGCTGCTGCCGGTCTGGGTGTGCGCCGTGCGCTGGGGTGAGGGAAATGAGCCGATCCGACTGCTCGTCAGCGGCCAGTCCGGCCGGGTCGCCGGTGAGGTCCCGATCTCGTGGGCCAAGATCGCCGCAGTGGTCGGCGCCGGCTTGGCGCTCATCGGACTCGCCGTCATCCTCGGAGCGCTGCTGTGAGAGACACCGTTCTCCGCTGCGATCGTTGTGACAGCGCCATTACGGTCGACGATCTGCGCTGCCCGATCTGCAATCTCACCAGCTCGGTCGCACTCGGTGAGGACCGACCCGAGACCGCCGTGGAGATCCTGCGCTGTTCCGGGTGCGGCGCCGCCATGACCTACGACGTCGGCAGGCGCGCTGCGTCCTGCGCCTTCTGTGGTTCGGTCCTCGAGCTCGAACAAACAAAGGACCCCCCGGAGGAGGCTCGGCTCCTGCTGCCCTTCACCGTTGACCGGGATCGGGCAAGCACCGCCCTGGGAAACTGGCTCGGCTCCCTCGGCTGGTTTCGTCCCGGTGATCTGACCTCGGGCGCCCGCCTGGAGACCATGCAGCCCCTGCGCTGGGTCGGCTGGGTCTTCGACGCCCGGGCGACGGTGAGCTGGGCGGCCGACACCGATCAGGACAGCCACAGATCGGACTGGGCTCCCCACGCCGGTCAGACCGAGCTCGACTACGACGACGTCGTGGTGCCGGCGACCCGCGGTCTGACCCGGGAGGAGATCGCCCACCTTCTGCCGAGCTATGACCTGGGCTCGGCCGCCGCCGTCGCCGATCTCGTCGACCTCGTTGACCACGCCACTTTGGAACGGTTCGACGTTCCGCGATCGACGGCCAGAGCTCGACTCGTCAAGGCCGTGGAGCTGGTCGCCCGTCGGCGGCTCGAAGAGCGACACCTCCCCGGCCGCAGATCACGCAACCTCAAGACAGCCACGGTGCTGCGTCGCCTCGAGGCACGCCGCTTCGCGTTCCCGGTCTGGGTGCTGGCGTACCGCTACAAGAACCGCCTCTACCGCACGGTGCTGTCAGGCCAGGACGAGAGCTGCCTCAAGGGCGAGGCGCCGTACTCCGCCTTCCGGATCGCGGCCGTCCTGGCTGGGGGGGCCGCAGGGTTGATAATCCTGCTCGTCCTCCTCGGGCTCCTCCTCTGAGACGGGTCCGTTGGCCATCTGCGCTACAGCGATCCCGGCCGTTCGGCTCATCGATCGTTGGTCCTCGAACGCGCGACAGGTTGAAATGCAAAGAATGCAAAGTTCATCCACCGCAAGGGACGCAAAGCCATCGCAATTGAGAGTTTGGTCTCGTTGCTTGGATGGTCCGCCGGTGCCGGCAGCGAACCCCACCCCAAATGGTGATATTCACAACCCAAAGCACATGGCTCAACAGATGACTATGACCGCCGAAGGGCGCATTGCGGCCCGGTGATCCACCAATCTCCACGAACGTGAGGCCCACTCAATCAATGCGATGCCCTTTGCGATGTTCTTCGCGGTCTTGGCGATCTTTGCGGTGCAATTGCGATGTGGTCTTGGCGTTCTTTGCGTTTCAATCCACCGTCCGGGCCCCGTGGGTCGATGAGCCGAAGGCCACGAGACCCTCAACGAACTGAGGCCCCTCTGCAAACCTCGCGCGTCTGCAGCTCATCGTTTGACTGCGATGGCCTGAAGCTCGAAGCGCGCGTCGAAGAGCAGGGTGCCGGCGCCGACAAAGGCCCGCGCCGGAAACTCCTTCTTGAAATAGCCGCGGTAGATCTCGTTGAAATCGGCGTAATGGACAACATCGGAGCAGTAGACCGTGACGGTGACCAGATCGTCCATGGTGTAACCGGCATCTTTCAGGGTGGCCTGAATGCCGTCTAAAAGAAGCTTGGCCTCGGCCTTTGCGGTGGCGGGTACCTTTTGGTTCTCATCGAGTCCGATGTCGCCCGACAGATAGAGCGTGTCACCGACCCTGACCGCACCGGAGAACGGCGGGCCGTCACCGCCAGGGAGACTCGGCCGGACATAGCTGCGGTCGCCGGCCCCCGCCGACATCACAGAAGAAGCTAGCATCAGAACGGTGATGGCGAGACGTTTCATCGATGATCCTCCTCATAGTCGGCAGTCATTGTAGTCACTTCCCCGACGTTCATCACCGACCCGCTCGAAACACTCGATCATCGGGCCGGACAGGGATTGTATACAATCATCGGAGATTTATATATAATCCCGCGGTCATAACAGAAAAAGCCCCGGCCGGCAGCCGTGACCCGGGGTTCGAAACCCGGGGTGAATCATGATCGGAAGAATCGAATCCAAACAACCGAAGACGCGTTCGATCCTCCTGCTCCTGACGGCGATCCTGATCCTGTCGTGGGCCAACGCCTCGGCCGGACCACCACCGGACTTCCGGCTCCAGGACCTCGACGGTAACTGGTTCACCCTCTCGGAACACCTCGGCGACGATGTCGTTTATGTGACCTTCTGGGCCACCTGGTGTGTTCCCTGCCGACGCGAGATGCCCCACCTGGAGAAGCTCCAACAGGAGTTCGCCGACAAGGGCCTGACCATCATCGGCGTCAACACGGATCCGCCGGGGACGACGAGCAAGATCAAGCCTTTCGTCAACCGCTACAAGCTCACCTACACCCAGGTGCTCGACCCCACCAACAACGTCCTCGACAAATACAACCCGACCCGCGAGCTGCCCTACGCGGTCCTCATCGACCGATCAGGCAACGTCCACGAGATCTTCCCCGGCTACCGCAAGGGCGACGAGATCCTTTTGCGGGAGAAGGTGGAGGCGCTGCTCGCGGCCGACGGGGGAGCCAATACCGGTGACACCGAGTAAAGTCCTCCCCACCGCCATCGCCGCTCTGATGCTGGCGGCACCCATACCGGTCGCCGCCCAGGAGGACACCCCGGCGGAAGGCAAGAGCTACCGGATCTTCGGCCAGCTGACGACGATCTTCGAACGCAACCAGACCGGACCCGAGCCCATCCAGCCTGCGCGTCTCGAGTACACGAAGCTCAAACAGCTAGCGAGCTTCAATATCGAGTGGAAGAGAATCACGGTCGGCGCCCAGGCCGAGTACCTCTACTGGTCCGTACCGGAGGAGAACCGGGACCGTCTCGATCTCGACCGGCTCCGCGAGGGCTTCGAGCTTCGCCGCTACTTCCTCGACTATCAGTCGGATCTCTTCTCCGGCCGGCTCGGCACCTACTTCGCCTCCTTCGGCCGCGGTCTGACCCTCTATGTTCAGAAGAACGAGGTCCTCCAGTTCGACGAACCCATCCACGGCGCCACCGCCAGAGTCAGCCTGAAGCACTTCGACATCTCGGCGCTCTGGGGTAACGTCACCGAGCCCGTCCAACAGGCGCAGTATGGGCGCGAGTTCGAGGACGAGGTCATGGGCGGACGGATCCGGGCCCGGCTCCCCCTCGATCTCTACATCGGCGGATCGGCGGTGCGCGCCGATCTCGACCGGTTCTTCCCCGCCGGCACGGACACGGTGGAGGTTTGGGCCGCCGAGGCCGGCGGCACGAGCCTGTGGGGAGTGCTCGATCTGGCCGGCGAGTTCTCCGAGATCAAGACCATTGAACCCAACCGGGTCAAAGAGGGCCACGGGCGATACCTCTCGGCCGCGGCCTACGTCGGGCCGCTGTCGATCCTCGCCGAGTACAAGGACTACTACAACTTCGCCTACCGCTACAACCTGCCGCCCAGCGCCGGGAGGGCCGACGAGTCGTACGAGCACAACGACGTCAAGGGCCCCCGCCTGCTGGTGTCGGCCGACTTCTGGTCCATCGGTTCACTCTTCCACGCCAGCTACGCTCAGTTCAACAGCCACAAGACTGCCAACTCGCCAGGCGGTACGTTGGGCGATCGTCAGATCGAGTGGTACGCCGGGATCGAGCAGACCATCGGGCGATTCTATGTCCTGGCGAGCTACTTCGATCGCAACTTCGTCGATCGCGAGATCAAGGAGAGGCACACCCTCGCTGACTTCCATCTCACCGTCGGTAAGAGGGGCGAGCTGATCCTCGGGCTCGACCAGCGGCTCGAGGAGTCGCAATACGCCAGCCTCGACATCACCCGGACCTTCCTCGCCTACTCGATTTCGCCATGGGGGACGGTCTCGCTCCGCTACTCGTACGAGGACAGCATCAGTTCCGCCAAAGACGAGATCGTCGACTACTGGGGTGTCGAGCTCCAGTACCTGCCCAAGCCCACAATCATCATCACCCTCTTCGGCGGCGGCGATCCGGGCGGACTGGTCTGCGCCGGCGGCCAGTGCCGACAGGAGCCCCGCTTCGAGGGCTTCAGGGCCAACTTCACATGGAGATTCTGATACCTTCCAGAGCAACAATGAAAGCGCGCCCGACAACCGCGCGCGAGGAGACGACATGACCGTACGACAACCACACACCGAAACCCGACGGTGGGCCGCACCCGCGCTCCTCGCGGTGGTCCTCGTCATGTTGACCGTGTCCGTCGTGGGCGCCGCCGAGCGGGTGGTGCTGGGTGAGTACTTCACCAACCTCTTTTGAACGTCGTGTGCGACCACGGGGCCCGTGGTCGAGCAACTTGCGGCGGACTACCCCGACCGCTTCGCGCCCGTCACCATGCATGTTAACGATGATGGGTATGACCTTCCCTGGGGCCAGAGCCGACTCGACGTTTTCTACGGGATCCCCGGCGTGGTCCCGACCTTCATGGTCGACGCCCTGTGGAACTGCCAGTCGGCGGACTACCGCTATTACGTCGAGCAACAGCTCAACCAGCCCACCGATGTCACCCTCGAGCTCTCCGCCAATCCGGTCGGGGGCAGCACCTGGGATGTGACGGCGAGGGTCTGCCTCGTCGGCGGGTCGGCGAGACCGATCCGGGTCTTCATCGCGGCCACCCTCGACAATCATCCCAGTCTGCCGCGACACACGACCAACGTTCTGATGCAGAACGTGATGGAGTCCAACATCAATCCCTCGGCCAACGGCTGCGAAAACGTCACCAGCCGAATCACCTTCGACTCTCTGAGCATGTCTCAGACATCGGACATCGTCGTCATCGCCTGGGCCCAGATGCCGACCACGAGTGCGCCGACCACGGTCTACCAGGCCGGCATCATGCGTTGGCCGTTCCCGGCCGGTTCTCAGTTGACCACCATCGACGTCGCACCCGCCAATGCAACCGTGGCCATCGGCGAACAGATCGTCTACACCGCCATCGGAAAGGACCAGTTCGACCAGCCCTATCCACTGGAGAATCCGATATGGAGTCTCGGCGACGTGGGGTCCGGCAGCGGGACCTTTGATCCCGGAGTCGGCAGCGCCACCACCACCTTCACTGCCACCACCGCGGGTTCCAGGCAGGTCTTCTGCAATGAAGACGGAGTCACCGGCGGCGCCATCGTGACCATCACCGAAGCCCCGCGTCTGGCCTCTATCGAAATCGATCCGAACGCGGTCACGGTGGGCGTCGACGGTCAGGTCGCCTTGCTGGCCACGGGAAAAGACCAGTTCGGCGCCGACTTCCCCCTCACCGATCCGGAGTGGAGTGTCAGCGGCTCGGGTGACGGCACCTTCTCACCCGCCACCGGCACGACCACCACCTTCACAGCGTCCTACCCGGGCACCGCCGTCGTGACCTGCGCGCAGGGCGATGTCTCGGGGATCGCCGAGGTCGAGATCACCGGCGACGATCCTCATCTCGCGACCATCGAGCTGAGCCCCGCAACGGCCCACACCCGGGTCGGAGATGAGCTCGATTTCGCTGCCGCCGGCAGCGACCAGTACGGCCGGGTCTTCGAGCTCGTCGACCCCACCTGGCGCATCGAGGGCGATGGCGACGGCCACTTCGACCCCCTCAGCGGCAGCCCGGCGACGACCTTTACGGCGACCACAGCGGGAACAGCGCAGGTCATCTGCTCCGACAACGGCATCGAGGGGGCCGCCACCATCGAGATCGCTCGCCGCGGTCTGCCTGCCCCGAGGAAGGCACAGGGTCGGGTGGCGCCGTGATCCACGAGTCTTGTTTTCCAGCGCCATGCTTCGCAGAGGCCGGCGCCCGGATTGACGGACCGCATTCCGAACGCCGGCGGCCGGAACAATCGGGGCTTCGATCCACGTCGTTCAACGACACTTTCACAATGGAGGAAGATCGATGAAACAAGTGATGCTTCTCATCTGTGTGTTGCTCTCGGCAACCACTCTTCTGGCGCTCGACGCCTACCCAAAGACCAGTATCGCCGAGGACGCCACCGCAACGTGGTGTACGTATTGCCCTAACGCCTATGCCGGACTGGAAATTGTCCACGGCGAGTATGACTTCAGCCAGTTCGTCAGCGTGCGTTACTACGAGACCTCAGGCCTCTACGGAACGACGGAAACCGACGCCCGAAATGACTTCTACGTGGTCACCGGTTACCCAACCGTCATCCTCGACGGGCTCACCCACTTCGTCGGCGCGGGCGACACGACGGCGACCACCGGAGAACCCTATTTGACCGCGGTCGCGTCCGCAACTCTCGCGCCGGCGCCGATCCGGGTGGAGATCGACTCACTCGACACGACGACCGGCGCCGTCAGCGCCACCGTCACCATGCACTCCACGACCGCTGCCCTCAACAGTGACACCCTGCTTTTCGTACTCCTTGAAGACGAATTGACCGCGAGTCACACCCACGTCGCCCGCGACCTCGTCTACGAGACCGTCTCCTTGACCGGGGCCGGCAACACAACCACCGTGACCACCAGCTTCACCATCGACCCCTCGTGGAACGCGGCGAGCCTGTATGCGGTGGCAATTGTCCAGCGCGTGGCCGACAAGGAGGTTCTTCAGGCAGCCTCGACCTTCCCGCAGCCGACCCACAGCCTCCGCGCCATGGCGCCGATTGATCGCCTGGTGTTCGGTCCCTCGGCGGGGACCTACACCACCGGCGATATCACCGTGATGAACGTCGGATCGTCCGACAGCTACACCGTTGATGTGGTTGTCGACGCCGGCCCTCCGGGCACCCAGGTGAGCTTCACGGACGAGTTCGGTGCAACCCATACCACTCCCCAGCCCCTGAGTCTCGCTTCCGATGAGCAGACCTACTACAACGTCAACCTCATGCCCGGAGGCCCCGGACAGATCGAGTACCACCTCGAGATCACATCCACGAACCTGGCTTCGCCTCTGATGGTGCCGTTGACCTACTTTACCGATGATCTCGACGTCATGTTGATCGACGACGACGGCGGCGACCCCTACGAGGTCTACTTCACCGATGCGCTCGATGCCGCCGGCAAGAGCTATGGTGTGTGGGATCGCGGCATGAGCACCCTCCCCGCCGAGATCGCCCTGTACTACAACACCTTGATCTGGAACGTGGGTTGGGCATTCCCATCCCTCGACGCCGACGACAAGCTCTTCCTCACCGGCTACCTCGGCGACGGCAAGAACCTCTTCCTCAGCGGCCAGGACATCGGCTGGGATCTCAACGACCCCCAAGGATCGCCCGATCCCGTGTGGTACCAGAACACCCTGCACGCCAGCTATGTCCGTGACGACACCAACATCATGGATCTCGACGGCGTCGCCGGCGACCCGATCACCGACGGGCTGGCCCTGCACATCGCGGGCGGCACCGGCGCCAACAACCAGCAGTACCCCGACGAGATCGATGCGGCCGACGCCGACGCCACCGTGATCCTGAACTACCAGGGTGACGGCGGCGGCGCGATCCGCTCCGAGGACAGCGTTTCGGGCGCGAAGCTGGTCTACCTCGGCTTCGGTTTCGAGGGCATCAGCGAAGCCCAGGCTCGGAACGACCTGCTGATTCTGTCGCTGGACTGGCTCGAAGGCCTGGTCTTCCGCGACGGTTTCGAGTCGAGCGACACCTCGGCCTGGAGCGTTTCGTCACCCTGATTCCGGACAGATCTTCGAACCTGCGCCCCCGCCCTCGCGGGGGCGTTTTTCTGGGGATCGGTCCTCAGCCCAGATCGACCTCGACCCCCAGACCGAGCTCCGCGGCACGCTCGAAGGCGAGCGCCGCGGCAGCGATATCCTGAGCCGCGAGACCCACCGATTTGAAGAAGCTGATCCGATGATCGGAGCGCCGTCCTGACCGAGAGCTTTCAACGACCTCGCCGAGCTCGGTCCATTCCTCCGGATCGGTGAGTCCACTCTCGGTCGCTCGGATCAGCTCACCCGCCTCTCTGAGCGCCGCCTCGCGCGAGTCGACAAAGATCGCCGCCCGCCGGATGGTGTCGTCGTCCACCTCGCACATGGCGGGGGTGAAACTGCCGACCCCGTTGATGTGGGCTCCGACCGCGACGCCGACACCCGGGAAGACCGGTGTGGTCGAGGTGGTCGCGGTGCAGATGACGTCGGCGTTGTCGATGGCCTCCTCGGGGCTCGATGTCGGCACGAGACGAGCCCGCAGAATCTCCGTCATCTCTGCCGCCACGCCCTCCATCTTCGCTGCGTCGGTGTCGAAGAGACGGATCTCCTCGAGCTCGCGAACCGCGTCGATGCCCACAGCCTGGGTGCGGCCCTGCACCCCGCAACCGATGATTGCACCGACCTTCGCGTCGGCCCTGGCCAGGAGATCGGTGGCGGCGCCGCTGGCGGCTCCCGTGCGCAATGCGGTGAGAAGACCGCCGTCGCACAGACCCATGGGCTCTCCGGTGGTTTCATCGAGCAGAACCACCAGACCGGAGATCATCGGCCGACCCTTTTGGACGTTGGCTGGAAAGACCGAAACGAGCTTGGCGCCGAGACCCTTGCCGGGCAGCAGGGCGGGCTTGACCAGAAGCAGTCCATCGTCGGGCGGCACCGCCACAGCGAGCCTTTGCGGCACCGTGGCCACACCGGAGGAAAAGGCCGCAAAGGCGTGTTTCATGGCCTCGACGGCGTCGGTCATGGGCAGGGACCGACGAAGCTCGTCAGCGCTGAGGACTCGGAGTTTCATGGATCACCTCACCGCAGAATGAAACCGTGACGGAGCTCATCCGCCGGATCGAGGACAAACTCGTGCCGGCCGGTGATGTGGGCGCGGCCCTGAACCTCCGGGATCACCGCCCGATGCGAGCCGAACCCCGTGTCCCGGACGACCCGCCCCGAAAACCGACTGCCGATCAGACTCTCGATGACGATCTCTTCATCGACGCCGATCTCGCCCCTGGCGCGGTGGATGGCGAGCCGTGCGCTGACACCGGTTCCGGTGGGCGAACGGTCGACCTCGCCATCGGCGAAGACACAGACGTTACGGCTGTGGACCCCGCCGACCTCGGACGGCTCGACAAAGACGACGCCGTAGAGAAAGCTCAGGTCCTCCTCGAACGGGTGTTCGCTCTCGCGTTCGGCCGCGATCGCCCGTTTGATGGAGATGCCGCGGTCGATGAGCTGTCGGAAATAACCCGGCTCGCAGCGAAGACCGACCCGGTCGGCCCTGACAAAGGCGTAGAACGCACC
>JARFRM010000221.1 GCA_029287235.1 Thermoanaerobaculales bacterium
CGCTCCGGCCAGCTCGAATCGTGCAGTCCCCTGGTCCGAGGAAAGGACGGATGCGCCGCCCCCCCCGTTGCTGGTCCAGCGCAGCCGCGTCCCGGTGAACTCCCAGGTGTAGTCGGTGTCGGCGACGAGATCGGTGAGCAGCACCCGCGGGTGCTCGGCCCGCAGAAAGAAGGGATGGCATGAGTCATCGGGAGTCTACGGCGAGGCTCACTTGACAAGTCATGGATGAGGACATACTGTATATACCGTATATGAACAGTAATGCACTTTCCCTGCTCCTTCACCTTGCCCCCGGGGACCCGGAACCCCTGCGCGAGCAGATCGCCCGCCAGCTTCGCGATCGCATTGTGCGTGGCGATCTCGCGGTGGGTGAACTCCTGCCCAACCACCGCCAACTGGCCCGCCAATACCGAGTGGCGCCTTCCACGGTCGAGGCCGCCTACGAGCTCCTCGCCGCCGACGGCCTGCTCACCGGGGCGTCCGCGGACGACGTCCGGGTGGCGAATATCGGCCCCGAGCGTCGGCGCGACATGGTCGAACGTCTGCAGCTCGAAAAGCTGGTGGCGCAGGAGCTCGGTCGGCGCGAGCTTGAGATGGCCCGCGATGTCCAGCGTCGCCTGCTGCCGCCATCCGAGGTCGACGGCCCCGGGTGGGAGGTCGCCGCGCGTTGTCTGCCCGCCCGGGTCGTGGCGGGTGACTTCTACGACGTCCTCCGGCACCCCGACGGAAGTGTCGACGTGGTGGTGGCCGATGTCGCCGGCAAGGGCTTCGCAGCCAGTCTCATCATGGCATCGGTGAAGGCGATGCTGCCGTTCGTCACTTCAGAAGGAGGCGTTGCCGAGGCGCTGGTTCACCTCAACCGCCGGCTCGCACTCGAGTTGGGACCGCGCGAGTTCGTGGTTCTGGCGCTGGCGCGGTATCGCCCGTCCGAGGGGCTCGTGGAACTGGCCAATGCCGGTGCGCCGGATCCATATCTCATGGTTCCAACCAAACCTCCTCAACCTCTCTCGGTACCGGGTCCGCGCCTCCCGTTGGGTGTACGTGAGGAGGTCGCATACGCGTCCCGAACGGTGAAAATCGAAGCCGACAACCGGCTCCTCCTCCTCACCGATGGTCTGCCCGAGGCGCGTGACTCAGCAGGGGAGCCGTTGGGCTATGGGGCTCTGGAGTCCATGCTCGGTCAGGAAGCTGCGACCGGGCCGCCCTCATCATGGCTGTCCGGGCTGTTCGACAGAGTTCAGCAGCGCACCGGTCGTGTGCCCGAGGACGACTGGACGGCGGCGATGCTGACGCCCCGTGGAACAGGGGAGGCGCCATGATCCTCAACCTGTCGGATCTCTCAGACGAGCCGCTGCACGCCCAGGTCTCCCGTCAGATCCGGGCAAAGATCCTGACCGGGGACCTGGACGGCGGAGCCGCGCTGCCTTCGATCCGCGGCATGGCCAAGGAACAGCGGGTGAGCGTCATCACTGTACAGAGGGCTTATGACGACCTGGAACGTGAGGGTTTGGTGCAGTCCCGGCGAGGCAAGGGATTCTGGGTCGCACCGATTTCCAACGGAAGGAAGAGCACCATGGCCGAGGAGCGGTTCGCCGACAAACTGGAGAAGCTGGTGGCTTTTGCCGCCGCGGAGGGGTTGAGCAGGGCCGACATGCGGCGCATCCTCGACACCCTCCTGAAGAAGGGTTGGACAGATGAGTGATCGCCGGCCTGAAGCCACCGCCGCTGCCCGTCTGAGCGGGCTCGTCAAGCGCTTCCCGGGATTCAAGCTGGGACCGCTGGATCTCACCCTCGAGCCCGGCACCGTGCTCGCCCTGGTGGGGCCCAACGGTGCCGGGAAAACGACCACCCTCAACTGCATGGCGGGCCTGATGGTCCCCGACGAGGGTGGCACCGAAGTCTACGGCGCTCACGTCCACCCGGCGCGGACCGAGTACCGGCGCGATGTGGGCTACGTCGGCGAGGAGAACGGGTTCTTCCAGCGGTGGACCGCCGGACGCAACCTGGAATACATGGCCCAGTTGCTCCCCGGTTGGTCGCGGGACCGCGCCAACAGGCTTGCCGATCGGATCGCACTGCCGCTGGGTACGCCGGTGAACAAGCTGTCGCGGGGCAACCGAACCAAGCTCGCCATCGTGGCTGCTCTGGGGCACGGGCCTCGATTGCTCCTTCTGGACGAACCCACCGCGGGCCTCGATCCGGTCGTACGGGCGGAGGTCCTGGACGTGTTGTGGGAGATCACCGAGGACGGAGAGCACGCGGTGCTGTACTCGACCCATGTGTTGTCGGACATCAACCGCCTGGCCGACGAGCTGGTCTTTCTGCGTGACGGTCGGCTCGTGCTCCGCACCGGGCGCGACGAGCTGAGCGAGAGCTGGCGGCGGATCTCCTTCCGGCTGCAGGACGAAGAGGTCGAGCTTGCGGGCGTCGTCGAACACCGCAGGGTGCGGGCGGAGCACCAGGTGATCAGCCGCGATGCGGAAGCCACGCTGGAGCGGCTCACCGAGCTTGGCGCCGAGGCGGTGGAGGTCGCGCGCATGACCGTGGACGAGATCGCGGTCCAGATTCTCAAGGAGGGGCACAATGTGGCACGCGCTGAAGGCTGAGCTCATCTACTTCCGGCCGTGGTTGCTCGGCGGCCTGGGCATCGCCGCATTTGTCTCGACCCTCCTGACCGTGCTGGCGCGGGTGGTGGACGGCGCGGATGGAGTTCCGGGCTTTCTTGCCGGGATGTTTCCGATCATCGCCGGCATGGTGGTGGCCTTCATCGCCCAGAGCTACCGCTCCGAGGAACATCGGGCCCGGCTGCTCATGGCGGGGCCCATGGTGCCCCGGCAGCTTGCGGGGGTGATGGTCCTGCTCCCGATCTGTCTGGTTGGTCTTGGCGCCCTTGCAGGTGGGCTCTTTGTCGGCGCGATCGCTCTGCTCACCGGGCCGCTCGAAGCCGCCACGCTGCCCACCCTTGGTGTGTTCGCCGTGCAGTTCTTGGCGTATGCGCAGATGGGGCCGCTGGCGCAGGAGGCGACGGCGGCCCGCAACCAGCGGCGCAGCCGGGCGGCGGTTGCCGGCTGGACCGTCTTTGTGGGAGCGGTGATGTTCCTGGTGGCATCGCAGTTCATCCTCGGTTCGGCCTATGGGGTTCTGGGCCAGCTGATGACGGTTGTGGCGGCCATGGTGGTCAGTGCTGTGCTGTATCAGGGCCGCACCGACTTCACACGGTAAACGCTAAGCATCAACGGGTGTCATTCACCCATCATCCATCCGCCTCCGCCAGCGCCCGGAGGCGGCGGAAAATCTCTCTTGATGCGCGCTTGTCGCCGGTTTGGTGGACCCTCCGGGCGAGACGAGTGAAGGTCGGTCGGTCGAGGCCGGGTAGCTCCTCCGCAGCTCTTTCGATCGCCTCACGGAAGCGGTCCGGATCGCACAGGGCGTCGCGCTGCTCCTCGATGCGGCGAAAGAGATCCCGCTCGGCCCGGGTGCTGCGACCGACCGCGTCGAGCGCAGCCTGGACGGCGACCGCCGATGCCTCATCGCGGCGGAGGAGGCCGGCCAGATGCTTGATCTGCCGCTTGCGGGCGCTGCGGGCCGTGATGTTGCGGGCCTGAAAGAGGCTCTCGCGCAGCTCATCGGGCAGGGGAAGGTGCTTGCACTGAGCGTCACTCAAATCGACCATCCGCACCGCGAGGGCCTCGATGGCCTTGGCCTCCCTCTTCTTCTTCCCGCGATCCCGGCCCTCACACGCGTCGTCTCGATGCTTGACCACGAGTTCCGTTCCTCCCCAGGTACATTCTGGCACGTGCTGTGGGTTGAGCCTCGTGCAGAATTCGTGGTCGGGATCGGGCGGGTGTAAGACCCGCCCCTACGGATCCTGTAAGAAAGTACCGCAGGGGAGGTTTTCATACCCTTCCTCCAGGATTGCCGAAGGGTCGATTGGCGCAGCAGAAGCACCTTTTTGCCGGAGGCTGCTCTCTCTGCCGATGTCAATCGGTGACGACGATCCAGTCGCCGAATCCTCCGTCCTCGAAACCATCGGCGAAGACACCGCAGGCATAGGTGCAGTCGCTGGCTCCGACATCATTCCAGTAGTAGGTCACCCCACAGATGTTTTCGTAGCCCTCATTGTCGAGCCCGCTGGCGAAGTAGATGTCCCAGGGGAAGTTGTCACAGAAGGTGTTGAACTCCACAAGATTGTTGCTGGAATTCGAGAACTTGATTCCCGAGAACGCCTCCTGGACGGTGTTCCCGCTGATGTGATTGCCGTCCGCGTAGGACATGTCGATGCCGATATTGTTGTCGATCATGTGGTTGTCGATGATCGTCATGTCGTTGGTCTCCACCAGATAGATGGCGGAGGTGAAGTCGGAGATGAGGCAATTCGTGATCGTGTTCGAATCGCCGTGCAGCATGGCGATGCCCCGCACGGGGTTGGCGGCCAACCCGTCACCATCAATGAGGTGGCCCGCACAATCGAAGGTGAGGCCGCTTTCGGCCTGGTCGAGTCTGATGCACGTCCCCGGATGATCGATGATGTCGTTCGCGAGCTCGACGATCGGGTAGAGCCCGCTCGCGAGCTTGGCCTCGCAGTCGGCGCATGATGTGCAGAGCTCGGTCGCCGGTGCGGCCGGGACAGTCAGCGTCAGAACGACGACGGCGACGCAGTTCAAGATCCCCCGATTCGGTGCGTCCATGGTCTTCCTCCCAATCTCGGTCAAAAATCAATCTGTCTCGGATTCCGATCGCGATCGTGAGATTTGCAAAGACCGTGCCGGTCTCGAAACCAGTCGGTGCACTGCCGTTTCCGTCGAGTGTGACCTTTCGCCTCACCACCGTGTCCTTCTGCCACACCCGGAACGAGGCCGCCTCCTGCGGGTTTCGTCAAGATCAAAAACACCGGGCCGCCGAGATCGGCGGCCCGTCGGGTTATGCGCGAGGATTCGCGCGATCCAAGGTGCGTGTCGGGGCAATTACTGCGGCTGCTGCGTCCCCGGCAAGGTGTAGATGAGGTCAGGGTTCGCTGACCGGTATTCGTCGATCCACCAGATCCGGCGGGCCATGGCGTCGGACTCGATGACGTGCTCGCCGGTTTCGTCGAAGACCCACTGCGCCCAGACGCCGTACAGCTTGGAGCCGTCCGGGTTGGACTCGAGGTTGGCCTCGGAGGAGTGGGTGTCGCCGCCGGTGTTCATGTTGTCGAACTCGTTGCAGAAGCCCGAGCCGACAGCCACACCCAGATCCTCGACACCGTAGTCG
>JARFRM010000228.1 GCA_029287235.1 Thermoanaerobaculales bacterium
GTTGGGGGTCGAGCGCTATGGTCTCAAGTTGAATGCGCTTGCGCGCGAACTGCGGAAGACGCCTGACGGAATGTCGCAGACGCTGGCTCGCGCTGTTCGGCGACGCGCCGGCGAAGATGAGTTTCTTCGCAGGATCAACGAGCTGGACCGCCGGATTGCAGGCGGGGAAGGTGGGTGAGGTTGACTTGTACCGTAATAGCGTGCCTGGCTCCTTTTACAACACCTCTACAGCCGGCAATGTCTTCGCCATCCGGGGCGACAACGCGAGCAGTGCGGGCGCGGGAGTGTTCGGCTGGTCGACCATAATGGTGCCAGGTTCATACATTTGTATATTCTGTGTTGCTTGGCGGCGTTGAGGCGACCGCGGTATCTGTTTCTTCCGCTCTCCGGGCGAACTCGGAGTCGTCTTCTCGTCGTTCAGCCCCGCGGCGTCCCCACAGGCTTGCGCTGTCGTAATTGACTTGAAGTGTGGCCGCCATCTGAGTGACCTTCAAGCCGTATCTCTCGACGCCGAGGCTGAACAGGATTTCTCGCGCCCTGACCACCTCCCTGCGCTTGGTCCCGCTGGCTACTTCTCCTCTCGTGATCTTCAGCACCTTCAATACCCGATCGATGAAATCGTCGGGTGTGAGCGACGGTCGTTCCAGCGCAGTGCGTCGGCCGATCGGGTCGATGGACGGCGTCCCTGTCTTCATCCTCAGCTCATCCTCTCGATTGTCCTTCCGAGGCCTGCCCAACGGCCACCAGGGAAGGGTTCCGGGGGCACCATCAGTCCACTCCTCATCGACGGCTGCCCGAATTGAACTCAGGTAGGCTCTTCTCGCCGCTTTGCGGGTCTCGTCGAACGCCAGAAGGAGTTCGTCGGGATCAACGAATGAGTTCTTGAATCGACGGACGACCTCCCGGTGCCCACTCCACACGTATTCGTCGGGTTTTTCAACAATTCCTGCTGTCACCGGATTCAAGTGGATGTACACCAACAGCTGCCGCAGATACTCAGGAGTCTCGACGAGCTTTGCCTTGTAACGGCCCTGCCAGAAGGAGCCGTAAAAACGGTAGCGCGCGTTGTAGCTCTTGCTGACCCTGGTGTGGATACTCGCCATGGATCGCCACAGCGGGACTGACGTGCATCGAACGGCCAAGTGGTAGTGGTTACCCATGATGCACCACGCCAGCACGATGAAGCCGTCTCGATCGCGAATCTTTCGCATGGTGTCGAGAAGAAACAATGACTCGTGGTCTTCATCGAAGACTCTCTCACCGCGGGTCACCCGGTTGTAGACGTGGTAGACCCCACCTTCAAGGAAAACGCGAGGCGATCGAGGCATTTAAACTCCATCGCCATTCTACACAGAATATACAAATGTATGAACCTGGCACCACTACTGGCTCGGAGGAAGTACACCTCGCCGGGGTCGAGCACACGGTGCTCATTGCGGGAGAGGTGAACCAGGATTCGATTTGGAACCATGACGATGTTGTAGCACGACTTGGTCTTCTGGCGCACGGATTGGCGGTACACCGCATAGGCTGGTCTTCTGGCGCATGCGCCGGTGTCAGGGCTATCCAACATGCCTTCCGCCCGGGCCGATTGGGATTGCCGATGGGTCTGCGGGTTTGGTGTTGTGAGATTGTGATACCTGGCACGAAGCGGAGGCGATCCTCCCGGCGTTCGGGAGCGGTAGCCCTCTCGGGGCTCAATCACATCCACGACGGATGATGGCGGGGGTATATTCGGAGCGCATCCCGGCCGATGGGTCTTGTTGGGATGGGAAGGCTGCAATGCACGAACCGTACCGAATCAAGATCGTCGAGTCGATCCCACGGGTCTCGCCGGCGTCCCGCCGCAAGGCCCTGGTCGCCGCGGACTACAACACGTTCCACCTCGACGCGAGCTCGGTGGAGATCGATCTCATCTCGGATTCGGGCACCGGCGCTATGAGCTCGGATCAGTGGAGCGCCATCGCGGCCGCCCGCGAGGATTTCTCGGGGCAGGACGCCCATGCGAGGTTTGTCGCCGCAGGCCGCGAGATCTTCGGCTTCGAGCACATCCAACCGGTCCACCAGGGCCGGGGGGCGGAGAACCTCCTCTTCCGGCTGTTGCTCGAGCGAGGAGATTCGGCCCTGTCGAACACCTTTTTCGAAACCACCAGGGCCAATATCGAGGCCCTCGAGTGCCGGGCGCACGATCTGCCCGATGAGAGCCCCCCCTTCTCCGGCAACATCGATATTCGCCGCCTGCAACGAACGCTCAATGAGGATCGGCGGGTCAAGCTCATCGTCATCACCCTGACCAACAACGTCAACGGCGGTCAACCGGTCTCGTTGGAGAACCTCATCCGCACCCGCGAGCTTGCCGATGAACACGGCGTCCTCCTCGCCCTCGACGCGAGTCGATTCGCCGGCAACGCCGCTCTCATCAAACAGCTCACCGGATCCCGCAGGTCGGTCAAGAAGATCGCGAGAGAGTTCTTCGATCTCAGCCATCTCGCTTTTCTGAGCTGCAAGAAAGACGGTCTCGTCAACATCGGTGGGGTCATCGCCTTCAACGACCGGAGCCTCATCAGACCCCTGTCTCACGAGATCATCCGGCAGGAGTCCTACCCCAGCGCCGGCGGCCTCGCCGCGCGCGATCTCGTGGCCATGGCCGTGGGTCTGTCGGAAGCGGTCGATGACCGGGTGGTCCTCGATCACGTCGCCAAGGTGCGGTTCTTGGCCGACGAACTCCTCAGCCGAGGTGTCGAGGTCTTCGAACCGGTGGGGGCTCACGGGGTGGTCATCGAACCCCCGAGCGATCTGAAACACGCGCCCCATGCCCTGGCGGCAGCGATCTATCTCGAAGGGGCCGTTCGCGTCGGGGTCTTCGAACACTCCGTCAGACTTGCCATCCCCCGGCGGGTCTACACCCGCGATCATCTCACCCACGTCGCCGATGTGGTCGACCGCGCCCGGCGCCGGAAACCCATCATTCTGAACTGCGTCCACAACCCGGATGAGTTCTTCAACTTCTTCGCCCGATTCAAGCCGGCCCCCGGACCCGGGAGGTGAACATGCGTCGATTGGTGAGCAGCTCCACTTTCCTTGGCTTGATTCTGATCGCCTCGGCTTTCGCTATCGCGGTCGAACCGTCACATCGACCCCGTATCCGCGAGCTCGGGGTCGAGCCGGGGGTCCTGCCGCCGGGACCGTTGAATGCCATCACCGATGTCGCCGGCGTCGGTGTCGGTCACCACACTCTCGTCGAGGGAGAATCGGTTCGAACCGGGGTCACCGCGGTCCTGCCGCATGCGGGCAACCTCTTTCAGCGCAAGGTGCCCGCCGCGGTGTACGTGGGCAACGGTTTCGGCAAGGCTGCGGGTTTTCTCCAGGTGCGTGAGCTCGGGCAGATCGAGACTCCCATCGTGCTGACCAACACCCTGAGCGTCGGCGCCGCGGTCGAGGCGGTGGTCGGCTGGACTCTGGCGCAACCCGGCAACGAGGAAGTACGATCGGTCAACGCGGTGATCGGCGAGACCAACGACGGCTTCCTCAACGATATCCGCGGGATGCATCTCAAAGAGGAACACGTCGTCGCCGCCATCACCACCGCCAAGGAGGGACCGGTGGCCGAAGGCAGCGTCGGCGCCGGCACGGGCACCCGTGCCTTCTGCTGGAAGGGTGGGATCGGGACCTCGTCGCGCGTGCTGCCGGCCGATCGGGGTGGCTACACGGTGGGGGCCCTCGTGCAGTCCAACTTCGGCGGGATCCTGACCATCGACGGCGTCCCGGTGGGCGAGGAGTTCGGGTGCTTCCCGTTCGGGCTGACGGCCGAGAAGGCCCCCGATGGCGACGGCTCGTGCATGATCGTCGTCGCAACCGACGCCCCCCTCTCGGCGCGCAACCTCGAACGGGTGGCGCGGCGGGCCATGCTCGGTCTCGCACGGACCGGGTCGTACGCGAGCAACGGCTCGGGGGATTTCGTGATCGCATTCTCGACCCGGAACCTCGAACCACACGCGCCCGAGGACCGGGAACGGTCGATCACGGTGGTC
>JARFRM010000264.1 GCA_029287235.1 Thermoanaerobaculales bacterium
CAGATGTGTATAAGAGACAGGGTGATGACCCCGCTGTCGAGGCCCTTCGACAGGACCGCCCCCGCGCGGATGTAGAGATCGTTGTTGAGCAGCAGGCTGGCCAGGGTCAGGACCTCGGTTTCGGTTGTGAGAAAGCCCTGGAGGTAGGCCAACTCGAGGACATTGAGCTGCTTTCTCTGGTCGTCAAGCTCGCCGTAGATGCTCGCCAGCTGCATCCAGTACTGCTTCTTCGGGAAGAGCTTGATGAGCTCCTCGAGGATGTCCACGACCTGCTGGTACTCCTTCATCTCATAGTGGAGGACCCGAAGCAGCAGATAGCTCTGCTCCTTGATGGGCTCGCCCGCCGCCTGGGTCATCTCGATGACCTTCCACGCCGGTCGCAGGGCCTTGTTGTACTGCTCGAGTTGATAGTAGGCCTGGGCCATCATCTCGTAGGCGGTCTTGTTGTCCTCCTTGGTCAGACGCATCCACCGCTCGAGCATCTCGATCGAGGTCTGCCAGTTTTCCTGTGAGAAATGAAGCTGGGAGAGGGTGTAGACGGTGCTCGTCTGGAGGGCCTCGGGCAGATCCGGCTGGTTCAGGAGTTGCTCATAGGTGCTGATGGCTTTGGAGACATTGTCCTGGGCGTAGTAGATGTAGGCATAAAGGTTGAGCTGCTGGGAACGCTCGTAGTTGTTGAGCTCCTGTTTGCTGAGCTTGTCCAGTGCCGCGATCGCCTCGGAGTAATTCTCCGCCTCGGCCGCCTCTTGGGCTTTGGCGAGCTCCTTGTACGTGGTCTCTCGCATGGACGCAGTTTCCTGGGTGGCCAGGTCTCCCAGATTCTGTTCCTCCTCCTCCTGAGCGAGGGACACGGGTGCGGCCCAGACGGAGGCGATCAAAACCAATACGAGGGCTCGCGCCACGCCGGCCCCGATTCCTGCAACACGAACTGAAGGTCGATTCATACTCGTCGTCGCCTCATCAATCTTCCAACTTGAAGGTGATCTTGTTGAGGACGCCGTGGACCTCGATGGCTTCACCGTTGACGATGCGTGGCTTGTATTTGAACTTCAGCGCGGCCGCCAGCGCCGCCTTGTTGAAGATCGTGCTCGGTTCGTACTCCACCACCCTCGGGTTCCTCACCGCACCGGTCTTGGTGACGGTGAACTCAACGATGACGTAACCCTCAATCCCTCGGTCCACCGCTCGTCTGGGATAGACCGGCGCCACTTTGACGATGGGCAGGTAGTCGCCATCGGCGCTGCCGGCGCTGATCCCGAATCCGGGAGAGACCGCGATGTCCACATCGGAAACCGGCACCGGTGCATTGTGTCTCGCCTCGACGGTCTGGGCGCCGTCTCCGAGGTCGGCAGCGTTGTCCATGGACGGCTGCGGCGCCTCAGGTGGCGCGTCATCGGGGTTGGGGGGGCGATCCGGTTTTGCGCGCTTGCTCTCGAGTCGTTCCTCGCGCTTGACCCTGACGAAGTCGACGATCCGGGTGCTGGTTTCCTCAGTGATCGCGGTCTGACCCGAGGCTATCAGCGCCTGCATGAGAAAGAGCAGACCGGCGGCCACGAACGAACCCAGGACAATGGCGATGAGTGCCCTCAACATGTCTCACTCTTGCGCGGCGATGGAGACGTTGTAGACGCCGGCCTGTCTTGCCGCGTCCATGACCTGGATCAGCATTTCCGTCGTCGAGTTCTTGTCCGCCTGAATCACCACGCTTCCCTGCGGATTCTCCGCGAATAGACGTTCGATATTCGCCCGCACCGCTCGTGGATCCACCTGCCGGCGATCGACCCAGATCTGCCCGCTGGCGGTGATCGCCACCAGGATGTTGCCCTTCTCTTTGACGACGGCCGTCACCGCCGACGGGCGGTCGACGTCGATCCCCGATTCCTTGACGAACGAAGCCGTCACGATGAAGAAAATCAGCATGATGAAGACCACATCCAGCATCGGGGTGATGTTGATTTCGGTCTCTTCGTCGTCGCGTTGAACGTTGGAGAACACTCTCCGCATAACATCACCTCTCGGTCGTCAGTGTGGCGCGCAGGTGTTCGACCTTGCGGTGGGCGTATCGGGCCAGCAGGGTCGATGCGAACACGCCGGACAGTGCCGCGACCATTCCCGCCATCGTCGGAATGGTTGCCTTGGATACACCGGCCGCCATGGATCGTGGATTGCCGGTGCCGGAAAAGGCCATCACCTCGAAGACCTCGATCATCCCCGTCACGGTACCGAGAAGGCCGAGGAGTGGGGCCAGCGCAAGCAGCGTTTTGATGAGCGGGAGGTACTGTTCGGCCTTGTTCGAGACTCTCGAGATCATCGCGTCGCGAATCCTCCTGGCGTTCCACGAGCGACGCTCATCGCGAGCCTTCCATTGGTCGGTAAACCGGGCGATGTAACCCGGGAGACCGGTGCGGTAGTAGATGATGCGTTCGAAGATCAGGATCCACATCACCAGGGTGAGCACGCCGATAACGAGCAGGACGGGCCCTCCCATCTCCAGGAAATCCCGGATGTCTTCGTACCAGTCGAGCAGTCGATACATGACTACCTCGTCATCAGGCGGAAGCCGCCGGGGCTGCCTTGGTTTGCGCCTGTTCCGCGTGCTCGGCGACGATGCCGGTGCTCTCCCTCTCGAGGACGTTGATGACCCGACGGCTTCGGCCGGTCACCACCGTGTGGAGAAGGACGGTTGGAATCGCCACGCTCAGACCGAGGACGGTGGTCACCAGGGCCTGGGAGATACCTCCGGCCATGAGCTTGGGATCTCCCGTCCCGAAGAGCGTGATCGCCTGGAAGGTGTTGATCATGCCGGTCACGGTCCCCAGCAATCCCATCAGCGGTGCGACCACGGCGATGATCTTCAAAAACAGCAGACCACGACTCAGTTTCGGGGCCTCCTTGATGATCGCTTCACCCATCTTCAGCTCGAGAGTCTCGAGATCGGTATCCCGGTACTTGTCGGCGACCTTCAGGACTCGGCCAAGGGAGTTGTTGTCATCGGGTTTGCTGCTCTTGAGTTGATTGAGGACCTTGCGGCCTTCGATGCCGAGGACCACCAGGCGTTCCAGCGCAATCAGAAGCGCCAAGGCGCCGAGCGCGATGATGAGATAGCCGATGAGGCCACCCTGCGCGATGCGTTCCTGGAGGTTCGGCGCCTGAACGAGCAGTCCGAGGATCGAGCCCCTTGAAGGATCGATGCCGAAGGCGACGGGGTCGGGCCCGGTGGCGCTGAGAACCTTGCTCGTCGTCTTGACGAAACGGGGCTGCGGCTGCCGCGGAAGCTCGAGAACGGCTCCGGTCTCAGGGATGAACTGGAGGTATTTGCCGTCGGCGATGATGTTGAAGGTGCCGACCCGGACGACATCCTGCTCGACCTTCTCGCCGTCGGTCGTCGTCACCGTGGTGGTGAAACGCACCACTTTCCCGGACTCGGTCATCTCGCGCTGGAGCTCGAACCACAGACGCTCGATCTGGTCCATGGAGGCCAATTTCGAGGTGCTGCCGAGGGTTGCGGCGAGCTCGGTCAGGAATGCACCACGATCGGCGAACTGGGCGCTTGTGATCGAGTTGTCCAACTGGCCGCGAGTGTCTCCCGCCACCTGCTGGAGCACACCGAAAAGCTCCTTGAAGGAACCCAGTCGAGTGTCCAGGGTCTCGGTGAGATCCGAGGTCCGAATTTCGTTGCGGTCGAAGGTCGTCTCGAGCTGATCGGAGAGCCGTTCGAGCTGTTGCTTGCGCTGTTGCGCCTCTCTCAGCATGCCCTGTTGCTGGGCCTTGGCTGCTGCGAAACGCTGCTCTCTCTCGCGGTGTTCGGCGGTTTCCTGAGCTCGGCCCTGTTGCACCATGCGGAGGAGTTCGTCGAGTGATTTGGCCTTTGCGGGGGTCTCTGATTGTGCGAACGCGGTGACGCTGACCAGGACCAACAATCCGGTGAGAGTGTGTTTGATCATTGGACCACCTCCGGTGCTGCGATCGGAAGCGTCAGAAGATTGGGCGCCACCTGTTTGTGGGCCATCCTGATTCCGTTTCGGATCTGACTCCGGTATTCCGCCGGTAGCGAAACCCAGGTGCCTTGTTGCTTGTCCCACATCCCGAAGATCTCGGCATCGATGGTCTGATACAACAGTGCCGTTCTTCCGATGCGCAGGAAATCGACCTCCCGCGAGGCGCCGTCCACATCGAGCGATCCCTTGTAGGACTCGATGGTGCGGCCATAGTCGTTCTCGATCTCGTACGCCTCGAGCAACCTGCGGAATTTCTCCGCCACCGTGACGTCCGAGCGTTCGAGGAGGGTTCTCAGGAACGCGACTCGCTGCCGACGTTCCTCGAGCAGGAACGGCATGTCGAGTTCAACGAACTGATCCAGAGAGTCGATCATCTTGAGCATCAACGGCGTCACCTGGCGCTCAATGACGGCGACCCGGTCGATGGAGTCGTTGAGGTCGACCATCTCCTGATTCTGGCTGTCGATCTGTTTCTGCAGCAGTGCGTTGTAGACCTCGAGCCCGTCGATCTCTTTCATGATCGCGGCATACTGGCGCTCGAGGCTCCGGGTCTCATCGACCGTCCGGTCGATGTTCGCCTGAGATCTTCGCGCCGCGTCATCCATGTTCTGCGCCGCGCTCATTGCGCCCTCTACGTCTTGCGCCCAGGCGCCCCCGGCTGCACACACCAGCCAGAGCACCGCAACGATTGAGGTCATGACCTGCTTGCTCCGCATCATTTGCCTCTTTCCATAGGTTGTACGTGGCTCATTATGGGTCGAACCCATCTCCATTTCAATACAGCCGATCACTGTTCACGGAGCCCGCCAACTCCACCTTCACCCGGATCCACCAATGCATGGCTCCGGAATTCCTCGGGTGCTGGGTTGTCACGGGTATCACCTCCGATGGTCTTAATGTACTAAACTTATAACCAATTCACAAGTGGTGTTCTTGAGCTGATCCGGACCGCGGTTGTTTGGCGTTCTCCCCACCGGATATCTCACACATCTTGAGGTGTTTACCGCCGACTTTGTTCGTCTGCGCTGTTCTGACCTTCGGGGGACCCTCAGACCCCGCAGCTTCGAAGGCCGCTCCGCTCAGGATGGCGATGCGTGTGTCATTGGAGGAAAATCATCAGTCCGCGGCAACTTCCACCGTCTCGAGCTTGCGCCCCCTCGATGTGTCCCACACCCGGCGCAGCCAGTTAGAGAGGCCCTCGGTTCCCAGCGAAATATAGGGCAGAACCAGCAGAGTGAGTGCCACCGAGGAGATGAGTCCGCCCATCACTGTCCGGGCCATGGGGTAGTAGAGCAGGCCGGAAACATTGACCCCGCCGATGGCCAGGGGCAACAGGCCGATGATGGTCGTGGCGGCGGTCATGAGGATGGGACGCAGACGGTCGCGACCGGCGCGGAGGATCGCGTCCTCCGGTGACAGCCCCTGTCGTCGGAAGTGATTGACGTGATCCATGAGCACGATGCCGTTGTTGACGACGATCCCCATGAGGATCAGAAGACCGATCTGGGCCATGAGATTGAACGGCGTGTCGGTGATGGCCAGCATCCAGGCGGTTCCCGGGAGGGCGAAGGGGATGGCGAAGAGGATGGCGAAGGGCTGGGTCAGGCTCTCGAAGAGCGAGGCCATGACCAGATAGACCAGCACCAGGGCGAGGAGGAAGTTGACCCCCATTTCGGCGTCCTCGTTAGCCTGCTCGACGATGCGGTCGTTCCAGCTCCACGAGTAGCCAGCGGGCAGGTTGAAGGCGTTCATCATCTCGGCGATGGACTCCTGGGTATTGCCCCAGTCATCGCCCTCGTAGGTGCCTCGGACCGCGACCCGGACCTTTCGGTTCTCGCGTTGGATCTCCCGCGGCCGTTCGATGACCTCGAAGTCGGCGATGTCGCCGAGCAGGACGGGCCGGCCGCCCTCGTTGGCGATGGGGATCAGACGCAGATCGTCGAGGCGTGACCGGTCCTCCATCCGGAGCGCGAGCCAGGTGATGATCTCGCGGTCGCCGGCGTTGAACCGATCGAGGCGGACCCCACCGAGGGTGAATCCCATCAGTCGGGTGATATCGGTTGCGGTCTGGCCGAGCTCGGCGATACGGTGACGGTCGAGGCTGACCTGGATCTCCCGGCGGCCGGTGGAGCGGGGACGAGACACATCCTCGACACCATCCATGGTTTCCAGCCGCCGCGCGGCCTCGTCCGCGAGCCGGTAGAGGGTGGTGGTGTCGGTTCCGAAGAGCTTGACCGCGAAGTAGGTGGAGGAACCGCCCTGATCGGCGTCCTCTTCGAAGACGATGCGGACTCCCGGAGTTGCCGGCAGACCGTCGCGGATGGCGGTGCGAAGCTCCTTCATCTCGTCGTCGCTGAGGTTCTCGCGGGTCAGGCTGATGGTGGTCCCGGCCTCATTCTCGGTGTAGTACGAGTAGATCGTGTCGATCATGAACGCTTCGGCGTTGGCCTCGAGATAGGCCTCGATCTCGTTGACCACGGACTCCGACTGGCTCTTGTAGTGGAAGTCGTCGAACTGGTACTCGAGGTAGAGTCTCGAGTTGAGGGTTCCTGAGAAGATCGCCGAGTCGACCCAGCCGGCGAAGAAGGGCAGGAAGCCGACCACCAGACCGACCACCAGCAGACCGAAGGTCTTGATGCGGTGTTTGAGGGTCCAGCCGAGAACCCGGACATAACGTGCTTCGAGCCACTCGACAATGCGGTTGCGGCCGTTCGACCTCACCTTGAGCATGTGGGCGGACATGAGCGGGATCAGGGTCAGGGACGAGAACAGCGAGCAGGCCAGGGCGATGGAGATGGTCAGCCCCACCTCTTTGAGCCAGGTTGTCATCTCGGTGCCGGACCCGATCACCAGCGGGAGAAAAACGATGAGGGTGGTGGCTGTGGAGGCGGTGACCGCCATGACCACCTGACCGGCGCCCTCGAGGGCCGCCTTGCGCCGGTTGCCCTCCTCACGCATCCTTCGATCGATGGACTCCAGGACGACGATGGCGTTGTCCACCAGCATACCCACGGCGAGCATGAGACCCATCATGGACAGGATGTTGAGGCTCGAGCCCATGAAGTACATCACGCCGCAGGTGGCGATGATGGAGAACGGGATGGACATGGCGACGATGACCGTGGAATCGAAACGCCGCAGGAAGAACCACAGACTCAAGGTGGCGAGCAGTGCGCCGGTGAGCCCCGCCTTCTTGAGTCCGTCGATCCCCGAGGTGATCTCCTCGCCCTGGTCCTGCCAGACCCAGAGCTGAATGCCCTTGAGAAGGGGATCGTGGTTGATTTCGTCCTCGACCACCCGGTTGACCTCGCGCACCACCTCAACGGTGTTGGAGGTGGACTCCTTGTAGATGTCGAGTGCGACCGCGTACTTGCCGTCGAGATGACGGCCGAAGGTCAACGGTGGCTCCTCGTAGGTGATCTCGGCCACCTCGCCCAAACGAAGACCGCGCTCATCGATCACCAGATTGGCGAGGGACTCGATGGAATCGAAAGACCCGAGGGAGCGGACCGTGTAGCGAAGCCCGCCGGATTCGGCCCGGCCGAGCACCAGATTCGACGAGACGCTTTGGAGCAGCCGCGCCAGCGAGCCGACATCCACCGAGTGTTCCTTGATTTTGTCGAGGATGAGATCGACAAAGAGCTCGCGGGGCTCGACCCCGTTGAGATCGACTCTGGCGACCCCGTTGATCCGGCGCAGGGGGTTCAGGATCCGGGCCTCGAGGAGCTCGAAATTCTGCGACAGATCGACGCCCTCGGCAGCGATCCGCCCCTGGACCACGGGAATATCGTTGGTGTTGAACGAGAAGATCAGGATCGGGCCGATATCCGACGGCAGGGTGGGTTCTACCTGATCCATCTTCTCCGAGACCTTCATCCGGATGACATCGATTTCCTCGCCCCAGGTGAACTCCATGAAGAACTGGGCGCCGTCGGCGTCGGTGGTGGAGTTGAGCTTCTTGACCCCCGACAGGGTGGAGAGGATCTCTTCCACCGGTTTGGTGATTTCCTTCTCGATCTGCCTCGGGTGCGAGTTGGGGTAGGGGATCTGGACAAACATGAAGGGCGCGTCGAGAGAGGGCAGAAAGGCCAACGGCAGCCGGTAGAAGGCGATACCACCGACGAGCAGGACGCTGACCAGGATCATCGCCGTCGTGATCGGCCTACGGACGGAGAGGGTGGGGAGGTTCATTGTTCCTCTCCCTCTCCCTCTCCCCCCCCCTCTCCCTTGCTTTCCTCACCCACGACACAAGGGAGAGGGAGGGGGAGAAGGAGAGGGAAAGGGCTCACGACCCGCGCGTTCTGATGACCGGTTGACATCTTCATGAGACGGTCCTCCCGCTTTCGGGTTGGATGCGTTCCACGGCGACCTGCATCAGTCGGAACGGACCGCCGGCGGCCTTGTCGGGTTCCGCGGCGGTCTGCATGATCTTGCCCCCGGCGAGGAGCGAGTAGACAACAGGGATGACGATCAGGGTCAGGGCGGTCGCAACGGCGAGGCCGCCGATGACGGTGACCGCCAGCGGCGCCCGCAACTCGGCACCCTCACCCAGACCCAGCGCCATGGGCATGAGACCGAAAATGGTGGTCGCCGATGTCATGAGAATCGGCCGGAGACGGGCGAGGCCCGCTCCGGTGAGCGCCTCGTCGAGCGCCGCCCCGGCGCGACGCCGTTGGTTGACGGCGTCGATGAGGACGATGGCGTTGTTAACCACGATGCCGGCGAGCATGACCGCGCCGATGATGGCCACAACGTTGATGGTGTGACCGGTGACGGCAAGGGCGAGAATGACACCGATGGCGCCCAGCGGCAGGGTAAAGATGATGACAAATGGGTGGAGGAAGGACTCGAACTGGGACGCCATCACCAGATAGACGAGGAAGATGGCCAGGCCCATCGCCAGGGCGAGGGAGCGGAAGCTCTGCTGGAGCTCCTCCTCCTGGCCGCTCAGGCTCGCGCTGACACCCATGGGAAGGGCGAGGGTCTTGAGTCTACTCCGAACATCCTCGGCCACCGCACCCATGTCGCGACCCGAGAGGTTGCCGCCGACCACCGCGGCTCGTTTCTGGCCGATGCGGCGGATCTCGGTGGGTCCCTCGGTGAGATCGATGCGCGCCACCGATTTGAGGTAGATCGGGCGGCCGTCCACGTGACCGACGATGAGGTCGTGGATGTCCTCTACCTTGGCGTCACCCTGCTCGAGGGCGCGGACACGGATATCGATCTCACGGTCGCCCTCGGTGAAGCGGGTGGCGACCTCGCCCTGGACCTTGGTGCGAACGGTCTGAGCAACCGAGCCGAGGTCGAGACCGAGACGCGCGAGCTGCTCGCGGTCAAAGCGGACCTGGACCTCGGGGTTGCCCATCTCGGCCGATGAGCGGAGATCCACGAGACCGTGGACGTCGGCCAACGCAGCCGCCACCTGCGTGGCGGCGTCGTGGAGCTCGTCGATAGAGTCGGAGTAGACCTCGACCTCCACCGGGGTTCTGAAGGAGAAGAACGTCGCCCGTTCGAAATCAAAGTGCAGATCCTCGGTCTCCGCCAGATGCGATCGCAAGCGGGCGATCACCGCCTCCTCCTGGAGGGAGCCGGATCCGGGGTTCATCCGCACCTGAATCCGGGCGGTGTTCTCGCCCTCGGTGCCGGTGGCTGCCAACGAAAGACCGGCGCCACCCGCGATCGATGAGAACGACTCGACCGTCTCATCTCCCTCGAGCAGATCGGAGAGCGATCCGATGAACCGATCCGTGACCTCAAGGGGAGTGCCTTCGGGGAGCTGGACCTTGAAGGCAAACTCGCCCTGGGCGAAGGGTGGAATGAGATCGACACCGAGGCTGGGTACGAGAGCGACGGACCCGGCGAAGGCGATGGTCGCGGTGGCGAGGACCACTAGCCGGTGGTGCAGCGCACCCTGCAAGACCTTGGGGTAGATCGCGGTGATGGCGGCCATGAACCGGTCGAAGACCGCGGTCACCGGTCGGACCAGGAGTCCGAGAGCCTTGAGGATGCCGCCGAATACCGTCTGGAGCATTCGCAACAAAAAGGCCGGGATGGTGACGAATGCAAATCGGCCGGCGCGACGCAGGCGCCCTCCGGTGGGCGCCGCTTGGGTCGCACCCTCGGTGGGTTTGCGTCCTGAGATGGCGACCATCATGGGGATCAGGGTGAGCGAGACGGCGAGGGCTGCAAGGAGGGAGAAGGAGACCGTGAGGGCCTGATCGCGGAAGAGTTGTGCGGCCACCCCCTCGAGAAAGACCACCGGCAGAAAGACCGCCACCGTCGTGAGGGTGGACGCGATGACCGCGTGGCCGACCTCCGAGGCGCCCTTGCGCGCCGCGGTGGTGTCGTCGTCACCGGCCTCGCGTCGTTTGACGATCGCCTCGAGGACCACGATGGCCGAGTCCACCAGCATTCCGACCCCGAGGGCGAGGCCGCCGAGGGACATGATGTTGAGGGTGGTGCCGGTGCGGTACATCAAGAAGAATGTGGCCACCACCGAGATCGGGATGGAGATGGCGATGATCAGCGTGGTGCGGAGGTCCTTGAGGAAGAGCAGCAGGACCAGGACCGCCACGATGCCGCCGATGAACGCGTTGGACAGGACCTCGCGGATCGAGGCCTCGATAAAGCGGCTCTGATCGGTGCCGGAGGCGATCTCGACGTTCTCGGGAAGCTCCTTGGAGATGGACTCGAGCCGGGTGCGGACGGAGCGCGCCACCTTGACCGTGTTGGCGTCACCCTCTTTGTAGACCGCAAGCTCCACAGCTTCGGCGCCGTCGAAACGGGTGATGACCTCGCGTTGGCGGTGGGTGCGGATGACCTCGGCCACATCGGCGACGCTGACGTTGCGTCCGTTCCGGCTCAGCAGTACGGTCTCGCGGATGTCGTCGAGATCGCGGAACTCGTTGCGGGCCCGCACCAGATAGCGGGCCTCTGATTCGTAGAGGCTGCCACCGGCCTGATTGAGGTTCTCGGCGAGGAGCCGGGCGTTGACTTCGTTCACGGAAAGGCCGAGCAGGGCCAGACGACCCTCGTCGATGCGAACCTGAATCTCTTCCTCGAAGCCTCCGTGAACCTTGATGGCGGCGACGCCTTCGGTGGACTCCAGATCCTTCTTTATGAGCTCCTCGGCGACATAGCGCAGCTGATAGAGGCTGTCCCCACCCGAAAGATAGAGACGGATGACGGGCTCGTTGGCCGGGTCGAACCGGAGGAGAACGGGTCGCTCGGCCGATCGTGGCAGGGCCGCGAGATCGAGCTTCTGACGGACATCGAGGGCCGCAAAATCCATATCGCGGCCCCAGCCGAACTCGAGGGTCACCTGTGAGATCCCCGGGCGGGACACCGAACCGAGCCGCTGGACCCCGCCGGCGATCCCCACGAGCTCTTCGATGGGTCGGGTGATGAGCGCCTCGACCTCGCCGGGGGCGGCGCCGGGCAGCCGGGTCTCCACCGTCAGACTCGGGTAGGACAGATCCGGCATCAGGTTCAGGGGCAGGCGGGTGAACGCCACCGTGCCGAAGAGCAGGAGTGCCACCGCGGCCATGGAAACCGTCACACGACGGCGGAGCGAAAAGTCGACGATGCGCATACCTGTCCCCCAATGAAGCGCTCCACAGGAGCGAAAGAAATTCCGAGGAAGGGAGTGGAAAGATTTAAGCCGTTAGCCGTTAGCCGTTAGCCGTTAGCCGTTAGCCTTTAGCCGTTAGCTTCGGGCTCTGCGATGAGGCTAATAGCTAATAGCTAAGATCTAATAGTTCACAAGACCTTGATCTTCTGACCGTCGTCGAGCCCGCCCTGACCGGCGATGACTACCGCGTCGCCCTCATCGAGCCCGGTGAGCACCTCGACCACATCGCCCTCTTCGATTCCGAGGGTGACGGCCTTCTTCACCGCGACATCCTCGTCGGTGACGAACACGTGGGCGGTGCGCAGCTCGCGGATTACGGACTCGCGGGGCAGGAGCAACGCGGTCGCGTGCCGTTCACGGACGATGTCGATACTGACGAAGGCGCCGGGCCGGACGCCGCTTGGCGGCTGAACGGCCTCAACGGTCACCTTGACGGTGCCGGTAGCGGTGTCCACCACGGGCGCGATCTGGCGGATACGTCCGATGAAACTGAGTTGGGTTTCCGCCGCGGCGGTGATCCGCACCTCGCGGCCCTCTTCGAGCTCGATGACATCGCGCTCGGGCAGATAGATGCGGGCCACCAAAGGATCGTAGTCGGCCACGGTGAAGAGCTCGTCACCCGGGCGCAGGTGCTGACCAAGGGTGATGAAGCGCTCGGTGATACGGCCGGTGAACGGCGCGCGGATCACGGTCTTGGCCAGTTGCCACTCGGCTTCGGCCACCTCTTGCCGTGCGAGCTTCTGGTCCATGATCAGCTTGTCAAACGCCTCCGAGGAAATGAGGCCTTGTTCGAATGAATTGCGGGCGCGCTCGAGGGCCGCGTCGGCGTTGGCGGCCTTGAGCTCCACCTTGGACTTGGCGATTCTCGCCTCGTCCTGTACGAGGACGGCGAGCACCTGGCCCTTCTTCACCCGATCACCCTCTTCGACATCGAGGCGTTCGATACGACCCTCAGCCTCGGAGAGCACCTTGACCTGGTCCTCGGCCACGAGGTTGGCGGTGGCGGAAATATAGGATGAGATGGTGCCGGTGGTGACCTCGGCCACCTCGACGGGCACCGGAAGCTCTTCGTCCTCTTCCGGCTCGGCATCGTTCTCGGCCCCATCGACGGCTTCGGTCGAAGACTGCTCGGCCGTTTCGCCCTCGGTCGCTTCGTCGGTGGTCTGAGCGCTGACCCAAATCACGGCGCTGGCCACGATGACGAGCATCGCAACCAGGCTGATGATGCGGAACCGTTTCTTTGCTTTCTCGGTCATGATTCCTCCCGTGCTCATTGACATAACGCAACGGAGTCAATTTGGTTAACGGGAGAAGTTGAATTTGGTTCTGTTTGTTTTACATCTCGACGGTCCCGGGCCCCTGGAATCCCACAATCGTGTTGACCGGGATCGGTCGATGTGACAACGTGCGCGATCGTGAGCATCTGGAGGCCGCCTTGGATCACGCCGCTCTTGTGGACGCCCTCTCCGAACCGACTTTCTACGACTATCCGGTTGATGAGGTCCGATTCCTCCAGACCCACATCTCCTCGGTCTTTCTGACCGGGAGCTTCGTCTACAAGCTCAAGAAACCGGTCAACTTCGGCTTCCTCGACTACTCGACCATCGAGCTTCGGGAGCAGAACTGCCGCGCCGAGGTGGCCCTCAACCGGCGGCTGGCGCCGTCTGTCTATGTCGACGCCGTTCCCATCACCCTCGATGGAGATAAGGCGACCCTCAACGGTGATGGCGAGGTGATCGACTGGGTCGTCGTCATGCGTGAGCTCGACGGGAATCTGCTCGGGACAGAGGTCCTGGCTCGAGGCGAGCTCACCGAATCACATATGGACGCTCTCGTCGACGTGCTCGTGCCGTTCTACACATCGGCGGCCACGGGCGAGGGAATCGACAACTTCGGTTCGGTCGAGGCTGTCAAGTTCAACACCGATGAGAATTTTTCTCAGACCGAGGCCTATGTCGGCAAGCTCGTGTCGAGGGATCGCTTCGAACATATTCGCGACTGGACCAACTCGTTTTTCGCTCAGCACGGAGAGCTCTTCGAACGTCGGATCGCCGAGGGCCGAACCCGTGAAAGCCACGGTGACCTCCATCTTCGCAACATCTTCTTCGAGGATCAGCCGGTCATTTTCGACTGCATCGAGTTCAACGAACGTCTCCGTTGCGGAGATGTCGCGGTGGATATCGCGTTCCTCGCCATGGATCTCGATTTCAACGGACGACAGGATCTGTCGAAGCACTTCATCGACCGCTATGTTGAGGTTTCAGGTGATACCGAGCTGACTGAGATGCTCGATTTCTACAAGTGCTACCGAGCCTATGTTCGCGGCAAGATCGCCTGTTTCACCTCGACCGACCCGGCCCTCGATGGTGCCTCCAAACGTGCCCAACGCAACCTGGCGCGGCGCTACTTCGGTCTCGCCTACGAGTATGCGGGCGGAACCAGGCGACCGTCGTTGGTGGTGCTCTATGGTCTGATGGGGACCGGCAAGACGTCGGTGGCGCGCTATCTTCGCGAAAGCTACGGCTGGCACGTGCTGTCCACCGATGCGGTGCGCAAGCAGATCTCCGGGGTGGGGGAAAACACCAGGGTTTACGTCCCCTACAACGAGGGGCTCTACTCACCCGAGATGAACGCCAGGACCTACGCCGAAGTCTGCGACCGCGCCGAGAATCTCCTGTGGGGTGGATTCTCGGTGATCGTGGACGGCGCCTTCAAACGGCAAAGCGAACGTGAGCCGGTGATCGAGGCCGCGCGGCGAACCAGGGCGCGGCTGGTGTTCATCGAGACCACATGCGGCGCCGACGAACAGCACACACGCCTCGAGGGACGCCAGCAGCACGACACCAGGTCCGACGGCCGGGTTGAGCTCATGGAACAACAGCGCGGCGATTTCGAGCCGCCCAACCCGGACGCCGAGTGCTACTTCCACGACATCGACACCAGCGGACCCAAGTCCGAGACGCAGACCAAGGTCGAGGCGCTGCTGAGGGACGAGTCGGTGCTTTGAGGTTCCTCAAGCCATCAGCTATCGAGATCTTTCCTCCCCGGTCCCAGGGCGCTGCTCCGATCACGGTTCGAAGGATCCAGCATCGCCGGCGTTGACATCGTGGAGATAGTCGCTGATGGGCGTGAGCTTACAGTTCCCGCTCTAGCAGTCGAGATCGAAGATTCTCCAGACGTCGTCATCACCCATCGCGCCGGAAGAGGGGGGTGTGAATATCCGGTAGGAGATACCGCCGCCGACGACCGAAACCCTGGCCTCTGAGCTGTGGAAATCGCCAATCCCCGAATACTGATGCACGCTGTAGCGGTACCGTCCGTCCTGGATGCTCGAGATGGTGAAGATCTCCGGACCGTCGCCGTCGGTGTCATCCGTGTCGAGGTTTGCGCCGGTTCCGGTACGGTGACTGTAGAAGAGGTGCTCCCAGCCGCCGGCGGGGAGAGGCACCGTGAGGTGCGAATCGAGGTCACGCGGCTCATCACCCCAGGTCAGGGTGATTTGGCTGGCTGAGCTCCCACCGCCGAGGCCGAGGACGATGTCGCCCACGACCATCTCACCATTGTGTTCACAGGCGTGGTCGAAGTGGTGGGCGCTCACGACGCCGGCCTTCTCGGCCCAGAACTCGATGTCGGCATTGGCATCCACCGGGACGCGGAAGCTGCCGTCGGCGGGTGTGGAGGTCTCACCACTCGTCACATAACCGCCGTTGCGTCGGAAGCTCTTGAAAGTGACTCGAGCGCCCTTCACCGGGAGCCCGTCTCCATCGACCACTCTTCCGGACACATAGCACCGGGTTGCAGCCACGTCGCAGTTCCAGATCGAGAAGTGGGGGATCCAGGTCCGGAACGCGTTGCCGATTCTGTCAAACGATCCAACTTCATACCAGGTCTGAAGATCGGGATGTCACAAAGACATCCTGGTCTGACAGAATCTCCAACGCACCCGAGGCGGTGAGGTTGTAGAGGCCGACCACGTCCTGCAACAGCACGCTCGATCCGGGACCGAGTGATCGATTCAGCGAATGCACGCTGGTGCCGTTGTGGAAATCGATCCGCACCGCGGCGGAGGCGTCACCCGGGTTGAGGATTCCGAGATCGGTCCTCCACTGACTCCCGAGGTTGCCCGCCGCGTGAGCTGCGGCGGCGACCCAGTACTCCTGTGAGAAGTTCGCCGAAGAACCCGAGATGGTGATCACTCCGGTCTTCTGACAGGTCTGGCCATCGGCCGAGGCGGTCATGGTCCAGGTGTAGGACCCCGCGGAGGAGAAGATGTGAGTGGGATTCCGTGTGGCCGAAAGTGGTGAGCCATCGCCGAAATTCCATCTGTAGGAGGGCGCGCTGGAGCAGTTGTCCGCCGTTGCCGATGCCGTGAAGTTGACCGTTCCTCCGACCTGCCCGGAGCTCGGTCCACTGGCCGAACAGCTGAGAGTGCAGGGATTCGCCGTGGTCTTCGTCACCGTGACGTTGCCGATATAGACGCCCTCGTCTGTGATCGATTCGTTGGAATAGAAACTCAGACCAAACCAGACCTGCCCGGCGCCAAGCGCGGTGATGTTGGTGATCTCGGAGACATCGAAGGAGGACGGACTCCATCCCTGGGTGTCGCCGGTGGTGTTGAATCCGGAAAAATTGGAGCCGTTCACCGAGATCCCATAGAAAAGACAGTCAAGGAACGTGTTGCCGTCTGCGGGTTCGGCGCTCGGTTTACCGACTCAGGACCAGGAGCCGTTCTTCGGTGAGCTCACGATAGGTGTAGGCCGGTCCTTCGCGACCGACGCCGGAGTTCTTGACCCCGCCGTAGGGCATGGGGTCGGTGCGCCAGGTTGGGACATCGCCCTGGATGATGCCGCCGGCCTCGATGTGTTGCCACGCTTCCTGGATCTTGGACACGTCGGTGGTGAAGATCCCGGCCTGGAGGCCGTAGCGAGAGTCGTTGACCATGTTGAGCGCCTGGGCATAGTCTTCGTAGGGGTCGAGGCAGGCAACAGGGCCGAAGACCTCATCGGCGACGACGGGCTGATCCGCCGGTGCCTCCTCGATCAGTGCCGGTGCGATCACGTTGCCGGTACGGTCACCACCGGCGAGCAAACGGCCCCCGGCGGCGACCGCTCCATCGATCCACTCGGCCACGCGGTCGGTGTTGGCCGCGTCGATGAGGGGTCCGCAGATGGTGGCCTCGTTGTTGGGGTCGCCGTGGTGGATGGCCTCGGTGGCCTCGACCAACTCGCGCCGCAGTGCGATATAGATGTCCTCGTGGGCGAGCACCCGCTGGACGGAGATGCAGGATTGGCCGGCGTAGCCGTAGGCGGCGGCGGCGATCTTCTTTGCCACGATGGCGAGATCACCGGCATCGGGCTCCACCGCCACGGCCGCGTTGCCGCCGAGCTCGAGGGTCACTCGTCGCTTCCATGCGATCTCCTTGAGGTGCCAGCCCACATCCATGGATCCGGTGAAGGTGAGTGCTGCGAAACGCTCGTCGGTGGCCAGTTTCTCGGCGTCGGAACCGCGTGATGGAACAACGGCGAGGGCCCCGGGGGGCAAGCCTGCCGCGGCGAGGAGCTCGGCCAGCATGAGAGCCGGGCTCGGCGTCTGGCTGGCGGGTTTGAGCACCACCGGACAGCCCGCAGCCAAGGCGGGGGCGAGCTTGTGGGCCACCAGATTGAGGGGGAAATTGAAGGGGGTGATGGCGAGCACCGGCCCCACCGGTACCCGGCGAACCAGGGCGAGGCGATCGTGACCCGAGGGGAAACCCGAAAGATCGCGCGCCTCGATCTCGGGGTGACGGGCAACAGCCGCGGCCTCGGTCAGTGTGTCGGCACAGCGGTCGGCCTCGATGAGGGCGAGCCGGATGGGCTTGCCGGCCTCCTCGGAGATCGCGGTCGCCAACTCGTCCCGGTGTTCGAGGACCAGGGCGGCTGTGCCCTCGAGGATGGCGGCGCGCTCGGATGGCGGCAATTCCGCCATCATTCCCGCGGCGCGCTCCGCGGTAGCTGCGGCCCGTTCGAGGGTCGCCGGTCCACCGCGGGCGACCTCAGCAACCTCGTGGTTGTCATATGGGGAGCGAATCGTGATGAGATCATCACCGTCGAGCCACTGACCGTTGAGGAAGAGCTTCATCTCGCGCATGGCGTGCCTCCGAGGACATGGTAGCAGCGAGTGGGGAAGGGAGGTTGGGAGTTGAGGAAGTTAGAAGGTGAGAGAGTGATGGGGGGCAATCCTTGATAGCGAGCTCCTGGGCGTTGGTCGCCACGCACCCATCGCGACACCTATCCTTCGCGTTTCCCACAGCCATACAAACTCGCCGACGGGCAGTAGACCTTTGGACACTGATAGAAGCATCCTTTCGACACTGTGGGAGTCCACAGCTAGGGTGGGCAGATCCAGACGCCAACGAGGGCATCGTCGATTTCAGCTGAGATCTGATCTGCAACCAACAAGACGCCAAAGGTTCGGCTTCTCATCGAGGTCAACGCTATTTCCCCCTCGGATTCTGTAGCGCCAGCGTAACACACACTCGGAATCGGAGCAGACAGGGGCATTCTCCATCTGACCGGTGCTGATGGGTGACACGGATGGGTGACACGTACACACTTCTACACCAGTTGATTCCAGGTGGATTGCTAGATTCCGCCTTGGGAACGCCTCGAACCGCGATCTCGTCGCGACCGAAGGTCGACACGAGGGTGAGGCATTGCCGAGACGGCTTCCGCTTCACGTTCCTACCCTCTGACCTTCTCACCTTCTTACCTCCTCACCTCATCCCGGAAACTCTGCGGAACGTTGGAGTTGCCTCGACCCTCGAAGCCATGCGTGATATCCTCCTCCGATGCGTCCCGTCGCGCTCCTGACCGACTTCGGCCTCTCCGACCACTATGTCGGCGTGGTCCATGCCGTGCTCGAAAAGCACGCGCCCGGTGTCCCCAGGATCGACATCGACCACCTGGTTCCTCCGGGTGACATCTGGGAGGCATCGTTCCAGCTGAGATGTGCCTGGCCACATCTGCCTGCCGGGTGCGTGGTCATGGCGGTCGTGGACCCCGGGGTCGGGACCGACCGGAGAGCATTGGCGCTGGCCCTGGGCCGTCGATTCTTGGTGGCGCCGGACAACGGACTCGCGGCGTCACTCGGGCCGGCATCCGATGTTGTGGAAATCGACTGGCGATCCATGGGATTGGCTGAGCCCTCGAGGACGTTTCAGGGTCGCGACCTCTTCGCCCCGGCCGCGGCCTGGCTGGCCAGAGGTGAGGATCTCACTCAGATGGGCAGCGAGGTTGATGCGGACATCCTCGTGTCGTGTCCACTGCCGGATCCGGAGCCTCTCACCTCGGGGTACCAGGCAACGGTGGTATCGGTGGACCGGTTCGGCAATCTGGCGACAAATCTGCCGGGAAGCTCGGTGGACGGCCACGTCAAGGCGGCCTGGACGTCTGATGAGGTTGCGCGCCTCGTCCGGACGTACGGCGAGGCCGAGGGTGATGAGGTGGTTCTGCTCGAAGGATCCGCGGGATTCCTCGAACTGGCCGTCAACGGCGGATCGGCGGCCATGGCCACCGGACTGAGGCGAGGAGATTCGGTGCGGATCACCCACACCGACGACGGGGGAGGCTGATGGCCTACGGATGGGAAGGCGACAAGGTGCGGTTGGTCCCGCTGGACAAAGAGAAGCACCTGGAAAACGCACTGTGCTGGTTCAACGATCCCACGATCACGGCCTGGTTGGAGACCGGAGACTGGCCCCTGACCAGGGGAACCGAAGAGGAGTTCTTCCGCGCCGCCGAACGGCCCGACAAGGGCACCGTCCAGTTCGCGGTCGAGACCCTCGACGGCGATCATGTCGGATTCTCGGGTCTGCGCTCCATTGATTGGCAGAGCCGGGTGGCGGTTTCGGGCAGCGTGATCGGACGGCACGATCTCTGGGGTGGCGGGCTTGGCACCGACTCGGCGCGGGTGCGATCGCGTTACGCCTTCGAGGTGCTCGGCCTGCGGATGCTCATCGCCACCGTCATCGCCTCGAACGAGCGCTCCATGGGGATGCTCACTGCGGTGGGCTACCGCGAGGTCGGTCGGGTTCCGGGCCGCTACTGGAAGCGTGGCGCCTGGCGCGATCAGGCGATATTGGTGCTGGAGAATCCGGCGCAGTAACCGCCCCGGACGCTGATACGATGCCGGGATGTTGAACGATCCCACCATCGACGACATTCGCGCCGCGGCCGGGCGAATCGGGCCGTACGTCCACCGCACACCGGTGGCGACGTGCGCCTCCATTGACGCCATCGCCGGCGCCTCGCTTTTCTTCAAGTGCGAGAACCTCCAGAAAGTGGGCGCCTTCAAAGCGCGTGGCGCCACCAACGCGGTTTTTTCTCTGTCGGACGAAGCCGCAGCGTGCGGGGTCTGCACCCACTCGTCAGGCAATCATGCCGCGGCGCTGGCGCGGGCGGCCGGTCTGCGCGGGATCCCCGCCCACATCGTCATGCCGTCGTCGGCGCTGCAGGTGAAGAAGGCCGCCGTCGCGGGATATGGTGCGCTGATCACCGAGTGCGAGCCCACCCTCGAAGCGCGTGAGACGACGCTCGCCGCGGTGCAGGAGAAGACGGGTGCTACCTTCATCCACCCATACGACGATCCCCGGGTCATCGCCGGTCAGGGCACCGCCGCCCTCGAGCTGCTCGAGCAGGCGCCGGATCTCGATGTGGTGATGCCACCCGTGGGGGGTGGGGGACTCGCCAGTGGGACGACCATCACCGTGTCCGCTCTGCAGCCCGGAATCGAAATCTGGGGCGCCGAGCCCGCCGAAGCCGATGATGCCTTCCGCTCACTTCGAGACGGGAGGCTCTACCCTTCGGTGAAACCCGCGACCATTGCCGATGGGCTGCTGACCTCGTTGTCGGATCGCACCTTCCGTATCCTCAGCGGTGGCCTGACGGGGATTCTCACCGTGGATGAAGCAACGATCATCCGGGCGATGCGGCTGCTCTGGGAACGGGCGAAGATCCTCGTAGAGCCCTCGGCCGCCGTGCCGCTCGCGGCGATTCTCGCAAACCCCGGTCGATTTGACGGGAAACGCGTCGGGCTCATCCTCTCCGGAGGCAACACGAATCTCGACAAACTCCCGTGGTGAGTTCGCCGAACGACTCCAGCCGTGATCAATCGACCGGGCGGTGCCGCCGGCGATATTGCCGCGGTGTCAGGCCGGTGGAGCGGTGGAACTGGCGGGCGAAGGCGCTCTGGTCGCAGTAGCCGCTCTGTTGGGCGATCTGGCCGATGGGCATCGCGGTGTTTCTGAGCAGGCGAGACGCGACATCTATCCGCGTCTTGGTGAGCAACTGCCGTGCAGTGATGCCGAGCAGATCCTTGAGCCGCCGGTTGAGCTGATAGGCCGAGAGACCGACCTCGGCGGCGATCTCGTCGACACCGGGGGGCGTGATGTGCTCGTTTCTGATCAGCTCCATCGCCCTGCCGAGGTCGTCAGTGTGATCTTCACGGTGGGCCGGGGTCTGCAGGTCTCGTGAGATTCCGGCGACTCCGCAAACCAGCCCGTCAGTGTCGATCAACGGGATCTTGTCGGTCAGACACCAGCCCTCGCGGTGGTTGGGATAGAGGTGGAGCTCGAGCTTCTGCGTGATGGCGGCCCCTGTTTGCACGACGATCCGATCCTGCTCGAGATAGCGTTCGCCGAGGGGAGAAGGAAAGACCTCCGTGGCGGTGTGACCGAGGAGGTCGGCCTTGGTGTCCGCTTCACAGCGTTCGACCAGGGTGTTGTTGACCACACAGTACCGGCCCTCAAGATCCTTGACGAAGAAAACCACGTCGGGGATCCGATCGAAAAGCTCTTCGACATAGCCCGACGAAGCGATGATCGCGCCAAGATCGTTTTGTGCGCCCATCGAACGCCTCACCCCCTCCACCCTGAACCCCGAACACCTAATACCTAGCCTAAAACCAAATACCTAATACCTAATACCTAATACCTACAATTATGCCGATTCCCTAATTCGCACTTTCAAATCATACAAGAAAACAAAGGCTCCGGACGATAGACTTTATGCAGGACGATGACAGAGCTTGATCGACTCCCGCAGACCGAACCCGCTCCGTCCGGGGTGGCGGTCTTCAACATCCAGCGCTGTTCCATCCACGACGGCCCCGGAATCCGCACCACGGTCTTCATCAAGGGCTGTCCGCTGCGCTGCGACTGGTGCCACAACCCCGAGAGCCTGGACGGCTCGCCCGAGGTCGCCATCAACAAAAGGCAGTGCACTTCGTGCGGGGCCTGTATCGAGGCCTGTCCGGAGTCGAACGGTGATCGGCCGGCGCGTGGACCGGACTGGGACGACGGAAACTGTCGGCGCTGCGGCGCCTGCGCCGAAGTCTGCCCGGGCGAGGCCCGTGAGCTCATCGGCGAGGCTCGAGCCGTCGCCGAATTGGTAGCGGAGATCGAGCGCGATCGTCCTTTCTTCGACGCATCGGGCGGCGGGGTGACCTTCTCGGGTGGTGAGCCTCTTTGCTACCCCACCTTCCTCACCGGCTGCCTCGAAGCGTGCCGGGAGAGGGGCCTCCACACCGCGGTGGATACCAGCGGCTTTGCATCGAAGAAAGTCGTTCGTGACATCTCGCGGTTGGCCGATGTTCTTCTCTACGACATCAAGCACATGGATTCCGAGGTCCACAAGAAACACACCGGCGTCGACAACCAGCCCATTCTCGACAACCTGCGGACTCTCAGCGACGAGAATGCGACAGTTTGGATCCGCTTCCCGCTGATCCCCGGCTTCAACGACGGCGACGACAACCTCGATGCCATGGCTTCGTTCGTCGGCGGATTGCCCAATGGCTATCCGATCTTTGTCCTGCCCTACCACCCGACCGGGATCGACAAACACCGTCGTCTCGGGAAGAGACCTCCCGATGTCGACTACCGCTCGCCGAGTGACGACGACCTCGTTGCGGTCGTCGAGCGTCTGCGCTCGCACGGTCTCGAGGTCCACACCGGAGGTGCGTATGAATGATCGTGTCCGCCAACTGCGTCGAGAGAGCCTGGACGCCGTCCCGTCGGTCTCCATCGAGCGCGCGCTGCTGTTGACGGAGTTCTACCGCGAAAACGAGGGCCGTTGGCCGGCGCCGCTCATGCGCGCCCACGCTTTTCACCACCTTTGCACCCGCAAGGGGCTCTACCTCGGTGAGGGCGAACTCGTCGTCGGCGAGCGCGGACCGGCTCCGAAGGCGACGCCGACCTATCCCGAGATCACCATCCACAGCGCCGAGGATCTCGAGATTCTCTCCTCCCGCCCCCTGACCAACTATCACGTCGATGCGGCGGACATCTCACGCTACGCCGACGAGGTGATTCCCTACTGGCAGGGACGGACCTTGCGTGATCGTTGCCTCGAGGCGCTCCCCGAAGAGTGGCACGAAGCCTATGAGGCTGGGGTCTTCACCGAGTTCATGGAGCAGAGGGCCCCTGGTCACACCGTGGCCGATGGCAAGATCTACCGCAAGGGACTGGTGGACTTCCGGGCCGAGATCGCCGCCGCCATCGACGCCCTCGGCGATGACCCGTCACCGGAGAGCCGGGCCAGACGTGAGCAGCTCGAGGCCATGGATGTGGCCGCCGACGCGGCCATCGTCTACGCCCGTCGCCACGCCGACCTGGCACGAGAGAAGGCCGTCGACGAGGCCGACCCGCAACGCAGAGCCGAGCTCGAACGCATCGCCGAGGTCTGCGAGCGGGTGCCCGCTCACGCGCCGCGTGACTTTCACGAAGCCCTTCAGGCCTACTGGTTCTATCACCTCGGGGTCATCACCGAGCTCAACGGATGGGACGCCTTCAACCCCGGCCACCTCGACCAGCACCTGGGGCCGTTCTACGATCAGGGCTTGGCCGATGGTTCCCTCACCCGTGAGCGTGCGAAGGAACTGCTCGGCTGTTTTTTCGTCAAGTTCAACAATCACCCCGCGCCCCCAAAGGTTGGGGTGACCGCCGCCGAAAGCGGAACCTATACCGATTTCGCCAACATCAACATCGGAGGCCTCACCCGAGAGGGAGAGGACGCAGTCAATGAGGTTTCGTACCTCCTGTTCGAGGTCATTGACGAGATGCATCTTTTGCAACCGTCCAACAACCTCCAGCTCTCGGCCGAGAACCCCGACGACTTCCTCCGGGCGGGGCTAGAGGTCATCCGAAAAGGCTACGGTTTTCCGTCGGTCTTCAACGCCGATGCCGTGGTCAAAGAGCTCTTGCGTCAGGGCAAGACCGTCGAGGATGCCCGGGAGGGCGGCACTAGTGGCTGCGTCGAGGCAGGGGCCTTCGGTAAAGAGGCCTACATCCTCACCGGGTACTTCAATCTTCCCAAGCTCCTCGAGCTGACCCTCTACAACGGTGTCGATCCACGGACCGGCAAACAGCTGGGTCTCCGGACGGGCGAGGCGGCAGACTTCGAGACCTTTGACGAACTCCACGATGCGTGGCGAGCTCAGGTCGATCATTTCGTCGAAATCAAGCACCGCGGTAACGCGATCTGGGAACGAGCCTACGCCGAGAGTGCGCAGGCGCCCTTTCTCTCGATCATCACCGACGACTGCATTGCCTCCGGACGGGACTACAACGCCGGCGGCGCGCGCTACAACACGAGCTACATCCAGGGGGTCGGGATCGGTTCGCTCACCGACAGCTTTTCCGCCATCAAGCACCACGTCTTCGACGACGGGCGTTGGACCCTCGCCGAGCTCAACGAGGCTCTCGCGGTGGATTTCGAGGGTCACGAAGCGCTCCATAAGACCCTGGTCAACCGCACTCCGAAGTACGGCAACGACGATGACCGGGCCGACGAGATCATGGTGCGCTGCTTCGAGACCTTCTTCGAGGCTGTCGACGGCCGGCCCAACGGCCGAGGTGGGAACTACCACATCGACATGCTGCCCACCACCTGTCATGTCTACTTCGGATCGGTGATAGGCGCCATGCCTGACGGGCGCCGCGCCGCCACGCCCCTGTCCGAGGGCATCTCACCGGTTCAAGGAGCCGATCGGAAGGGGCCGACGGCGGTCTTCAAATCGGCCGCCAAGATGGATCACCTGCGCACCGGGGGCACGCTGCTCAACCAGAAGTTCACCCCGCAGATCCTCGAGGGAAGGCCGGGAATCGATCTCCTCGTCGGGCTCGTCCGCGGCTACTTCGGAATGGACAGCCACCACGTCCAGTTCAACGTGGTCCGGGCCGACACCCTCCGCAAGGCCCAGCTTGACCCTGATTCACATCGAGATCTCATCGTCCGGGTGGCGGGCTACAGCGATTACTTCTGCGACATTTCGCGCGAGCTCCAGGACGAGATCATCGAACGGACCGAGCACGAGGGGTTCTGATTCAGATCAGCTCGAGCAGGTGGGCGATCATTTCCGTGCCGCGGTGGAAGTTGTCGATGATGAGCATCTCGTTGGGCCCGTGAATCCGTCCCTCGGGGACGTCGATCCCGAGCAGGAGGCAGGTCGCGCCGAGCTTTGAGTCTATGGATGCCACGATCGGAATAGAGGCGCCATCCCGGATGTAGTGCACGTCTCCCTCGAAGGTCCTCTCCATGGCCTTGAAAGCGGAGCGGACGTGCGGGTTGTCGATGGGCGCGAGAAACGGGTGGCCGCCGTGGCCGAGACTGACCGAGACCCGAACCTCCGGCGGGGCGATCTCGCGGATGTGTTTCTCCAACAACTCGAGGACGCGATCGGGTTTCTGGTTCGGGACCAGCCGCATGCTGACCTTGGCCGTTGCGTGGGCCGGGACGATGGTCTTCGAACCCTCGCCACCGAAGCCGCCGGTGATTCCGTTGATCTCGAGGGAGGGGCGCGCCCAGATACGCTCGAGGGTCGAGAAGCCCGGTTCACCGTAAGGTCCCTCCGAGCCCAGCTCCCGGCAGAACACATTCTCGTCAAAGGGGAGCGAGGCGAACCCCTCGCGTTCACTCGGCGACAGCTCGAGGACGTCGTCATAGAAGCCATCGATGGTGATTCGGCCGTCCCGATCCTTGAGCTCCGAGAGGATCCTGGCCAGAAACTCGGCCGGGTTGGCGATGGCCCCTCCATAGTTGCCTGAATGGAGATCCGTTGCCGGGCCCTCGACTCGGATCTCGGCGGTGGCGATGCCACGCAGGCCATAGCAGACCGATGGGCAGTCGGCGGCGAAGAACGGGGAATCGCTGATGACGGCGATATCGGCGGTGAAGAGCTCGCGGTGGCTGTCGAGGAGCTTCTCGAGTCCCTCGCTGCCCTCCTCCTCTTCGCCTTCGATGGCGAAGAGGACATTGACCGGGAGCGCGCCTTTGTATTTCAGATAGGCCTCGACGGCGTTGATGTGCATCAACACCTGGCCTTTGTCATCGGCCGTGCCGCGGCCGAAGAGCCGGCCGTCTCGGACCTCGGGCTCGAATGGGGGACTCTCCCACTCGTCGAGCGGATCGGCGGGCATGACATCGTAGTGGCCGTAGAACAGGACGGTCGGCAAATCATCCGAGACGTGTTTCCGGGCCCATACGACCGGGTTGTGCCCATCGACGACGAGCTGGCGCACCTCGTCCATTCCGGTGCGCTGGAGGCGCCGCTCCAACCAATCCGCAGCCTCGCCGATGGCCTCGGGATGGGGAAGACCCGGGCTGATGCTCGGGATCCGGACGAGCTCGATCATCTCGGCGAGGGCCCGGTCGCGGTTGGAGCGCAGGATTTCGATGACCTGTTTCATTGAACCTCCCGATCGGATGGCGACGAGGGGGAGTATAGGGCAACGGGAGGCCAGGAGATTCGAACTCCAGGCTTCTGGACCGCCTTCGGGCGTCCCAGGATCGAACGCCAGCCGAGCGCGGGTTGCCGCTGCCGCCATCGGGATCGGGATCGGGAACGGGTTCGGGACCGGGATCGGGAAAGGGGGGTCCTGCCCGCTTGACATCCCCCACCCGCACCACGCATCCTTCACCGAGTGAAACTGCCGGAGGCCCCCATGTCAGCCAGCATCGTGTGCGCAGACTATTACCACGCCATGGTCAAGGATCGCCCGGGCGCGGCGTACGAGCTGCTCTCTCAGCTCGCCCAGACGGGGGTCAGCCTGATGGCCTTCAACGCCATACCCATGGGAACCGACCACACCCAATTGGTGCTCTTCCCGCGGTCGCCGAGCCGGTTGATCAAGGCGGCTGAGGAAGCGGGGATCGATCTTACCGGGCCGCAGCATGCGCTCATCGTCCGCGGAGACGACAAGTTGGGCGCCCTGGCCGAAACCCATCGAAAGCTCTACGACGCCAACATCAACGTCTTTGCCTCGGGGGGCGTGGTCGCCGACTGCGGCCGGTTCGCCTATGTGCTCTATGTCAATGAGAAAGATTTCGATCATGCGGCCAGGGTGCTCGACGCGGGCTGATCATTCTCGTGTAATCTTGGTCCTTGTAAGTTCACTTCTCGCGATGAGGTCGCCGTCGATTTCGTCGCGTCGGCGCGTTGGGAGGTAACTCGAGGGTGTGGATGCCGATCAGCAAGATGACAAACCGCGCGGAGTCCGGTGAAGCCGGTGGCGTACTGATCGGGTGTTTCGTGTTGAAGCGGTGCGCCGAGGGCGTTGTTTCGTGAAACACGCGGTCGCCCTTTTTTTCTTGTTGATGTCGGTCTGGCTTCTGAACTCCGGTCACTACACCGTTCTGATCACGTCGTTCGGCATCGCCAGCTGTCTGCTCGTGGTGTGGTTGTCGCGCCGGATGGGAATCGTCGATGACGAAGCGCTGCCGCTCCACCTCCTGCCGGGTCTGCCCCGCTATCTCCCCTGGATCGTCAAGGAGGTCGTCAAATCGAATCTCGACACCTCGCGGCGGATCCTCAGTCTCGGCCGGCCCGATATCAGCCCGCGCCTCTTTGATGCGCCGACCACCCAGCACAGCGATCTCGGACGGGTGATCTACGCCAATTCCATCACCCTGACTCCCGGGACGGTTTCGATCAGGGTGCACGGCACCAAGATCACCGTCCACGCCATCGCCGATGCGGTTGCGGATGATCTCCTCGAAGGCGAGATGGACCGCCGGGTGACCCTCCTCGAGGGAGAGACAGAGTGACCGGGGTCTTCGCCGCCGCCACCGCCGCCATCGTGGTCTGCATGGGGTTGACGCTGATCCGATCCATCGTCGGGCCCACAGTCTTCGACCGGATCCTCGCGGTCAACAGTTTCGGCACCAAGACCGTGCTGCTCATTGCCCTCATCGGCTATCTCAGCGGCCGTCCGGACTTCCTCGATCTCGCGCTGGTCTATGCCCTGATGAACTTCATCGGCACCATCGCGGCCATGAAGTTCACCCGTTTCGGCGACCTCGCGGGGATGGAAGACGAGGAATCGGAGGAACTCTACTGATGGCGAATCCCATCGAGGTCCTCAGCTGGGTGTTCATCCTCTCGGGATCGATCTTCGTGATCATCGGGGGAATCGGTCTTCTGCGCCTGCCCGATTTCTACACTCGGATCCACGCCGCCGGGATCACGGACACCCTCGGCGCCTGGTTGATCCTCCTCGGTCTCATGCTGCACGAGGGCTTCTCCCTCAACGCCGCGAAACTGGCCATGTTGCTCTTCTTCCTCCTGGCCACGGGGCCTTTGGCTTCGCACGCGCTGGCGAAAGCGGCGTTCCTGCGTGGTCTCGACCCCCTGCAGGGACGCGGCCTCGTTGACCGGCACGAGGTGGATGACAATGCTTGATATCGTCCACCTGGTGCTCTTCACCTTCCTGGCGGTGGTCGCGGTGGCCATCATCCGTCTCAAGGATCTCTTTGCGGCGGTGATGCTCATGGGGATCTTCAGCCTACTCTCGGCCTCGCTCTTCACCGTGATGGACGCCGTCGATGTGGCCTTCACCGAAGCGGCGGTCGGCGCCGGGATCTCCACCATCCTCATGCTCGCCACCCTCGCCCTCACCGAGAGCGAAGAAGAACCGAAATACAACCGGTTCAAGATCCTGCCGTTGATCGCGGTGGTCCTCACCGGCGCGGTCCTGGTCTTCGCGACCTTCGACATGCCTCGCTACGGTGACCCCGAGGCGCCCATCCACCAGCACGTGGCGCCGCACTACATCGAGCACACCGACGATGAGATCGGTGTGCCCAACATGGTGACCGCGGTTCTGGCCTCGTATCGAGGCTATGACACCTGGGGTGAGACAACGGTGATCTTCACCGCCTGTGTCGGGGTCATGCTCCTGCTCGGCGGGCATGCCATCGTCGAGCGATTCCGTCGGCGCAGGAAGTTGGATGTGGAGGGAGACTCGTGATTTCCCACCTCATCCCCCGGGTCCTTTCGAAACTGCTGATTCCACTGATCATGCTCTTCGCCCTCTATGTCCAGTTCCACGGCGACTACGGTCCCGGCGGAGGATTCCAGGCGGGGGTCATTTTCGGCGCAGGGATCATCCTCTACTCGCTGCTCTTCGGTCTCGACCAGGCCAAGGAGGTCTTTCCACCGAGGGTCTTGGAGATCTTCGTAGCGGGGGGGGTCCTGCTCTACGGCGGCGTCGGAATCGCCGCCATTTTTGCCGGCGGAAATTTCCTCGACTACGACGTGCTCGCGCACGATCCCCATCACGGTCAGCACCTCGGGATACTCCTGGTGGAACTCGGTGTCGGGATCACCGTGGCCGCGGTGATGGCGACGATTTTCTTCCAGTTCGCCGGCAGGGGGCGCACCGATGATTGAGTGGGGCCTCTACAACTATTGGGTGGTCATCTTCCTCATGATGACCGGTCTGTATGTCGTCATCTCGCGCGGCAATCTGATCAAAAAGATCATCGGGCTCAACATCTTTCAGGTCTCGGTGATCATGTTCTACGTCAGCATGGGCAAGGTGCGCGGGGGAACGGCGCCCATTGATGCGCCGGGCTTCGAGATCTACTCCAACCCGCTGCCCCACGTGCTCATGCTCACTGCCATCGTGGTCGGCGTCGCCACCACCGCGCTTGCTCTTGCGATCGTCGTCCGCATCGGTGAGGAGTACGGCACCATCGAGGAGGACAAGATCCGCGAGATCGAGGCGGAGGAGCATCCCAATTGATAGACGCCCTCTGGAACCTCATCGGCGACGACCTCCCGGCGCTCCAGATCGCCATGCCGTTGCTCACGGCGACCGTGTGCGTCATCGTGCGCCGTCCGATGCTGGCCTGGGCGGTGGCGATGTTCAACGCCTGGGGAGCGGTGGTCAATGCTTCGATCCTGCTGTACCGAGTGTGGACCCGGGGCACCATCTCGTATGTTGAAGGCGGCTGGCCGGTACCCTGGGGCATCGAGCTGCGCATCGACCTGCTCAACGCACTGGTGTTGCTGGTGGTGACGAGCATCTGCGCCGTCGTCCTCGTCGCGGTGCCGCGCAGCATCGCCAACGAGATCCCGCGCGAGAAGCACTATCTCTTCTACGCCACATACCTGCTCTGCATGACCGGACTCGCCGGGATGACCATCACCGGTGACGCCTTCAATATCTTTGTCTTTCTCGAAATCTCGTCGCTGTCGTCCTATGCGCTGATCTCGCAGGGCAGGACCTCCCGGGCGCTGACATCGGCGATCCAATACCTCATCATGGGCACCCTCGGCGGGACCTTCATCCTGCTCGGCATCGGGATGCTCTACATGATGACGGGCACGCTGAATCTCGTTGACATGGCGGACCAGCTCGCCCTTCTCGGCGTCAACCGGACGGTGCTGGTGGCCATGGCCTGTCTCGGCGTCGGGATAGGTATCAAGCTGGCGGTCTTCCCGCTCCACACCTGGTTGCCCAACGCCTACACCTACGCCCCTGCGGTGGTCACGGCCTTTCTCGCCGCCACGGCCACCAAGGTCGCCTATTACGTTCTGGTCCGGTTTGCGTTCTCCGTCTTTCGCATCAACCTCACCCTCGACGGTACGCACGGCGGCGCCCTCCTGATGACACTCGGGATTGCCGGCATGTTTGCGGGTTCGCTGGTGGCGATTTTCCAAGACAATATCAAGCGGATGCTCGCGTATTCATCTGTGGCCCAGATCGGCTACATGGTGGTCGGTCTGAGTCTCGCCAACGAGCACGGTCTCACCGGGGGTCTGGTCCACGTTTTCAACCACGCCGTCACCAAGTGCGGGCTTTTCCTGGTCCTGGCCTGCGTCGTGCTTCGCATGAACTCGACCCGGTTGTCGGCCTTCGCCGGGCTCGGCCGTCGGATGCCCTTCACCTTCGCCGCCTTTGTCCTTGGCGGCCTGAGCCTGATCGGCGTGCCCCTGACCGTGGGCTTCGTCAGCAAGTGGTATCTGGTCCTCGGCGCCCTCGATGCCGGTCTGTGGCCGGTGGCGGTCTTGATCCTGCTGAGCTCGGTCCTTGCCCTGATCTACATCTGGCGGGTCGTCGAGGTCGGGTACTTCACGGCGCCGCCTGAGGACGCAGACGAAGTTGCGGAAGCGCCGTTGAGCATGTTGGTGTCGACCTGGATCCTCATCGGCGGGACCCTCGTCTTCGGGGTCTGGACCTCGCTGAGCGCCGGGGTGGCTTCGGCGGCGGCGCGGATGCTGATCGGTGGTGTCTCGTGACCGCCGCCACCGCCGTCGGATTGGCCGTCGCCTGGCCGCTCATCGCGGTGGTGTGGATCACGGTTTTCAGCAAACGACCCAACCTGCGAGAGACCGGCATCCTGCTCACCGGAGGGTCCCTCTTCGCCATCGTCGCCGGAGTGATCCTCCCCGAGGTCCAGGCCGGGGGCCGCCCGAGGATGGATCTGCTGGAGGTCCTCCCCGGTCTCGAGCTCGCCTTCGAGGTCGAACCCCTCGGGATGCTCTTCGGTCTTGTGGCCTCCGGGCTGTGGATTGTCACCACCTTCTATTCCATCGGCTATATGCGGGGTCACCACGAGGAGAATCAGACCCGTTTCTACATCTGTTTTGCGTTGGCGATCTCGGGCGCCCTCGGGGTTGCCTTCGCGGCCAACGTCTTCACCCTCTTTGTCTTTTATGAGTTCATCACCCTCACCACCTACCCGCTGGTGACCCACGCCGGGACCGAGAAGGCCAGGAAGGCCGGACGGATGTACCTCGGCATCCTCATGGGAACCTCGATTGCCTTTCTGCTCCTGGCCCTCGTTTGGACCTGGCTGGCAACGGGCACCACGGACTTCCGGCCGGGCGGGATCCTCGCCGGCAAGGTCGAGGGCACCCAATTGATGATCCTGCTTGCCCTCTACGCCTTCGGGACCGGCAAAGCGGCGCTCATGCCCTTCCACCGTTGGCTGCCGGCGGCCATGGTGGCGCCGACACCCGTCAGTGCGCTGCTCCACGCCGTGGCGGTGGTCAAGGCCGGAGTCTTCACGGTCCTCAAGGTCGTGTTCTATGTCTTCGGGATCGATCTTCTGGCCTTCACCGATGCCAGCCGCTGGCTGACCTGGGTGGCTGCGTTCACCATCATCGCTGCCTCGTGTGTGGCCCTCGGCAAGGACAACCTCAAGGCCCGTTTGGCCTATTCGACCATTTCCCAGCTCAGCTACATCGTGCTCGGAGCCGCCTTCGCCACCACCGCGGGAGTCATGGGCGGCGGGATGCACATCGTCATGCACGCCTTCGGCAAGATCACTCTCTTCTTCTGCGCCGGCGCCATCATGGTCGGTGCGCACAAGACCGAGGTCAGCGAGATGGATGGGCTCGGGCGGCGAATGCCGTTGACCTTCGGCGCCTTCCTGCTCGGTTCGCTGAGCGTCATCGGTCTGCCGCCGATGGGCGGTTCGTGGAGCAAGTGGTTTCTCATGCTCGGCGCGGCCGAGGCCGAGCAATGGGTCATGATGCTCGTTCTCATGGCCAGCTCCCTACTCTCGATCGGCTATCTCATGCCGGTGGTGGTGCGTGGTTTCTTCCGGCCGGCGCCGGTTGAAGACGGCCACGGAGACCACGGCAGCTCTGGATTCCACGAAGCCCCTCTGCTCTGTGTATTGCCGCCCGTGGCCACGGCCCTGGGAGGAATCGTGCTCTTCTTCTACGCCGGTGACATCTGGCAGTTGTTGACAGGGATGGTGCCATGAGCGATCACCAACGCGACGAACGCACCTACTGGCTTGACGACAAACGCAACGTCAACAAGATCGTCTACGGGCTTTATGCCATCTGCACCGTGGTCGGGCTGGCCGATCTCTTCCCCTACAAGCATCATCTCCATTTCGGTTTCGAGTACTGGCCCGGCTTCTACAGCATCTACGGCTTCGTCTCCTGCGTCGCCCTGGTGCTCGCCGCGACCCAGCTCCGCAAGATCCTGATGCGGGACGAGGACTACTATGACCCACGATAAGCGATCCTCGCCGGCGATCTGCGCAAACCTCGTGGTCTCTGTTGCTCGCGAAAATGCTCGACGTGCCTCAGGGTACCCCTCCGCTTTTCGCGAGCAACAGAACCTCACGATCTTCACACATCTCATCCGGGAGGATCGCTCACCGTGGGTCTGATTGAGCTCCTCCCCCCCGGCGCCATTCTGATCATCGGCGGGCTGCTGGTTCCGCTACTGCCAGGTCGCCTCAAGCCCTGGGCGGGGGTGGTGCTGCCGGTCCTCGGTTTCATGCACCTGCTCGCCCTGGAGAAGGGATTCGTGCAAAACCTCGTGGTCTTCGGCTACGAGCTCACACCGGTCAGGGTCGACGGGCTGAGCCTGGTCTTCGGCTATGTCTTCTTCATCGCCGCCATCCTCGGCGGGATCTATGGACTGGGTGTCCGTGACAATGTCCAACTCGTGGCGGCGCTGACCTATGTCGGTTCGGCCATCGGTGGAGTCTTCGCCGGTGATCTCATCACTCTCTTCATTTACTGGGAGCTCACCGCCATCACCTCGGTCTTCCTGGTCTGGGCCGGGAGGACGAAACGTGCCGCAAAGGCCGGGATGCGCTATCTGATCATCCAGGTCGGATCCGGTGTCATCCTCCTGGCCGGGGTCATTCTCCACTTCGTCGACACCGGCTCGCTCGATTTCGACAAACTCATCGGCGCCGATGGGCTCCTGGGCTCGGCGAGCATCGGTGTGCTGCTGATCTTCGTCGCGTTCGGCATCAAATGCGCCTTCCCGCTGCTCCACAACTGGCTTCAGGACGCCTACCCGGAGTCGACGGCGACGGGCACGATCTACCTCAGCATCTTCACCACCAAGATGGCGGTTTATGCCCTGGCTCGTGGTTACCCGGGCACCGGGGTGCTCATCATCATCGGCGCGGTTATGACCGCGTTTCCGATCTTCTTCGCGGTCATCGAAAACGATCTCCGCCGGGTTCTGACCTACTCGCTCAACAACCAGCTCGGTTTCATGGTCGTCGGGATCGGCATCGGCACCGAGCTGGCCCTCAACGGTACCGCCGCCTACGCCTTCGCCAACATCATCTTCGAGGGCCTGCTCTTCATGGCCATGGGGGCGGTGCTGCTGCGCACCGGCACCTGCCTGGGCTCGGAGCTCGGCGGGCTCTACAAGACCATGCCGTGGACCGCCGCCCTGTGTATCGTCGGGGCCGCTTCGATCTCGGCCTTCCCGTTCTTGAGCGGTTTTGTCACCAAGCCGCTGATTCTCGACGAGACCGCCGCCGGCCACCACGTCATCATCTACCTCATGCTTCTCTTCGCCTCGGCCGGCGTCTTCCACCACTCGGGGATCAAGATCCCGTACTTCGCGTTCTTCGCCCATGACTCCGGCAAGCGGGTCAAGGAAGCGCCCGCGAACATGCTCTTCGCCATGGCCGTCATGGCCGTCATGTGCATCGGCATCGGGATCTTCCCCGAGGTGCTCTACCGGGTGCTGCCCTACCAGATGGATTACCACCCCTACACCACAACCCATGTCATCACCCAGTACCAGCTGCTGCTCTTCTCGGCGTTGGCGTTCGTGTTCCTCCAGAAAACCGGTCTCTACCCGCCCGAACTGCGGTCGACCAACATCGATACCGACTGGATCTACCGTAAGGCGCTACCCGCCGTGGTGAGAGCATCGGTCGGTATCGGGCACACGGTTGTCGATGCCATCCGCGTTCCCGTTCGTGCCCTCCTCCAGGGAATCTCCGGCCTGGTCTACCGGCTGCATGGGCCCGAGGGAGTTTTTGCTCGGACCTGGACCACCGGTTCCATCGCCTTCTGGGCGGTGGTGGTTCTCTGCGGCTATCTGCTCTATTTTCTCGGTCGCTGACCTCGTTATACTCGACGTGAATTCGGAGTTTGTCCGTGACCGACGACCATAGCTTTGGCGACTGGCTGGCGACCCATCGCCTTCTCACGAAGGACGAGCTGCGTCGAGCCCGTGACGCTCAGCGGGGGCGACTCGGGCGGCTGGACACCGAGATCATCGATCTTCAGATCCTCTCGGAGGCCGCTGTCCTCGAAGCCCTCGGCAAGTTCCACAGGACGCGAACGGTGTCGGGAGCCGAACTCGAGTTCTCAAGCCCTTCGGCGGTGCGGATGCTCACCCCTCGCATCGCCAGCCGCTTGGGAGTCGTGCCGTTCAAGATCGAAGGCAAGACCCTGTCGGTGGCCACGCTCAGCCCGGGCGATCTCCTGGTGGAAGACGAGATCGCGCAGCAGACCGGCTTCATGGTTGCGAGCTTCGTCACCCTCGAGATCAGGTTCGTGGAAGCGCTCAATCGCCACTACCAGGCGCCCATCACCGCGCGCTATGCCAATCTCCTTCGACGCCTGACGGGACAGAAGGAATCGCCACCGGAGAGGGATGCCCGTCGGCCGCTCGACGAAATGGAGCCCGTTCCGGCGAAGTCCACTTCACCGGACACTGCTCGGCGACCGGTCGAGTGGTCACGCATCTCGGAGGTGCGGTCCGCCGAAGCGCCGCTGGAACTCAGCCCGGAAGAGTTGGACCTCTTCCCCTCGCTGCGTGAGGAGGAGTTCGAGGGGAACGCGGATCCGGGCGGAATCTCGGGTGCGGTCCCGCTCGTCAAGGAGGGCGAGGACCCCCCGCCGACCGAGAAGACGGTGCTGCCTCCACCTGTCACCGAGACGACCGAGCTCGGGCCCGAAGAATTGCTCCAAGCGGCCTCACTGGCCATGCAGAACGCCGAGATGCGGGACGACATCGCAGATGCCATGCTCGGCTTCTGCTCACCCCTCTTCAACCGCCGGATGATGCTCGTTCGGCGGGGAGACACGATCATGGGCTGGCGGGGTGAGGGTGTCGGCGTCGATCAACAGGTGGTGCGGACCGTCAGCATCCCGGCCGGTGAACCATCTGTGTTTTCCGGGCTCCTTCAGGGAGTCGAGTTCTGGCTCGGCCCTCTGCCCTCCATGCCGCACAACTCGGATCTCGTGATGGCGCTCGGGAGACCTACACCTCAAGATTGCTACATCCTGCCGGTCAGAGTCAGGGACAAGACGGTCTGTTTCCTTTACGGTGACAATCAGGAGGAAAGCCTGGGTGGTCTTCCCCTCGGCGAGCTCAAACGTTTGGCGACCAAGGCGGGCCTCGCCTTCCAGATCTACCTGATGAAGGGCAAGATCCGGACGCTCTGAACATCATCGTCGTCGATGATGGTACTGCCCGTCAGACGTGACGGAAGCCCGCCCGAGCCCGGTCTCACGCAGCTTTCCCTGAATCAGGGTCCCGCAGGATGGGGATCGCCATCTTGCACAGCAAAGTGAAGACCAGAAATCCGATGGCGAAGATCCCCGCGCCGATCCGGACCTCGTTGAGGGTCGGGACGTACTCGTAGAACTCACCCAGGGTGTCGGGGGTCATTCCAGGAATGACCAGCGCCATTCCCTTCTCGATATAGACCCCGGCGAAGATCAGCACGCAGCCCAGGTTGAGGGTGACCAGATGTGTTCGGGTCGCCGGAATCAGGAAGAGAAGGAATGCAGCGACGCTGCAGATGAGCGACGCCCAGGCGTAGGGCACCAATGCGTCGTGACCGTGGACCCCGCTGTAGAGATACTGGGTGTGGATGAGATGGTGGGTGTTCGAGTAGTACTCGCGGAAGATCTCGGCGCCGAAGAGGAAGAGGTTGAGGAACATGGCGTAGGCCATGAGCTCGGCGATCTTCCAGATCGCCTCGTCCTTGATCTTGATGTGGGTGGTGCGCTGGAGAATCTGAAAGAGAATCAGCAGAATCGCCGGGCCGGAACAGAAGGCCGAGGCGAGGAATCGTGGCGCCAAGATGGCCGAGTTCCAGAACGGCCTGGCGGCGGTGCCGGCGTAGACAAACGCCGTGACAGTGTGAATGCCCACTGCTGCGGGGATGGAGAAGAGGAGCAGCGGAACCACGAACTTCCGGTTGTAGGGCCGCTTGTGAAAACCGGTGTAGAGCAGGTGAACCACGATGATGAGGTTGAGCACAAGATAGCCGTTGAGGACCATCACATCCCAACCCAGGAGGGAGCTCGGCAGATTGGGGGTGCCGATGATGGGCATCAGCTGCCACACCCGGTCCGGGCGGCCGACATCGACGAAGACGAAGAGCATGGACATGACGATGGCGCTGACGGCGAGGAGTTCGCCGAAGATGGCGATCTCCTTGATGGGTTTCCAGTTGTAGATGTAGGCCGGGATGACCAGCATGACCGCCGCCGCGGCAACACCGACCAGGAAGGTGAAGTTGCCGATGTAAAAGGCCCACGAGACCTGGTCGCGCATGTTGGTGGTGATGAGACCGTGCTGGAACTGGTTCCACCACGCCGCGAGTCCCCAGAGACAGACGATCCCGAGGAAGCCGATCCACGCGTAGAAGGTCGGTCCGCCCTTGAAGGCGATCCGGGCCGAGCCCGTAGTGAAGGAGGTGATGTCTTTGATCATGTCGTCTCTCCTCCCTCAGGTGGCGTAGAAGTAGTAGAAGCGAGGGCGCGTATTGAGTTCCTCTTTCAGAACGAACACACGTTTCTCGCGCATCAGATAACGCATCTCGCCGGCCTCGTCGAGCAGATTGCCGAACTTGCGCGCCCCGACGGGGCAGATCTCCACGCAGGCGGGATAGCGTCCCTTGCGGGTCCTATGGATACAGAAGGTGCACTTTTCGACCACGCCGTTGGGACGCAGGCGATTGCCGAAGATGTGGGTGTCGGGGTTGATCTCCTCGGTCGCAATCCTCGGCTCGGTCCAGTTGAAGTGGCGGGCGCCGTAGGGACAGGCCGACATGCAGCAACGGCAGCCGAGACACCAGTCCGAGTCGATCACGACGATGCCGTCCGGTTCCTGCCAGGTGGCCTTGACCGGACAGACCTTGGTGCAGGCGGGTTGGCGGCACTGCTGGCACGCCACGGGGACGTAGAACGAGTCGGGCTCCGGAACCTCGTCAGGGTCGTAGTAGACGTTGGACTCGGCGAAGTCGATGCCGTGGTCCTTCTTCATTTCGAGCACCCGAATCCACTGGATCTGAGGATCGCGCGACTGGTTGTTTTCGTGGACACAGGAGTAGACGCAGCGGCGGCAACCGACACACCGGGAAAGATCGAGGCCGTAGGCGAACTCGACGCCGTCCAACGCGGGGGTGTCCGTGACCGTGATGTCGTCACGACCGTATTTCACCCGGCAAGCCTCCTCGAGCTCGGTGAGGATCTCTTCTCGGCGGGCGTCTGAGAGCTCGACGAATCGCCGTTTGAGGAGCCGTTCGACCCACCCGGTGCTTTTGCCCGAGGCGGCGGCCGAGATTCCGGCCATGGTGCTCAAACCCGCGCTGACCAGGAGCGTTCGACGGTCGAAGCTCTTCTCACTCATGGGGGGCCTCCTGGGCTTCTTCCTGTGCCGTCCGAGCCAGGAACTGCGGTCTCACGGGCGGGGGCAGTGGGGTGATCGCATGGAAGGCGGGCGCGTGTGGGTCGTGGCAGTGGGCGCAGAGCAGGTAGCTCTTCCCGCCGTTCCAATAGCCCTGCCGGCGGCCGTGGATGCCCTGACGCCAGTCGCGGAAGATGGTGCCGTGGCACTGGCCGCAGAGAAGGTATGACTCGTCGAAAGTGATGAGTCTGCCGTTGATCAACCGAAGCACATCCCGGTCGTCGGGGTTGTGACAGTCGAGGCACCAGCGGTCGCTGGGACCGTGGTTGAGCTCGATATCGTCGTGCATCTCCTCGAGCACTCGCGGCTCCGGATTGAGATCGAGATCGGCGTGGCACTCGGTGCACGGGAAATAGCCGCTCTCCGACCACGGCGGGGGAGGCACCAGGAATTCGCCCTGGTCGGGACCGGTTGTTGCCTCCTCGATGCCCGGAAGGAGTTCGCCGTCGAACTCGACACCAGAAATCTCGGCCGGACCAAAGGCCTGCCGACCACCATCGCCCTCGGCCACGTGACCGACACCACCGCGGACGATTGAGAAGAGGATCAGCATGGATATGCTGAGAAAGACGATGAGCAGGATCGCGAGCGAGCTCGATCCCGGGAGGAGCTTTTCCTGATCCGAGTTCACGAGGTCCGAACCGGTCGGTCTCTCCATGGTCCCCCTCCCGATGGGCTCATCGAAACCGAGCCCGATAGATATACCAGGACGCTGTCTAAGTCGAGAATCAGCCTGCCCAATATATTCCGTCCTTGACGGTGGTCAAGGACCTGAGAAAATGAGCACATATTGTTGTCCCAATCAGTCAGGTTCGGCGGCGAATCGGTTGGACGGAGGCGACTCGTGACGGCAGATGTATCGGGAAGCGTCTCGGGCCTGTGTCTCATGGTCCGCCCGGAACACCTGGAAGACGTGGAAGCGAGCCTGCGTGACCTGGATTGGGTCGAAATCCACGCCCGCGACGAAGTGACCGGTCGCCTGATCGTGGTCCAGGAACACCGGACCATCGAGGAACACCAGCGGGGCCTTCGCCGGCTGCAGGAGATTCCGCACGTCCTGACCGCCGATCTGGTGGTCCACCACAATCTGCCGTTGTTCGACGACGGCACCGACAATCGGAGATCCGGATGAAGAACGACCTTTCCCGTCGAGATTTCGTCAAGACCAGCGTCGCCGCGGCCACGGCCGCCGCGGTGGGTGTCCCCATGGCCCGGACCGGGTCGTTGCCGGATCTCGAAAAGGGGCTCGACTGGGAGAAGAGCGTGTGCCGGTTCTGCGGCGTAGGCTGCGGAGTCATGGTCGGCACTCGGAACGATCAGGTCATCGCCGTCAAGGGTGATCCGGAAAACCCGGTGAATCGCGGCCTGCTCTGCGCCAAGGGCTACGCCAACGCCGACATCATGTACGGCGCCGACCGGCTCCACCAACCGCTGCTGCGGATGAAGAACGGTCGTTTCGACAAGCAGGGTGACTTCACCCCGGTCTCGTGGGAGCGCGCCTTCGATGAGATGGAGGTCCAGTTCAAGCGAGCCCATGGCGAGCTCGGCCCCACCGGAGTCGGGATCATGGGCTCCGGGCAGTACACCATCCCTGAAGGATATGCCTCGGTCAAGCTGGTGAAGGCCGGCTGGCGGTCGAACAACATCGACCCCAACGCGCGCCACTGCATGGCCTCGGCGGTGGCCGGATTCATGCAGGTTTTCGGAATCGACGAGCCCGCAGGGTGCTACGACGACATCGAGCTCACCGACACCGTCGTCACCTGGGGCGCCAACATGGCCGAGATGCATCCCATGTTGTGGTCTCGCGTGGTCGAGCATCGCCTTCGACACAAGGGGGGGAGGATCGTCAATCTCACGACCTACCGGAATCGGACCTCGGATGCCGCCGACACCGAGATCATCTTCAAACCCCAGACCGATCTCGCCATCTGGAACTACATCGCCCGTGAGATCGTGAATCGCGACGTCGTTGATCACGTCTTCGTGAAACAACATTGCGTTTTCGCCTCCGGGCCGAGGGATATCGGTTTCGGAATGCGGGGCAGCGACGATTTCGCCTACGAGGCCGAAAAGGACACCCAGGCACGGGAGCGGATGGTGATTCTGACTCGAGAGGAAGCCATCGCCCAGGGCTTGAATCCCGACGAGGACCGCCACGTGGCACAGAAGTCGACGGGAGGCGCCGGCGCCCACTGGCTCATCAGCTTCGATGAGTTCAAGGCCGCCCTCGAACCCTACACCCTCGACTTCGTCGCCGAACTCGCCAAGGGCGATCCCGATGAGGACCTCGAGAGCTTCAAGGTTAAGTTGAGTCTCCTGGCTGACTACTACGCGGATCCGGATCGGAAGGTGGTTTCGTTCTGGACCATGGGTTTCAACCAGCACACCCGTGGAACCTGGGTCAACGAACAGGCCTACATGGTCCACCTGCTCATGGGCAAGCAGGCCAAGCCCGGCAACGGCGCCTTTTCGCTCACCGGTCAGCCCTCGGCCTGCGGGACCGCTCGCGAGGTCGGCACCTTCGCCCACCGGCTACCCGCCGACATGGTGGTGGCCAACCCGGCTCACCGGAAGCTCTCGGAGGAGCTGTGGAGGCTCCCGAACTCGACTCTCAACCCCAAGGTCGGCAGCCACATCACCAAGATGATGCGCGATCTCGAGGACGGGAGTATGAAATGGCTGTGGGTCCAGGTGACCAACCCGTTCCAGTCCACCGCCAACGCCAACCACTGGCTCAAGGCGGCCCGTGAAAAGGACTGCTTCATCGTCGTCTCGGACATCTATCCGACCTATTCGTGCAAGGTGGCCGATCTCATCCTGCCGTGCGCCGCCCACTACGAAAAGTGGGGTCTCTACGGCAACAGCGAGCGCCGGACCCAGGCCTGGCGCCAGGTGGTCAACCCGCCGGGTGAGGCCCGGAGCGATGTCTGGCAGGTGCTTGAGTTCTCGAAGCGGTTTACCCTCGGCGAGGTCTGGGGCAAACAGGCAGTGCCGGGGGTTGCGGTGGAGGGAACCGATGCGGGATTCCTGCCCGATGTGCTGGCCGACGCGGTGAAGCTCGGCTACAGCCCCGACCAGACACTCCATGAAGTGCTCTTCGAGACCGAGACGGCCAAGACCCATGCCTGGCCCGATCCGGTGGGTGCCGACCACGGCAACTGCACCGCCGAAGCGGCGGGGATCGATTGGTTCCCCGAGAAGGCGCTCTTTGAGGACTACCGGCGTTTCGGGATCGACCACGCCCACGATCTGGCGCCCTTCGATACCTATTACCGCGACGATGTTCGCGGTCTTCGCTGGCCGGTCATCGATGGTAAAGAGACCAGGTGGCGTTTCAACGGCGAGCACGATCCCTATGTCAAAGCGGGCGCCGACTTCGAGTTCTACGGACCGGCCCTCAAGGCGATCCCGCAGGGCACCATCACCGGTCCCACCGGGAAAAACAAGGTCCCGGTGACCGGCAAGGCGAAGATCTTCTTCCGCCCCTACGCTGCTCCCGCAGAGAGCCCGGACGCCGACTGGGATCTCTGGCTCTGCACCGGGCGGGTGCTCGAGCACTGGCACTCGGGTTCCATGACCCGGCGGGTCCCGGAGCTCGACTCCGCGGCGCCGCGCGCCCAGGTCTTCATGAACCCGGCCGATGCCGCCGCCCGGGGTCTGGCCCGAAATGACGTTGCCGTGATCGAGTCGCGGAGAGGCGAGGTCCGGGCCGTCGTGGAGACTGCGGGCCGAAACACCATGCCGAGGGGGACGGTCTTTGTCCCCTGGTTCGACGAGGGTGTCCCGATCAACAAGGTCACCCTCGATGCGACCTGCCCGATTTCCAAGGAGACCGACTTCAAGAAGTGTGCCGTCCGGGTGAGAAAGGCCTGAGGGAGGACGCCATGAAGAACACCGTTTTCGTGCTGTTGTTGGTGGCCGCGATGGGTTGCTCCTCGAGCGGGCCGGAAACCACCGAGGCCCCGCCGGCGGCGAAATCCGAACCAGTTCCCGAGCCGTTGAAGACCATTCCCGAGACCGAGATCGGCCTCGCCCCAGGGACCGCTTTCGAACAACCTCCGCAGCCGCCGATCAAGTTCAACAGGATCGATCCGGGAGAAGGTGAGATCCAGGCCCGACCCAACGCCGAGTTCCCGCCGGTGATCCCGCACTCGGTGGAGGACTTCGGGCCCATCACAATGACCGAGAACCCGTGCCTCGACTGCCACAGCACCGATGTCGCCGAGGACATGGGCGCGGTCGTCGTCCCCGCGAGCCACCGGATGGATCTCCGGAACGCCCCGGGCGTGGTAGGAGACACCGTGACCGGCGCGCGCTTCGTCTGCACCTCGTGCCACGTGGAGATGACGGATTAGCGGTCTCGTCATCGCAGACTTGAACCGCGAGGACGCAAGGGGCGCAAGGGCAACGCACCATCGCAGGGTTGCATCGCAAAGACCGTCAAGACCGTCCATCGCAAAGAGACGCCAAGACTTCACGTTTGAGAGTGGATCATGCCCTGCGTGGGGGTAGTTTGACCGGGTGGTGACGCTTTCTCGACCGGAAGGTGTCTGAAGGGCAGGCTGGAAGCCTACCCCACAATGCCCGCCCTTCAACGAAACCTGAAGATTGAGATGGTTGTGGGGCAGGCATCTTGCCTGCCCTTCAGAATCCTTGAAGCTGTGCGGAGGTCACCACGAAGGCAGACATCCTCCAAGCAAGCGATTGCCAACTCACCCTTGCCATTATGCAGATGGAATCTGCGTCGATCTGCGTGATCTTCGGGCAATCCGCGATGTTGCGATCCGGCGTCGCCCATGGCTACGCCTTTACAAGTGGAATCTGTGATTATCTGTGTGATCTGTGGGCCGCAGCGCCGTGCGATGGTCCGCATCCTGCATCCTGAACCCTGCATCCAGCATCCAGCATCGAGTCTCCGTAGAGACCGACGCTTGGAGGCTACCCGCCGAGCACCCGCCCCAATCGCCGGCAGCCCTCATCGATGGATTCCTCGTCGGCAAAGGTGAAGCAGAGCCGCGCGAATCGATCGCCGGTATGGACCTCGCCGATCTGCTCGTCGTTGTCGGGGTAGAATGCCCCGCCCGGAACGAACGCGACCTTCTCGGCTATGGCACGGTCGAAGAGCTCGTGGCTCGATCCCTTAGCGAGCTCGAGCCAGAAGAAGAACCCGCCCTCGGGCTCGGTCCAGTGCGCGGCGCCCGACGGAAGGTGCTGTACGAGGGCGCGCTGCATGGCTGCACACTTTCCGGAATAGACATCGAGGATCTTGTCCATGTGGCTCTCGAGATGGCCGCGTCGGCAATACTCGGCGACCAACGCCTGGGTCACTGTGGAGGTGCAGAGATCCTCGCCCTGGCGCATGAGGACCATGGCGCGCACGAGGTCGGGCGTCGCCACGGTCCAGGCGACCCGCACACCGGGGGCCAGTACCTTCGAAAACGACGAGGCGTAGATCACCTGCGGCGCGCCGCCGGCGATGTGCTTGAGGTTGGGAAACGCTTCTCCGGTGTAGCGGAGCTTGCCGTAGGGATCGTCCTCGAAGACCGGAATCTCGAGCTCGGCGGCGAAGGCCACCAGCAGGCGGCGCCGTTCGAGGCTCATGCAGGCGCCCGAGGGGTTTGAGAAATCGGGGACCGTGTAGATCAGCTTGGGGCGCAGCCCGGTCGCGGTCTCGACGTTCTCAACGATCTCGGGCAGCAGATCGACCTGCATCCCGTCGGCATCGCACGGGATGGTGGCGAAGCGGGCGCCGGCGTTGCGCAGGCTGTGAATCGTTCCCGGATAGGTCGGGGCCTCGACGATGACCACATCGCCCGGGTCGAGGAGCACGCGAGCGGCGAGGTTGACCCCCTGTTGCGAGCCCGAGGTGACGAGCAGCTGGTCCGGCGGGACCTCATACCCGAGTCGATCGGACATCATCTCGATGAGGCAGTCGCGAAGTGGTGGATAGCCCTCCGACGCGCCGTACTGAAGAACCCGCCGTCCGTCGCGTGCGAGCACCTCGGCGCAGTCGGCGACGGGACCGACGGGAAAGGCCGATGGGTCGGGCAGACCGCCGGCGAACGAGATCATTCCAGGTTGCCTGATCATCTGAAAGAGCTCGCGGATCGGCGACGGCTGCATTCTGCTCGCGAGCGCCGAGTATCTGTAGATCGAGGACATCAAGGCCTCCCGCTCGGATTGTACAGCCGG
>JARFRM010000281.1 GCA_029287235.1 Thermoanaerobaculales bacterium
TTCGAGGTCGGCGCTCTCTCGATCCTTTCGAGCGACCTCTCCGAGCGCGAGGCGCGCCGACGTGCCCGCTGGGCGCGGATGATCCGCCGGATCTACGAGATCGATCCGCTGGTGTGCCCGTCCTGCGGCACGGAGATGAAGGTGATCGCCTTCATCACCAAGCACGACTTGGTCGATGCAATCCTCAGGCATCTCGAGCGCAAGAAATCGCAGGAGCCGCGGAGGCCGCCGATCTGAAAAGGGGTTGGGCATCTCAGCGTGGATCGGGATCGTGGAAGATGCGCGGTCGGGAAAGGTGTGGGCGAAACGGGCGAATCAGAGGTCGAGCGGCCTGTTTGGGCGGTGATTGGTTGGCAATGTCCCGGTGTTCGGTCGGATCGGTCCTCAGAACAGTCCAATCGAGCAGGTTTGTCAGGCGTGGGGCGCTGGTTCGGGGGATAATGGGCGAGATACTTTCAAGGTGGTTGAAAGGAAATTCCTATCCGCCGCGCGTACAATCGGGTGGGTCTGGATGGCAATGGGCTGGGTTGAATCACATAAGCCGGCGGCCGCGGCACACGTGCACCTGCTCCTCGCAGGTCTGATGTGGACGGTGGTCGGAACCGCGCTGGCGGGCGTCGGCGCCCGTTGGCTGTGGCGGTCGCCTTCCTGGACGGCGCCGTTGCTGGTGATCTCTGTGGTTATCGGCGCTATCAAAGCGCGTTTCATCCTCGATCGAGCGGCGCGGACGATCGTCGAGCGGATTCGCAGCCGCGGCGACGGCCGTTGCGTCGGCGGCTTCATGTCGGCACGGTCCTGGGCGCTGGTCGTGGTCATGATGGCCGCCGGACGGCTGCTGCGCGGCTCTGACGTGACGCGGGCGCTCGTGGGGGTGCTCTATCTCGCGGTCGGCACCGGGCTGCTGCTCTCCTCGCGCATTGCGTGGCTGGCTTTTGGCGCGAGACTTCGAGCGGGTCCCGGTAGATCCACGGTGGACGCGATTCCGATTGCGCCTCTCCGCGAGTTCTCCCGGACCAACCGAGTCCGGGTCACCGACTGAGTCTTCACGACACCCCGTGCCGAGTATTTCGTTGCGGCGCGATCGTGCGCCGCTATCTGAGGTCGTCGTAGGACGGGAAATCGGTGTAGCCCCTGGCCCCGTTTCCGCTCGAGTACCAGGTGTTCATGTCCACCTCTTCGTTGAGGGGCCAACCATTGGCGAACCGGGCGGGAAGATCGGGGTTGTTGATGAACGGACGACCGAAGGCGATGAGATCGGCAGCGCCCCTGCCGATCGCCGCTTCCGCAGTCTCGTGGGTATAGCCGCAGCTGCCGATGAGCGTCCCGGAGTAGAGCCCGCGAACCTCGTCGAGAGTGACCGGCTCGCCGAGCTTGTGGAAACCGAACGCCAGTCCGTCGACCACGTGCAGGTAGGCCAGATCCGCGGCCTGCAACCGCTTCACCGCGTGGGTGAAGGTCTCGCGGTAATCCGGCGAGCCCATGTCGTTGAAAGACCCGTTGGGGGAGAGGCGTACGCCCACCCGGTCCGGCGCCCAGGCGTTGCCGGCCGCTTCGACGACCTCTCCGAGAAGCCGATAGCGGTTCTCGAGATCGCCTCCATAGCAGTCGCTGCGGCGATTGGTCTTGGACTCGAGGAACTGGTTGAGCAGGTAGCCGTTGGCGGCGTGGACCTCGACGCCGTCGAAACCGGCGGATTTCGCGAGCTCGGTGGCGCGCGCGAAATCGGCGACGATGGGGATGTTGCTATTCCTACCGGGTGGCGGTGATGTCAGGTTCTTCCTTTTGCTTCTGAGTCTCTGCAGGCGACGCATCTTCCGCCGCGGCGCCCCGGATGTGGACGTCGCGCTGGGGGAATGGGATTTCGATGCCGGCTTCGGCGAGTTTCTTGAAGATGCCGAAGCGGAGATCGCTGGCGACGCTGATGTAGCGCGACTCCGCCGTCCATGCCCGGAGTTGGAAATCGAGCGAGCTGTCGCCGAATCCCATGAAGAGGCAGGTCGGATCGGGTTTGGCGTCGACATCCTTGTGGTCGTTGGCGACACCGACGATGATCTCGGCGGCCCGCTCCGGATCGGTGGCGTAGGAGACACCAATGGGAATGACCATCCGGTGACGGTTGCAGTTCAGGGTCCAGTTGACGACCTGCTGCGAAATCAGGTCCGCATTTGGGACGATGATCTCGGCGCCGTCCCAGGTTCTGACGATACTCGCTCGCATCCCGATGGTCTCGACTGTTCCACCGGTGTCGCCGATTTCCAGGGTGTCGCCGATCCGGATCGGACGCTCGAAGAGCAGAATCAGTCCGGAAACGAAGTTGTTGACGATGTTCTGCAGACCGAACCCAATGCCGACACCGAGGGCGCCGACGATGATCGTGACCTTGCCGATGTCAAATCCCACGGCCGTGCTTGCGATCACCGCGCCGATGGCGATGACGACATAGCTCGTCAGTCGTGAAATCGTCTCGGGAACACCCTTCGGGAGACCGGCCCGCGGGACGACATCGACGGCGAAGACAAACTCGATGAACGCCGCAATCTTGAACGACAGCCAGATGATGAACCCGAAAATCAGCAGATCGCCGGGATCGAAGGAGATATCGCCGATCTCCACCGACCAGGTGAGGGCCTTGAGGATCGTTGCGAGAAGCGAGTCGAAGAGCAGAAACGCCCGAAGTGACACCGCCGTCCAGCCGACGACCGTCACGAACGTGATCATGCGGAACACGGTGGTGCGGACCCTCTCGGAGTGGGCCGGTGCGATACCGATCCGGCGAGCGGTGTTGGTGAGAAGACCGACCCGGACCATGGACCGGAGCATCACAGCTACCAGCCACCAGACGGAGGCGGCGAGCAGCATCTTCGCCGAGCCCGTGAGTACGAGGGTGGAAAAGCCGACGCCGCCGACGATGTCGGCGACCGCCCCTGCCGAGAAGAGAACGAACGACAGGCCGATACCGAGAAGAACGGGTTTCCGCCAATTCTCCGGCAGCGTGTCGGGATTCGCCTTCAACGTCCGCCTCAGCCAAATGCAGATCGCGAGTCCCCCCGCCGCCAGGCCGAGCAGCGCCAGACGATAGATGGCGAAACCCTCGGGCACCAGCTTGACTGCCTGCCAGAGGATCAAAAGGATCACCACGTAGCTCGCCGCCGCCCGCAAGGGCTTCGGCAGGAGATTCAACAAGAGGCGGACCACGGCGAGGACGACGACGAGGTTGACGAGCCCGATCCACGCGCTCGGCGCGTTGGGTTCCAAGATGGTTAAGATCATTGCAATCAGAACCAGGGCGGCCGACACCGGCCGACTCAGGACGGCGACCGCCACCTTCAGAGAGGCGTCCTGTTGCGCCCAAACCTCGGCCTTGCGTCGCATCACGACCATGAACGCGGTCAGCGCCGGCCAAATCAGAACCCAAAGCCAGAGCAGCCGGCGTTGGTCCGAGACAAAGTTCCTGAGGGATCGCTGGTGCTCTTCCCGGGTGGTCTTGAACTGCTGGAGAACATCGCCGTAGTCCGTGTCGCCGCCGAACGCCTTCCACAGGGGCGGGCTGTCGATGCCCACCACGCCAACGGTCCGTTTGCTGCTTTCCTGCTGCAGCTTGATGAGCATCTCGTCGACGCCGCTTTTTTCCTGCGCGACCGTGGCCTGGAGACTGAGAATGGCGTCCCTCGACGACCGGACATGGTCCGCGGCGTCGGTGAGCGTTTTGATGGTGTCGGTGATCTGCTGTCTGATCGCCTCCGGCAGTGATTGACTCGTCTCGTTGTCCTTCGTGAGCCGCCACAGCGCGATCCGCGTGTTGAGATTGTCCAGACTACCGTCGAGAGTGCTCGACTCGGAGGCGAGATCCGTGAGCCACCGTTGGAGCCGGTCGCGCGCCCTTCCCCAGGACCGTTCGGTTTCCTTGATCATCGAAGCCGGTCCCGGCAGCTCGATTTGGGCCAGGGCTTCCTCGCGGAGCTGTTTGATTCGACCCTCTTCATCGGGGAGCTCTTGTTGGATGTCTCGGATGCGTGCGCCGGGTGTTGCTTTCGCAACCGCCAGGCGCGCCACGTCGGTATCCTTCGCGGCGACGGCCGGGATGTCGGATGCCGGAATCGGTGTCGATTGCGGTCTCGGTGTCGGTGGCGGTGTCGTTCCGGAGTTCTGTGCCGCCAGGGGCATCGCCACCATCAGCCCGACGAAAACCGTCAGCATGAGCGCAGATTCGCCCCCGCGGCGCCACCGCTTCGTCAGTTTGATTCGCATACCGAGCCTCCAAATGTAGAGCGCGATCGTCTCACGAGATGATACATGGACGTGGGCAAGCTTCTCGGAGAGTTGAGTCGCGGCCTCCCGTCGGGCCTGCACCCAGAGTCTTCAACGGTTCCGGCATCGAGGGCGGGCGGAGTCGTCGGGTCCCGACCATAAGCACAAGGTCCAATTGATGCGGTCACGCCACCTGGATGTGGTCCAAGTCGTGAGATGAGAGGCGATGGATCCCGATCCCGGGATGCACGCGGATAGATCCACACCGGATCCAATGTGTAAGGCCAACCAGGATTTTCAAGGGGAGTTGGTTGTCTTCTCCCTGGCGGATCCGCTGGCGCCGGCCCGGGTCCTCGATTTCGCGTACTCCACGGGTCTGTTCCTCCGTCCGGGCGACGTCGTTGCCATCGGTGACGCGCTGATCCTGGCCGATCCCGAGTCGGGCGTCTACTCCATCGACATCTCCGACCCTCTCGCTCCGAGCGTCGGCGCGCAGATCTTCACCTACGGGCTCGAGCGGCTCGCCGCCACCGGTTCGTACGTCATCGGTTGGGGCTCGGGATTCTCTGGGTTTGCCGTTGAGGTCATCGATGTGACGACCCCCATGATGCCGTCGACGGTCGGCTATTACAGCAGTTGGGGGATCTTCGAGGACGCGGCCGTCGAAGGCGACGTCATGATGCTCGTCGGCGACGGCTTCGAGGTCGTCAGCCTCACCGACCCGACCATGCCGGTGATGCTCACCACGGTCCCAAGCTCCGGCACCTACATCAGGAGCGCCCTGATGAATAGCGGCCTTGCCTAACTCGGCGACGAGGACGGGCTCCAGGTCTGGGATCTGTCGAAACCCGCCACGCCGGTTGCCGGCGAGCTCGTCAGCGCGCCGTCCGCTCGCACCGAATCCGCCGCCATCCACCCGATCAGCGGCGGCAACGAGATGATTCAGTTGACCGGCATGGGCCTTGGCCTGGCCTTCGACCTCGACACGCCGGCGATCCCGACCTTCGAACACGTCTTCGACCTTCCGGTGGGTTCGGACTCCACCGATGTGGCCGCGTACGTCCAACGCGACTACTCTCGCGCCTACCCCCTGTATGCCGAGAGCCTCCGCCTTGCGCGGCTGGAGAATGCTGACGACGAGATCGCCAACGCTCTGAACAACCTCGGTGTCCTCCACTACATGTGGGGGAGCCTCGATCGGGCGCTGGATCACTACCAGCAGGCGCTGGCTGCAATCCTGACCAACGCACAGTTGGCGGCGGCAACCATCCCCACCGATGGCGACGACGGCGAGGTCCTCGCCAACCTCTTCAGACCGTTCTTCACAACCCGCGACGACGGGTTGGGCATGGGTCTCGCCATCAGCAAACGGCTCGTCGAGGCCCACGACGGAAGGATCTCCGCCCGCCGAGCCGGCGCCCAAGGCCTGGTTGTCTCTTTCGAGCTTCCCTCGACCTGAAGCCAAACACACCCGGAACGAGATAATGGCAAGCTGGAAGCTTGCCGCTACAAAGGCGCTCGGTCCATTGTAGGGGCGAGCTTCCAGCTTGCCCTTCAGAGTCATCACCGTTGGCGACGTCACGCCTCGTTCTGTCGACCCCGCGGATCGGTGCCGATGCTCCTGATGCGTCCTCGGTCGTGTCGATCTTTTGTTTGAGATCGCTTCCGGCCCCTCCGCGAAAGGGGCCGCCGGTCATTGAATCGGCGCGGTCAGCCGGGCGAGCTTGACGGCGAAGCGGAACCACCAGGGCTTGCGATCGTATTCGCCTGGCTCCATCAACCGCGATTCGGAGAAGTCGGCCTCGAGCATGCTTTCGACCTCGGCGGCGAAATCATCGTCGGCGACAACCGCCGTGATCTCGAAGTTGAGCCGGAACGACCGGTTGTCGAAGTTCGCGGTTCCGACGGTTGCCAACGAGTGGTCGATGAGCATGACCTTCTGGTGCAGAAACCCGTCCTGGTAGCGGTAGAACTTGACGCCGGTGCGGCCGGACTCGTCGAGGTAGGCGAAAGCGGCCAAATAGACGGCGAGGTGGTCCGGCATGTCCGGGATCAGGATGCGCACGTCGACGCCGCGCAGCCCGGCAAGCTGGAGCGCGGTGATTAGCGGCCGGTCCGGAACGAAATAGGGGCTGGCAATCCAGATCCGCTTCGTCGCGGAGTTGATGGCGTGTACGAACATGAGGTTGGCGGTCTCGAGCTCGTCGGCCGGCCCCGACGGGATGATCAGCACCGGGACGTCACGGCCATTCGCGGGTACGGGATGCCAGCTCACATCGAGCCGCGTACCGGTCGCCCAGTACCAGTCCTCGACAAAGGAAAGCTGAGCACCGAGAGCCGAGGGCCCCTCGATCCGCACGTGGGTGTCGCGCCAGTGCCCGAACTTCGGGTCGCGGCCGAGGTACTCGTCACCGACGTTGTGTCCGCCGATCCACGCCACCTTGCTGTCGACCACGACCACTTTGCGGTGATTGCGGAAGTTGAGCTGGAATCGGTTGCCCGGGCCCTTCTGAGTGTGAAAGTCGTAGACCTCGATGCCCGCCCCGCGGAGCTCGTCCCTGTAGGATCGCGGCAGGTCGTGGCTCCCCACCTCGTCGTAGAGGAAATACACCGGAACGCCGGCCTTCGCCCGCTCGATCAGGTGATGCTGCACCTCGCGGCCGATTTCGTCGTCGTGGACGATGAAGAACTGGAAGAGGACGTAGTCATCGGCGGCGTCGATGCCTTCGAGGATGCTGGCAAAGGTCGCGTCGCCGTCGACCAGCAGCTCGAC
>JARFRM010000011.1 GCA_029287235.1 Thermoanaerobaculales bacterium
ACCATCCGAATCGATGTCGACAAGTGCAACGGGTGCCGGGCGTGCGAGGTGATCTGCTCCTCTTTCCATGCGACACCGAAGTACAGCAGCAACAACCCCGAGAGGGCGCGCATCCGGGTGATCCACTATCCGCTGAGAGACCTCTATGTCCCCGTCTACGCGGGCGAGTACGCGGCGGCGGAGTGTGCCGGCAGAGACAGGTACACCATCGATGGTAAGGAGTACGACGAGTGCGCCTTCTGCAGAGCCTCCTGCCCGTCCCGGGATCTCTTCAAAGAGCCCGACTCCGGTCTGCCCCTGAAGTGCGACATGTGTGAGTCCGATCCGACGTTGTCCCAGCCCATGTGCGTTCAGTGGTGCCTGGCCGACGCGCTGATCTACGAGGAACGGGAAGAGGAGGTGGTCGAGGAGGAGACGCTCGAGGAGATCGAAATCGGTCTGCAGTCGATGGCCCACAAGTTCGGCTGGCAGAAGCTTCTCGACACCGCCGGCCGGATGGCGAAGAAGGAGTGAGTCGAACCGTGGAAACTGTCGCCCCCTTCGCCGAAGCGATAGAGGAGATCAGGAAGGCCGGTGCAGAGTCCACTCGATTGTGCTTCCAATGCGGCAAATGTGATGTCTATTGTCCGTGGAACCAGGTCAGGGACTTCAGCATCCGCAAGATCATCCGTGAGGCCGCCTTCGGACTGACCGAGATCGAGGGCGATGACATCTGGCGTTGTACGACCTGCGGCTCGTGCCCCTCGATCTGCCCCAGGGGGGTCGGCCAGATCGAGATCGGGGTGGCGATCCGGCGGGTCGCGGCGGAGTACGGGATGTTCCCCGAGTCCGTTTCCGCGGTGCGCAACGCCAGCGCCAGCCTCGTCGCCGAAGGCAACCCCCTGAATGCCCAGCGAGCGACGCGGGCCGAGTGGGCCACCGGTGCGAAGGTGAGTCCGTTTGCCGAAGAGATGGACTACCTCTATTTTGTCGGCTGTTACTTCGCATACGACCCGAGGATGAAGAAGGTCGCCGTCGCCACCGCCAACATCCTGAACAGGGCCGGGGTCAGCTTCGGGATCCTGGGCAGCGAAGAGAGCTGCTGCGGCGAGAGCATCCGCAAGACGGGTGGGGAGCAGGAGTTCAGAGATCTCGCCAGAGGCAACATCAAGACCTTTATCGACCGCGGGGTGAAGAAGATCATCGTTTCTTCGCCGCACTGCTATCACACCTTCGTCAACGAGTATCCCGAGTTCATGGTCAACTTCGAGGTCGTTCACATCTCCCAGCTCCTGGCCGAGCTGATCGAGGACGGTCGGCTCGAGCTCGGTGGCGAGTTTGCCGGGAAGGTCACCTATCACGACCCGTGCTACCTGGGCCGGCACAACGGAGTGTTTGACGAGCCCAGACGGGTCCTGCAAGCCGTGCCTGGTCTCGAGCTCGTCGAGATGCCGGCGTCGCGCGAGGACAGCCTCTGTTGCGGCGGGGGTGGCGGCAGGATCTGGATGGAGACGCCGAAGGAGGAGAGATTCTCCGACCTCAGGGTGCGGCAGGCCGGCGAGACCGGGGCCGAGGCCCTGGTGACGTCCTGCCCCTACTGCATCACCAATTTCGAAGAGAGCCGGCTGGGCGTCGAAGGAGAGAAAGCGCCGGAGGTCAAGGACATCACCGAGATCATCGACGAGGTGATCTCGGAGAAGGATGGCGGGCGATGAGCCCCGACCCCACCATTCATCCTGCCGACGGCAATCTCGGCGACGTCATGGTCGTCGGCGGCGGCATCAGCGGCATCCAGGCTGCGCTCGATCTCGCCAGCTCGGGCTTCAAGGTCTTTCTGGTCGAGAGAGCGCCGACCATCGGCGGCAAGATGGCGCAGCTCGACAAAACCTTTCCCACCAATGACTGTTCCATGTGCATCGAGTCGCCGAAGTTCATCGAATGCGACCGCCATCCCAACATCGAGATCCTGACTTACACCGAGGTGGATGGTGTCGAGGGCTCGGCCGGCGACTTCACCATCAGCCTGACCAAGAAGGCCAGGTACATCTCCGAGGACAAGTGCACGGGTTGCACGACCTGTGTCGAGTACTGTCCGGTCGAGATCCCCGATCCCTTCAACCAGGAGCTTTCCCCGAACAAAGCCGTCCACATCTACTTCTCTCAGGCGGTGCCGCTGGTTCCGTACATCGACGAGAGCTGCATTTTCCTCAAGGACCAGAAGTGTTCGATCTGCGAAGGGGTGTGCAAAACCAACGCCATCGATCTCCACCAGCAACCGGAGAAGTTGCGGATCAAGGTGGGGGCGGTGGTGCTTTCACCGGGCTACGAGGTCTTTGATCCCAAGGCGCGCGGCGACTATGGCTACGGGACGATCGAGAATGTGGTCACCAGCCTCGACTTCGAACGACTCCTGTGTGCGACCGGACCGCACGAGGGCGAGATCCTGCGTCCGTCGGACAAGAAACACCCGCACAGGATCGCCTGGATCCACTGCGTCGGTTCGAGAAACGTCATCGAGGGCGCCAACAGCTACTGCTCCTCGGTCTGCTGCTCCTACATCCAGAAACAGGTGATCCTGGCCAAAGACCACGATGCCGACACCGAGGCGACCATCTTTCACAATGACATCCGTTCCTATGGCAAGGACTTCGAGCGCTTCTACCAACGGGCGGAGAATCTTCCCGGGGTCACGTTCATCAGAAGCTATGTTTCGATCGGCAGGGAGATCCCGGAAACAGGCAACGTGACGATCAGATATGCGACGGATGCGGAGGGCGTCAGGGAAGAGGAGTTCGATCTGGTGGTCCTGGGCGTCGGGCTGGCCCCTCCCACCAAGGTGCGCCCCCTGGCGGAAAAATTCGGTATCGAGCTCAACGCTCACGGGTTCTGCAGGACTGATCCCGTCAACCCCATCGAGACCACCCGTCCGGGAGTCTTCATCAGCGGCGCCTTCGCCGGGCCGATCGACATCCCCGAATCGGTGATGTCGGCGAGCGGAACAAACGCCCTGACCGGTGCGCTCTTGAAGTCCCGCAGAGGGAAACTGGCCAGGGACAGGGTCTATCCGCCGGAGCGGGATGTCTCCGAAGAGGAAGTCAAGGTCGGGGTCTTTGCCTGCCACTGCGGCGCCAACATCGGACGAGTCGTCGATGTCCCCTCCCTGGTCGAGTACTCCGAGGGCCTGGATCACGTTGCGCACGCGGAGGAAGGGCTCTTCATCTGCTCGACGGACGCCGCGCAGCAGATCGCCGACACGATTCGCGAGAAGGGGCTCAATCGCGTGGTCGTCGCCGCCTGTACCCCGAGGACGCACGAACCACTGTTCCGGGACACGCTCCGCGAAGGGGGCATCAACCAGTACTTCTTCGACATGGCCAACATCCGCGAGCACTGCTCCTGGGTTCATTCCAAACAGAAGGAGGACGCCACCCAAAAGGCCAAGGACATCGTCCGCATGTCGGTGGCCCGCACGATCAACCTTGAACCGTTGGAGGAGTTCGAGCTCCCGGTCAACAAGCGTTGCCTGGTGGTCGGCGGAGGGGTGGCCGGAATGACCTCGGCCCTGGATCTGGCCGAGCAGGGATTCGAGGTCCACCTGGTGGAACGGGACTCCGAGCTCGGCGGGGTGGCGCGGAGGCTCCGGTCCACGCTGGAAGGCCTGGATGTCCGGGCTTTCCTGGGTGATCTCATCCGCAAGGTCTACCAACATCCTTTGGTCCGGATCTCCCACGAGGCGACGATCACCGATGTCTCGGGCTACGTCGGCAACTTCGTCACCACGGTGGAGTCCGCGGGCCGGGTCGAGACCATCAACCACGGCGCCGCGATCCTCGCCACCGGCGCCGCGGAGCACCGACCGACCGAGTACCTCTACGGGGAGGACGACCGGGTCCTGACCCAGCTCGAGCTGGAAGAGCGTATCGCCGAAGGCGATGAGAGCCTGATCGACACCGAGAGTCTGGTGATGATCCAGTGTGTCGGGTGCCGGGAGGAAAACAGCAACTACTGCGCCAGGGTCTGCTGCAGCCAGGCGATCAAGAACGCGCTCGAGCTCAAGAAGATCAAACCCGAGATGGAGGTCTACATCCTGTTTCGGGATATGCGGACCTATGGTTTCAAAGAGGACTACTACCTCGAGGCGGCCGAGAAAGATGTCAAGTTCATCCGCTGGGAGGCGGCTGAGAAACCCTCGGTCGAACCCGCCGTCGAGGAGGGTCGACAGGTATTGCGGGTCACCGTGCCCGATCCCATCCTCGGTCAGCGGCTGGCGGTGGACGGCGACCTGGTGGTTCTGTCGGCCGCCGTCATTCCCTCGACCGGCAGCGTGGACATCGCCCGGAAGTTCAAGGTGGCC
>JARFRM010000068.1 GCA_029287235.1 Thermoanaerobaculales bacterium
CTTCTTGCCGCTCGAGAAACCGACCCCTGAGAACAAGGCCTTGCGATAGTCCTTGTTCATCCGCGCGATCCCCGCAATGGAGATTTCCTTGGGGCAGACGGCCTCGCAGGCGCGGAAGTTGGTGCAGGCCCCAAAGGCCTCGTTCTCCATGGCCTCGACCATGGCAAGGGCTCGCTTGGACCGCTCGGGCTGGCCCTGGGGCAGGGTCCCCAGATGAGCGATCTTGGCCCCCACGAAGAGCATCGCCGCAGAGTTCGGACACGAAGCCACACAGGCGCCGCAACCGATGCACTCGGCGAAGTCCATCGAGTGCTCGAGGGTTTCGGTGGAGATCGGGATCGTGTTGGCGTCGGGAGCGCTTCCGGTGCGCGCGGTGATATACCCACCGGCCCGCAGGATGCGATCGAAGGATGACCGGTCGACCACCAGGTCCCGTATCACCGGAAACGCCTTGGCTCGCCACGGTTCAATCGTGATCTCGTCACCATCGGCGAAGTGCCTCATGTGGAGCTGGCAGACCGTGCTCCCCTTCTGATGCCCGTGGGCGACACCATTGATCACAAAACCGCATGCGCCACAGATTCCCTCCCGACAGTCGTGCTCGAAGGCGATGGGCTCCTCACCCTTGGTGATGAGGTCCTGATTGAGGACATCGAGCATCTCGAGGAAGGACATGTGGGTGTTGACGTCTTCCAGCTCAAAGGTCGCGAAGGCGCCCTGGTCCTTTGCGTCTTTCTGCCGCCAGACATGAAGCGTCAGCCTCATTTGTAACTCCTCTGCGTCAGCTGCACGTTTTCGAACTCCAGCTGCTCCTTGTGGGCAACCGGTTCTTCATCGGCGCCCTTGAATTCCCAGACCGTCACGTGACGGAAGTTTTCATCATCGCGGAGCGCTTCGCCCTCGTCGGTCTGGTGCTCTTCGCGGAAGTGTCCGCCGCACGACTCCTCGCGTTCGAGGGCGTCTCGGCACATGACCTCGGCGAGCTCGAAGTGATCGGCGACCCTGCCCGCTTTCTCGAGCTCCTGGTTGAGATCGGTCCCCTCGCCCGGAACCTTGACGTCGTCCCAGAACTCCGCACGCAAGGCTCGTATTTTCTCGATGGATTCGGTGAGCCCTTCCGCTGTTCGCGACATTCCGCACTGATCGAGCATGAGCAGACCCAGCTCTCGGTGAAAGCTGTCCACCGTTCTCGATCCATTGACGTCGAGAAGCTCTTGTGTCCGTTGTTTGACATCGGCGACGGTCTGCCTGCAGGCATCCGAGTCGACGGAAACCTCTTCGAGCCGGGCGCCCGCAAGGTACTCCCCGAGGGTGTAGGGGATCACGAAGTACCCGTCTGCAAGACCCTGCATCAGCGCCGATGCGCCGAGCCGGTTGGCTCCGTGGTCGGAGAAATTCGCCTCTCCGAGCACGAAGAGCCCGGGAATCGTACTCATGAGGTAGTAGTCGACCCACAATCCGCCCATGGAGTAGTGCGGCGCCGGGTAGATCCTCATGGGGACCTTGTAGGGGTTCTCTCCCGTGATCATCTCGTACATGTCGAAGAGGTTGCCGTAACGAGCTCGGATGACGTCCTCTCCCAGACGTCCGATGGCCTCGTCGAAGTCGAGGTAGACGCCACGTTTTCCGGGACCGATGCCGCGTCCCTCATCGCAGACGTTCTTCGCGTTCCGCGATGCCACATCCCTCGGCACCAGGTTGCCGAACGACGGGTAGATCCGCTCGAGGTAGTAGTCACGCTCGTTCTCGGGAATCGCGTTTGGCTCGCGCTCGTCACCTGCGGCTTCGGGAACCCAGACCCGCCCGTCATTGCGCAGCGACTCCGACATCAGGGTCAACTTGGATTGGTAGTCCCCCGATTGCGGGATACAGGTCGGGTGGATCTGGGTGTAGCAGGGATTGGCGAAGCCGGCGCCGCGGCGATGGGCTCGCCACGCGGCGGTCACATTGCACCCCTTGGCGTTGGTCGAGAGGAAGTAGACGTTGGAGTAACCGCCGGTGCACAGGAGAACCGCGTCGGCGACGTGGCATTCCACCTCACCGGTCACCATGTTGCGGGTGACGATCCCGCGGGCTTTTCCGTCCACCACCACCAGATCGAGCATCTCGGTCCGGGGGCGAACCTCCACCGTCCCGGCCGCGACCTGCGCGTTGAGCGCGGAGTAGGCACCGAGCAACAGCTGCTGCCCGGTCTGACCCCGGGCGTAGAAGGTGCGGGAGACCTGCGCTCCTCCAAACGATCGATTGGCGAGATAACCGCCATACTCGCGGGCAAAGGGAATCCCCTGGGCGACACACTGGTCGATGATGTCGTTGGAGACCTCGGCGAGCCGATAGACATTCGCTTCTCTCGCCCGATAGTCGCCACCCTTGATGGTGTCGTAGAAGAGCCGGAAGATGGAATCGCCGTCGTTCTGGTAGTTCTTCGCCGCGTTGATCCCGCCCTGAGCCGCGATCGAGTGCGCTCGGCGAGCGCTGTCCTGATAACAGAACGCCTTGACCTTGTAACCGAGCTCACCGAGGCTGGCCGCGGCGGCGCCGCCGGCGAGGCCCGTGCCGACGACGATCACGCTTCGCTTGCGCTTGTTGGCCGGGCTGACCAACGCCAGGTGGTCACGGAGATCCTGCCATTTGCTGGTGAGAGGACCGGACGGAATTCGTGCATCGAGTTTCATCGTCCTACCTCCTTCAACGCACCACGCCGGTCAGCACCGCCAACGGCATTGAAATATTGCCGGCGCCGATCACGAGAGCAAAAGCAACCGCGATCCATCGACGCACCCCGCCGAATCGAGGATGGTCGAGACCGAAGGTCTGAAACAGGCTCCACAGACCGTGGTAGAGGTGGATCGCCAACATCAGGTTGGCGAGGATGTAGAACCCTGCAACCCACCAGACCTGAAAAGACGAAACCACGTTGTGGTAGACATCGCCTCGGACAAAGTCGGGGTTGGTGCACCCTATCGTGAAGTCACCGAGGTGATAGAGGATGAAGGCGAGAATGATCGGCCCGCTCCACACCATGGTCCGCGCGGCGTAGTCGACCTCCGGCGGGTTGAAAACGCGATACTTGATCGGCCGGCTGCTGCGGTTCCGGAGCCAGAGCTGAACCGCCGCCAGCACATGGACCCCGACGCAGAACAGCATCACCACCCGGAACGACCAGAGGAAGGGTCGATTGCTCTGCAGAAGCTCCGCATAGTGGTTGAGGGCCTCGGCTCCCAGATAGAGCTGGAGATTGCCGATCATGTGGCCGACCACAAACCCGAAGAGGATGATGCCGGTCACCGCCATCAGGATCTTCTTGCCCAACGTCGAACCGTATAGACCTGTCGTCAATTTCATCGTTCGCGTCCAGCCTCCAGTCGAGAGTCGATGCGAAACATCGAGGGCATGGTAGCAGGAACGGATCTCACCGTCCGGGACCGGCGCAGCGGCCGAAACCGACACCGTATCCGCACACCTCATCACCCGGGCTCGAAGAATATGCCTCCATCGGGGTGCCAGGTCCGGCATTGTGCCGGCACTTCGACCCAGCACGCATCACTTCGCGCACACTGCCGTACCTGGCTCCCTCGGCGTGATCTGAAAACCGCCCGAGCACGAGGATTTACGCCCCCGTGACCGAATGAGAGACCATCTCGGTTATCATTCTGCCCCGGAGGACGCCCCGATTGGATCGCATAGGAGTCGTCGGTACCAGCTACCGGAAAGCCCATGTCGACGAGCTCGCCGCCGCGGCGCTGCCCGCGGACTTCGAGCACGAACAGCTCGTCGAGCTGGCGCGTCTGGCCGGCTTTTCGGAGTTGGTCTATCTCGGCACCTGCAACCGCGTCGAGTTCTATTTCCGCGGTGAGACCAGAATTCACACGAACCCATTGCTCTTTCACCTCCGCCGGTCTCTCGCCGACCTCACCGACGGTACGACCCAACTCCCCGAGGACGATCGGCTCTATGTTTACTTCGGTCCCGCCGCCGTTCGCCATCTCTTCAGGGTGACCTCGGCGCTGGATTCCATGATGGTCGGTGAGGCGCAGATCGCAGGTCAGGCGAAGGAGGCGCACGAGCGCGCCCACAACATCGATCTTCTGGGCGGCATCCTCGACCAGACGTTTCACGAGGCATTTCACCTCGCCAAACGGATCCGGACCGAAACCGAGCTCACGCGGCGTCCGGTTTCGTTGGTCACCCTTGTCGAGCGCCGACTCCACGATCACCTGGAAAACACTTCTGCTCCGGTCCTGATACTCGGCGCCGGTGAGATGGCCGCCCAGGCCCTACGACTGATCCGCAACGTCGATCCAGAGCGACATGTTCTCGTCGCCAACAGGACCCCCGAAAGAGCTCGCGATCTCGTCGCCGGCGACCCCAACGCCGAGGCTCTCTTCATGGAGGCGACCCTGGCCACCCCACCGGCCGTCGGTCTGGTGGTCGCCGCCACTTCCTCGGACCGGATCATGCTCCGCAGGGATCAGGTCGAATCACTCAGATCACAACTCGACGACGAAGAGAAGATGCTCCTCATCGATCTCGCCATGCCGCCGAATCTCGACCCCGATTCGCGCGCCGTCCCCGGCGTCGATCTCCACGGCATCGAAGAGATGAGACAGGAAGCCGAGCGCAACCGCGATCTCCGTATGGCCGAGATGGACCGCTGCGAAAAGCTGGTGGATCACCAAATCGAAACCCTCCGCCGGCACCTCCTCGACCGCGCGCTCTCACCCGCAGCGCAGTCCATGCGCCGGGGTTTCGGGAAGGTGGCCGATCGGGCCGTCCGACACAGTCTCGGTCGTGAGCTGGCCCACCTCGACGAAGAAGACCAGGCGGCCGTTGAACAGATGGCCTCGGATCTCGTCAAACGGCTCGTGCAGGTCCCGTTGCGCGGGCTCAAGGGGGCGGCATGGCACCACTCCAGCGCAGTCATCGACGGTTTCATCAAGGGACTCGAGGGAGATCTCGAGAACGGCGGCGGTGACCGATCATGAGCCCGCCGCTCGTCCTGGGCACCCGCGGTTCCGCCCTCGCCCTCTGGCAGGCTCGCCATGTGGCCGCGATGCTCATGGAGCGTCTCGGAATCACCACCCGCATCGAGATCATCAAGACCCGCGGCGACCGGATCCAGGACGTCGCGTTCGCGAAGATGGAAGGTAAGGGCTTCTTCACCAAGGAGCTCCAGGAAGCCCTCCTCGACCGCCGGGTCGATCTGGTTGTTCACTCGCTCAAGGACCTGCCCACCGAGGAGCCCGAAGGTCTCGAAGTGGTGGCCGTTCCCGAGCGCTCCAACCCGGCCGATCTGCTGCTCGCCCGCAAGGGGTTCCTCGAGTCCACGCCGGAGAACCCAATGGGGGTTCCCGACGGCGCGGTGCTCGGCACCTCGTCGCTCCGCCGGGCAGCACAGGCGCTGGCGCTGTGCCCGAAGATCGAGATCAAGGCCCTGCGCGGCAACGTCCCGACCCGCATCGCCAAGCTCCGCGACGGCGACTACGACGCCATCCTGTTGGCGGCGGCAGGAGTCGGCCGACTCGGGATCGCTCTCTCCGACCTCGACACCATCGAGCTCGCGCCCGAGGTCATGATCCCGGCCCCCGGCCAGGGCGCCCTCGCCATCGAGTGTCGCACCGGTGACGAACTCACCAGGCCTCTCGAGACCCTTCACGATCATGAGGTGGCGACCCACGTCAACACGGAGCGCAGCCTGCTCGAATTGCTGGGCGGGGGATGTCACCTCCCGCTCGGGTGCCTCGCCAACACCGAGCCCGGCGGGATCCGGCTCCAGGCCGTCCTCGGCGAGGTGGACGACGAGGTCGCCAACGCCACCGTCTCGCGGGTCGGCGCCGTGGCGCCGAACCCCGAGCTCGCGGCCAAGGCCTGTTTCGAGGCCCTCAAGGCGGCGGTTCCCTCCATCACCGGGCCATGAGTCGTTTTGTTCTCATCACGAGGCACCCGGCCGAGTGCGCTCGGCTGCAGGAGCTCGTCAGGCCCGGCGGCATCACGCTCCGGCCCTATCCCGTCTTCCGCCTGGAAAACGTCGACGACCACCAGGGTTGGGCGACCGTGTCGGCGCAGACCCCCGCCCCGAGCTGGTTGATCATGGCATCACCTCGGGCGCCGCAACGCCTCGTTGAGCAGGCCCGAAACCGCCGCGTCGACCGGTTGCTCGAGCTGTCGACGGCGGTGGTCGGAGAGGGCACCGCATCGGCCTCGGTCGCCGCCGGCATCACCCCCGAGTTGGTCGGTCCCGGCACCGGGTCGGGCCTCGCTCGTCAGCTGATCGATCTGTGGACATCACCGACCACGGCGGTCTTCGCCTGCGGCCGCGATCGTCGCCCCGAGCTTCCCGACACTCTCACCGGTGCGGGGCACCGGGTCCTTCCCCTCGAGCTCTACCGGATGCGACCGACGCCGCCGCGCGAGCTCCCCCCGCTGGGCCCCAGTCTCGACGCCGTCATCGTCACCTCTCCCCGGGCCGCCCGCCTGTATCTCGATGGTGTCGGTGGCCGACCCCTTCCCTGCCGTCACTGGGCGCTCGGCCCGACCACCCGGGACGCCGCCCGATCAATGGGCATCGACTGCCTGATTCCACCCGAACCGAATCTCGAATCCCTCGCGGAGGAGTTATGCCGGAACTGATCACACGACCCCGCCGCCTGCGCACGACCGCCGCCCTGCGCGATCTCGTGGCCGAAGCGCGGCTCGATGCCAGAATGCTCGTTCAACCCCACTTTGTCGTCCCCGGTGACGGCGTATCCCACCCCATCGACGCCATGCCCGGGATCGACCACCAGTCGGTCGACCGACTGGTCGAGACCGTGGCCGCGGACTATGATCTCGGGATCCGCGCAGCCCTGATATTCGGTGTGCCCGACGAGTCGGAGAAGAGCCCCGATGGAAACGCGGCATCGGCCGAGGGCAACCTCGTGGCCACCGCGGTCGCGGCGCTCAAGGATCGTTTCGGCGCCGAGCTCACGGTGATGACCGATGTCTGTCTCTGCGCCTACACCGACCACGGTCACTGCGGTCTGATCAAGGACGGCAGGATCGACAACGACTCCAGCCTCCCCCACCTCGCCGCCATGGCACTGTCCCATGCGAGAGCCGGCGCCGATGTGGTCGCGCCGTCGGACATGATGGACGGCCGCATCGCCGCCATTCGGGACGTTCTCGATGAGGACGGACTGGTCGAAACGGCGATCATGTCCTATTCGGTCAAGTACGCCTCGGCCTACTACGGCCCTTTCCGCGAGGCGGCGCATTCGGCGCCGTCCACGGGTGACCGACGGTCCTATCAGATGGATGCCCGCAACCGGCGTGAGGCACTCCTCGAGGCCCAGCTCGATGTCGAGGAGGGCGCCGACATCCTCATGGTCAAACCGGCTCTGGCATACCTCGATGTTGTGTCCGATCTCGCCGAGAGCTTTCCCCTTCCGCTGGCGGTCTACAACGTCTCGGGCGAGTACTCCATGGTCAAGGCCGCGGCCGAGAAGGGCTGGATCGACGAGCGCGCCATCGTGCTCGAGAACTGGCACGCCTTCCGCCGCGCCGGCGCCGACATCCTCATCACCTATCACGGTCGGATGGCGCTCAGAGAGGGATGGCTGTGACCGCCGGGCCTCGATCGTCCGAGCTCTACGCCCGCGCTTGCAGGCTCATGCCGGCCGGGGTCAACTCTCCCGTCCGCGCCTTTGCCTCGGTCGGTGGCGAACCGATTTTCTACGACCGCGCTTCAGGGTGCCGGTTCACCGACGCCGATGGTCGCGAGTTCATCGACTACGTCGGCTCCTGGGGGCCGTTGATTCTCGGTCACGCCCATCCCGCCGTCATCGAGGCGATCACCATCTCCGCCGCTGACGGGACCTCCTTCGGCGCACCATGCGCCCGGGAAATCGAGCTCGCCGAGCTCGTGGTCGACACCGTGCCGTTCCTCGAGATGGTTCGGTTTGTCTCCTCCGGAACCGAGGCGGTCATGTCGGCCGTCCGTTTGGCCCGGGGCGTCACCGGCCGCGACGCCATCGTCAAGTTCACCGGCTGCTACCACGGCCACGCCGATTACCTGCTCGTGGCTGCGGGTTCGGGTCTCGCCACCTTCGGAACGCCGTCGTCGGCAGGGGTCCCCGCGTCATCGGCCGGCCACACCCTGCTGCTGCCCCTCGATGACGAGGCGGCCTTTCGGCGGCTCATGACCAAGCACGGCGACGAGATCGCCGCGGTCATCATCGAGGGCATCCCGGCCAACAACGGTCTGCTGCCCCAGTCGAAATCGTTTGTGGATGTCCTCCGCACCGAGTGCACCCGCCACGGCGCCATGCTCATCTTCGACGAGGTCATCACCGGCTTTCGGCTCGGTCCGGACGGGGCCGCGGGTCACTATGGCATCGAGCCCGATCTCGTGACCTACGGCAAGATCATCGGCGGCGGGATGCCCGTCGGCGCCTACGGCGGCAAGCGTGCGCACATGGAGCGGCTTGCACCCCTCGGCCCGGTCTATCAGGCGGGAACGCTCTCGGGCAACCCGGTAGCCATGGCCGCCGGCGCCGCCGCGCTACGGACGCTGCTCGCCGACGGCGGGTCGACATGGGATCGCCTCGAGACGCTCGGGGCGCGGTTGGAGACCGGCCTTCGAGAGGTTTTCACCAAGCACGATCATCAATGGTCGGTGGTTCGACGAGGATCGATCCTCTGGCTGGCTCTTCAGGACGGTCCGGCGCCGGTCACCGCCGAAGACATCGACTCGGGAGCGGCCGAACGGTATGCCGGGCTCCACGCCGCCTTGCTCGAGCGCGGAGTCTATCTGGCGCCATCGGCGTACGAGGTGATCTTTGTCTCGGCGGCGCACGATGAGGCGGTGATCGATCAGACCGTGGCTGCGTTTGACGAGGCCGTGGCCGAGGTTTTCGGTTGAACCTCCTGAAATCTCCAACGTCTCCGCGGGAGGGGATAAACCCCTCCCCTACGTTTCTCTTTGTAGGGGAGGGGTTTATCCCCTCCCGGGTCTGGCGTGGACTGGTATGAGACGGAGGATGCTATGAACCGGTTCCTGCGGGCATGCGCACGTGAGGAGGTTGATCGTCCGCCGGTGTGGGTGATGCGGCAGGCGGGACGGTATCTTCCGGAGTACCGGGAGATCAGAAGGACCGCCGGTGACTTCCTGACCATGTGCCGGACGCCGGAGATCGCCGCCGAGGTGACTCTCCAACCCATCCGCCGGTTCGGTTTCGACGCCGCCATCGTCTTCTCCGACATTCTCACCCCGTTGGTCCCTGCCGGCATCGAACTCGCATTCAGCCCCGCACCGCACATCGCGAATCCCATCCGCGAACCCGCCGATCTCGATCGGCTCCACTTCCCCGAACCGTGGAGTGGGACCGAGTTTCTCTCCGAGACCCTCGAGCGTGTTCGTGACGGTCTCGAACCCGAGACCGCCCTCATCGGTTTCTGCGGTGCGCCGTGGACTCTGGCGACGTACCTGGTCGAGGGCGCGACCTCGAAGTCCTTCACCCGCGCCAAGTCCTTCGCCCACAACAACCCCGAGGCATTCGACGCCTTTCTCGATCGTGTCGCCGACGCCATGGTCGCCTACCTGCGCGAGCAGGTGGCCCACGGCGCTCAGGCGGTCCAGATCTTCGACTCGTGGATCGGCGCCCTCGGGGCCGAGGATGCCCGACGCTGGGCCCTGAGGCCGGCGCGCCGCCTTCTCGAAGCCACCGCCGATCTCGGAGTACCGAGGATCTACTTCGCCAACGGCGGGTCGCATCTGTTGCACGACATGCGCGACATGCCCTGCGAGGTCATCGGCCTCGACTGGCGGGCGGATCTCTCCATGGCGACCCGGGCGTTGCCGGACCACGTGCTCCAGGGAAATCTCGATCCCGGCGTGCTCATGGGGCCCGACGCCGCCATCCGCGAGCGCACCCTGGCCATGCTCGAGAAGGCCCCTCGCCGGGGCTACATCGCCAACCTCGGCCACGGAATCACGCCGGACGTCCCGGTCCGCGCAGTCGAGACCTTCGTCCGCACAATTCAGGGTTTTCGGTATGAGTGAGTGTTTCACCAAAGCTCGGGGCCGGTGGACGGGAGGGGATGAACCCCTCCCCTACGAACCGATCCGAGTCGCCGGCGATTGCAGGACCGGCAACCGATGAGTTTCACCCTCGATGTCCGGGGTCTGAACCCCAATCTCCTGGCGCGCTACGATCGTCCGGGTCCTCGGTATACTTCCTACCCGACCGCCCCTCACTTCGGCGCCGACTACGACTCCTCCGCCTATCGCGACCGGCTAGCGAAGGCGGCCTCCCGCACCGACGACCCGCTTTCCATGTACGTCCACCTGCCGTTCTGCCACGAACGCTGCACCTTCTGCGGATGCAACGTGGTGATCTCACCTCACCGCGGCCCCGAGGAGGACTATCTCGTCACGCTGACCCGCGAACTCGACCTCCTCGCCGACGTCCTCGGCTCTCGGCGTCGCCTCAACCAGCTTCACTGGGGTGGCGGGACACCGACGTTTCTCTCACCGGAGCAGTGCGAGCGGCTCTTCGGCGAGATCACCACCCGGTTTCCGCTCACCGATGACGCCGAGGTGGCCATCGAGGTCGATCCGTGCGTGACCACCATGGATCACCTCGCGACGCTGGCCCGCCTCGGGTTCAACCGTATCTCCATGGGGCTGCAGGACACCAACCCCGAGGTCCAGCGAGCGGTCAAACGCATCCAACCCCTCGAGCTCACCAGGGAGCACGTGGACGAGGCCCGCCGGCTGGGCTTCCAGTCGGTCAACATCGACCTCATCTACGGTCTCCCGCTCCAGACCGAGGCGAGCTTCAGGAACTGCGTCCGATCGGTGATCGACGAGCTCACACCCGACCGGGTGGCGTGTTTCTCCTATGCCCACGTTCCGTGGATCAAGCCCCATCAGAAACAGCTCGATGAAAACCAGCTCCCGGGAGGATGGGAGAAGTTCTCGCTCTTCACCGGCGCCGCCCACGAGTTCGTCGAGGCGGGCTACGCCTTCGTCGGCTTCGACCACTTCGCCCGGCCCGACGACGAGCTCGCCCGTGCACTGGCCGAGGACCGGATCCAACGCAACTTCATGGGCTATACGGTCATGCCCGCCGCCGATCAGGTCGGAGTGGGAGTGACCGCCATCGGTGACGTGGCGGGATCCTACGCCGCCAACATCAAGAAGCTCCCCGCCTACAAACGCAGCATCGATGCCGGTCGGCTCCCCGTGGACCGGGGCCTCATCCGCACCGCCGAAGACGAGCTTCGGCGCGCGGTCATTCACCGCATCATCTGCACGCTTCAGCTCGACTTCGGCTGGGTCGAGAGAGAGTTCGACATCGACCCCCGTGAACACTTCGCCGATGCCCTCGCCCAGCTCCAGCCCATGGCCGCCGACCGCCTCGTGGAGCTCGCGGACGACGGGCTCGCCGTCACCCCCACCGGACGGTTCTTCCTGCGGAACATCTGCATGCCCTTCGACGCCTACTTGCGGGCCGCCGACGACGACGGGCCGAAATACTCGCGGACGGTGTGATGGAACTTCCACCGCTCATCGCCCTCTCACTGTGCGGGCCCGAGAACGATGCACAAGGAGAATCCGATGAAGACAACCGTTCGCACCCTTTGCCTGTTCACGATCGCCGCAACCCTCTCACTCTTGGGACCACAACCCGCGGAATCCGTCACCGAAAGTGATCTCTCCCTCGAGATCCTGGTCAACGGACGACCCCTCCACGAGATCGCCGCCCGCAACACCACCTATGTCGAAGCCGTTCGCCACGCCGAGTACGCCCTCCGGCTGACCAACCGCACGGGTCGACGAATGGCGGTTGCTCTGGCTGTGGATGGCCTCAACACCATCGACGCCAAGACCGGAAGCGCGCAGAAGGCGAGCAAGTGGGTGCTCGATCCCTGGCAGACCGTCACCGTCGAGGGCTGGCAGATCGGCCCGGACACCGCCCGCAGGTTCTTCTTCACCTCAGAAGCCAAGAGCTACGGCGCGTGGCTCGGCAAGACCTCCAACCTCGGCGTTATCGAGGCCGTGGCGTTCCGTGAGTACGTGCCTCCCCCGCCGCCGCGCCGCCCCTATCTGGAAGAGGGCAAGGATGGATCTGCTCGGATGCGCTCGGGTGAGTCATCGGCGCCGCAGTCGGCCGGCAAGGCCGCTCCCGCACCCGCGGAATCGCCCGACGATGACCTCGCGGCCACCGGCATAGGACGCAAGATCGACAATCGGGTGACCAGGGTCGAGATGCAGCTCGAATCCAGCCCGGCCGCGCATCTACGTCTTCGCTACGAGTATCGGCAACAGCTCGTCCATCTGGGAGTGCTGCCGTCAGCCGAGGAGGAGCAAGCCCTGGCCAGACGCGAGCGCGCCCTCAGCTTCGATGACTTCGACTTCGCCCCCGATCCGTGGGGCGGCCGGCGGTAGGGCGCGGGCCGCAGGGACTCAAGACATCGCACACGGAGACATCGCGATTGAACCGCAGAGACACAGTGAAACAGAGAAGCACAGAGCCTTCGCATCAATCGCAGAACAGGAAGCGCATTGATGCGCGATCCTGATGCCACAAAACCAAGCAGCCAGGATGGCTGCTCCACAACACGTCCTCCGCCCATGTTTGGGAAATACTGCCACCCTCTTCTGAGCCGGTGGTTGTTGTGGAGCAGGCTTCCAGCCTGCTTGGAGCGCACGGTCATTGTGGAGCAGGCTTCCAGCCTGCTTGATGCCCCCACCAGGCGGGGATGAAGCCCGCCTCGACGAATTCTGAGGCGACGGGATCATTCCGGATTCCTTCATTCTGAGCGAGCGAAGCGAGCCGCGGGTCCTCCGAGTCTCCGTGGTTGCGACGAAAGAATGCCCCCGGGCAGGTAGCTGCCCGGGGGCTTCTGATCGTCCTGTTGGCGAGCTGATCAGCCCTGGGCGGCCTTGAAGTTTTCCGCGGCCTGATTCCAGTTGACCACGTTCCAGAAGGCGCCGATGTAGTCCGGCCGGCGATTCTGATACTTGAGGTAGTAGGCGTGCTCCCAAACATCGAGACCGAGAACCGGCTTGAGTCCGTCGGAGATCGGCGTGTCCTGGTTTGCGGTGGAGGACACAACCAGCTTGCCGCCGCCGTCCACCGAAAGCCAGGCCCAACCGGATCCGAAGCGGGTCATTCCCGCGGTGGTGAAGAGCTCTTTGAACGTGTCGTAGTCGCCGAACTCGCCGTTGATGGCGTCACCAAGATCGCCGGCCGGGTTCCCGCCGCCGTTGGCGCTGAGGAGATCCCAGAAGAAGCTGTGGTTGGCGTGACCGCCGCCGTTGTTGCGCACCGCCGTTCGGATGTCCTCGGGCACGCTTGCAAGATCGGCGAGCAGGCTGTCGAGCGATCGATCAAAAAGGTCGGGGTGCTTGTCGAGCGCCCCGTTGAGGTTGGCGACATACGCCGCGTGATGCTTGTCATGGTGAATCTCCATGGTCATGGCATCGATGTGCGGTTCGAGAGCATCGAAGGCGTAGGGCAGCGGTGCGAGTTCATGCTTGGGCATCGGTCGGTCCTCCTGATGTGAGCTTGGTTTTGAAGCCGGCCTTGCCGACTTGTTGTAACCAAGTCTCATTCGCAAGGAAAAATTCCGTTGTTCGGAAAGACCGAATGGCCCCTCGTCCGCCTCCCGGTCGCTCCCCCTCCCGCTCTTGGACGGATCTCGGACAAATCGATAGCGCGAGCGGGAGCGGGAGCGATTCATCGCGACGATCCCGTCACATGGTCACCGGAGGCGTAATCGGACCCGCCCGCTGATCACTCTTAACTCTTCACTTTTCACTTTTCACTTTTAACTTAGATGCTACTTCTTCACGACCTCGCGCCGCACCAGCGACGCCACCATCACCCGTTTGTCGAGGTCGTTCCCCGGCACCATGGCGAGGATCTCACCGAGCTTGTACGAACCGTTGATCCTCGAAAGGAGAAATCCCTCCTCCGGTGTGCAGAACACATTGGTGAGTTCTTCGTGCGGGATGGCGATCTTGAGCACCATGTCGTCATCCAAATCGAGGCTCTCAACCGCCTCGCGGATAGTCCTTTCGAGACCGTTCGCGAGCTCGTTCACCTCACGATGATCACCGTACTTATCGCGGATATCGCGCAGCCGCTGGTATGCGCCACCGAGGTCGCCGCTCTCGAGAAGCAGCTCCGCTTCATGGATCAGGGTCCGCCACGCGCGCGACGAGAATCCGGGGATCTCGGATTCACCCTCATCGGGAGGGCTGGTCTCGAAGAGGCCATGACTCAGACCCTGGAAGACGAACAACATGACGTGGAAGGCGGCGATCCGGCAGTTGAGCGCGATCTGCTCGATACTGTTCCTGCCGTCGATCTCACGCAGAATTCCGAGCTCGGTCTGACCTATCTGACGAACATCAATCGCTCGGACCAGTTTGGGAACCCACGTGATATCCGCAATGCTCTCCGCGCACCGGAGCCACTCATCGCGCCGGCGTACCCCTTCGAGGATGATCATGTCCACCGGCAGGTTGAGTGGTTGGAACTTTTTCGCTGGGAGGATGTTTTCGAGGAAGCGGAAGTCCCCCTCGTCCCACATGAAGAGATCGTAGATGGTCTCTTCCGTCTTGACCTGAAGGATGTGCATGAGATCGTCGCGAGTGAGCCTCCCGATGATGACGAGGAGCTCTCCGAGCAGGGTGTTGTACTGCTCCTGCATGTCGAGGAGCTCCTGGAGCTCGTCCTCGCCCACGTGATTCCATCCGACCAGGTAGTATCCGAGGAACTCAGTGGGGTCTTCGGATGAACCCGCGATGACGAGACCATTCCGGAAGTAGACTTTCTTGTTGTATGGATCGCCCTCGATTGCGAGGGTCCCTGTCTTCCGGCTCTGGGATACCCATTGCAGCAGATCAGGAAACGGCATGGTCCGGAGGTTGCCGCTGATTGTCACTCAACGTGTCCCATGGGCGATGTCGTCACCTCGCCATCCACCGGGCCCGAGCAGAAGCTCTTGAAAAATCTATAACTTACTTCAAACACGGAACATACAGCTCCGAGCGGGAGTATAGCACGGGCCGGAACAGTTCCCTGCCCCGACCCGTGTTTCGAATCAGCTTTCGCGCTACGCGGTCTTCGACGCCTCGGCGGTTCCCCTCAGATACGCATCGATGCCTTCCGACGCCTTCTTACCTGCGCCCATGGCCAGGATCACCGTCGCCGCCCCGGTGACGATGTCGCCGCCGGCGAAGACACCATCGATCGACGTCATCATGGTTTCCTCATCGACGACGATATTGCCCCACCTGTTGAGCTCGAGACCCTTGGTGCTCTTGGTCACGAGCGGGTTCGGACCCTGTCCGATGCCCATGATGAGCTGATCGAGCTCGATGTCGTACTGGTCGCCCTCGATCGGGACGGGCCGGCGTCGACCGGAGTCGTCGGGTTCGCCGAGCTCCATGACCTGCACCCTGGCGCCGGTGACGAGACCCTCCTCATTGCCGTAGATCTCCACCGGCGAGGCGAGCCAGCGGAAGTCGATGTCTTCTTCCTCGGCGTGCTCGAGCTCTTCCAACCGTGCCGGCGACTCGTCCCGGGTCCGGCGATAGAGACAGATGACGTTCTTGGCGCCGAGCCGCTTGGCGGTCCGGAGGCAGTCCATCGCGACATTGCCCGAGCCGACAACGGCCACGTTGTCGCCGAGTCGCACGGGGGTGTCGAAATCGGGGAAGGCGAAGGCCTTCATGAGGTTGACGCGAGTGAGGAACTCGTTGGCCGAGAGCACACCGATGTAGTTTTCGCCGGGGATGCCCATGAAGTAGGGCAAACCGGCGCCGGTGCCGAGGAAGACGGCGTCGAAGCCGTACTCGCTGAAGAGCTCCTCGACGCTCGCGGTCTTGCCGATGACGAAGTTGCACCGGATCTCAACCCCGAGCTTCTCGAGGTTGCCGATCTCCTCCTGGACGATCTTCTTGGGCAGTCGGAACTCGGGGATGCCGTAGACCAGCACGCCGCCGGGCTTGTGCAACGCCTCGTAGATGGTGACCTTGTGGCCGCGCAGCGCCAAGTCAGCGGCGCAGGCGAGACCGGCCGGACCGGAGCCCACCACCGCGACCTTGAACCCGGATGCGGGCGGCAGTTCGGGCATCTTGACTTCGCCTTCTTGGGCCATCTCCCAGTCGGCGACATAGCGTTCGAGACGCCCGATGGCCACCGGCTCCGCCTTCTTACCGGTGACGCAGACGATCTCGCACTGGTCCTCCTGCGGGCACACGCGACCGCAGATGGCGGGCAGGGTGTTGTCCTTCTTGATGATGGCCAACGCTCCCTCGAAATCCGCCTGCTGGATCGCAACGATGAAACCCGGGATATCGATGCCCACCGGGCAGCCGTCGACGCACTTGGGTTTCTTGCACTCGAGACAGCGGTCGGCCTCGGCCAGGGCGAGCTCTTCGGTGAACCCCAGCGCCACCTCGTTGAAGTTCTTGATTCGATCCATGGGTTCCTGCGCCGGCATGGGCTGCCGGGGAATTTTCATGCGCTCCTTCTTCTCGATCTTCTCTCGGGCCATCAGCTCACCTCCACGCCGTCAGTGGCCCTGCACGCGTGTTGCTCGAGGAACCTCTTGCGCGCGATTTCTTCCTCCTCGAGGTAGATCCGCTGGCGTTTCATCATCAGATCGAAATCGACTTCGTGGGCGTCGAACTCGGGCCCGTCGACACAGACGAACTTGCTGTCACCGCCGACCGCGACCCGGCAGCCGCCGCACATCCCGGTGCCGTCGATCATGATGGTGTTGAGCGAAACCACGGTGGGGATCTCGTAGTCCTTTGTCATCAGCGCAACGAACTTCATCATGATGGCGGGGCCGATGGCGATGACGAGATCCGGTTTGCCGTGCTCTTCAATGTACTCTTTGAGAGCGTCCGTGACGACACCCTTTTTTCCAAAGCTCCCGTCATCGGTGGTGTAGATCATCTCGTGCGAGGCCTCGATCATCTCCGGACGGAGGATGATCAGTTCCTCGTTGCGGCCGCCGAGGATCGAGACCACCTTGTTGCCGGCGTCTTTGAGGGCGCGGGCGATGGGCAGCATGGGCGCGATGCCGGCGCCGCCGCCGATGCACACGCAGGTGCCGAAGTTCTCGATGTGTGTGGCCTTGCCGAGGGGGCCGACGACCTGGATGGGATCACCGGCCTTCATGGTACCCATTTCCATGGTCGATTTGCCGACCTCCTGCACGACGAGGGTGATGGTCCCCGCCTCGGGGTCGGTGTCCGCGATGGTGAGTGGGATCCGCTCGGCGTGCTCACCCATGAGCACGATCACGAACTGCCCGGCCTCGTGCTTGCGCGCAACTTCGGGCGACTCGACGACATAGCGCTTGAAGGCGGGGGCGATTTCTTCGATGGATACGATCATTCCCACAGGACTTTCCCTCCAGAAGGCGACGGTCCGGCCCGCCTTTTTGATCGGAGCATCTTACAACCACTGTGACATCTGTTCAAGCCGCGAGATCTAGCATGTGTCTCAAAATTAGATAATTACGCCCTCCATCCCACCGCGCTGAACAGCCGTTCACCACTTGCATATTGATTTATGTCTTATTTACACCTATACTGAGAAGTGGACACCGCGGATCACCAGCCGGAGGCAAGATGATCGCCCCTGAACCGAGACCGGACACCACCAGCGCAACCGATGCCGACACGGTCCGCGCGACGCTGCCGGATGAGATCCGGCGGACCGTGTACCGGGCATCGGAGCTGAGCCGGCGACGGGCGGAGACACTCCACGAGGCGCCCCTCGCCACCTCGGTTGTCGTCATCGACAAACTGCTCGGCGGCGGGCTGCCCCGCGGCACCCTGGTCGAGCTCGTGGGACGCGGCTCCTGCGGCCGATTCTCGACCCTCATGGCCACCCTCCAACAGATGACCAGCGCCGGTGAGGCCGCCGCCCTCATCGACCAGGGTTCGCAGCTCGACCCCCAGCTCGCCGCCGCCGCCGGCATCGATCTCGAGCTGCTGCTCTGGCTCCGCCCCGAGCGGCTCGACGACTCGCTGGCCGCCGCCGAGATGCTCGTCGCCACCGGTTTCTCACTCGTCGCCCTCGATCTCGGGCTCCCACCGGTGCTCGGCCGCCCTCCCCTCGCCGCCTGGCTCCGCCTCGCCCGCGGCGCCGCCGAGCACCATTCGGTGGTCCTCGTCGGCTCGCCCTATCGCTTGAGCGGCTGCGCGGCGGCCGCCGTGCTCTCGAGCGGCCGCGGACGAGGCCGGTGGTCGGGCGGCATCGGCGGGCTGCGACTGCTCGACGGGATCTCGGCCCGACTCGAGCTCGACAAACACACCGGCAACCGAAGCCGGAGGACAACCCGGACCGTCACCGTTTTCACCACCGCCGAAGCGGTGTTTCGCGCACCGCTTTCGGTTTCTACGGCAACCACACATTCAAGGAGAGAACATCATGTACAAAACTTCTGAGATCGCGTTGAAAGACCTTCCCATCATCGCAGGCCAAGCACTGGGACTGTTAGCTATCGGCTTCTGCTTCCTGGTGATCGCGTTCTGTGTGTGACCCCGTTTTAACCACGGAGGCACAGAGACACAGAGACATCGCACACAAACCATCGCCCGGAGAAACCGCAGATCACGCAGATGAACGCAGATTCCATCGCACAACGCACCATCGCACCGTCGCAAGCACGAAGACGCAAAGACGCGAAGGATTCACAAAGACATCACAATTTTTTGAACACGGATTTCACGGATGACACGGATTTTTCGGATCGGGCTCCATCCGGTGATTCAAGGCGAATCGGCCGGACAGCCACGGCCCCCGGCCGTGGCATCGAGGCTCGAAAGACCGATCGCCAAACGCACGCGCTTGCCGAATCGGCCTTTCTTCACCTCGGGTCGTTCCTACGGAACGCCCACCCGGCCTCGGTTGATTCAAGGTCATCGGTGTCCTCAGCTCTTTCATTGCCGCAATGCACAAGTCGGGAGGGTATAAAACCCTCCCCTACGGCTCTCCCTTCTATTCGTAGGGGCGGGTTTTACACCCGCCCCCGCATCGCCTTGAATCTGCGGATGGATTCCATGGTATCGAGAGCACCAGTCCGCCCCCCCACCTGTCACCCTGAGCGAGTGAGTCCGCGAGCGAGTCGAAAGGTCCCCCGAGGAAACGTGGGCCGCTCCTTCCCCCTGCGGGACGAAAGAGACCGGATCGACCTCCTGACCCTCGGGAGATCTTTCGACTCCGCGGCCTCGGAGGCCGCTCCGCTCAAGATGACAGGACTGGGAGCACCATCCATCAAGCAGGCTGGAAGCCTGCTCCACAACACTGCGCGACGGAATTGTGGAGCAGGCATCTTGCCTGCTCATCCGAGACTCCTTCCAAAAAGTTCGGAAGGACGAGACCCCCGCGCCCCACTTTTCCTCCTTTCCAGAAACGACTCCGCAATGAGCCTTGATGATCAATGACCCGAATCGCCTGCCTCTACGTTCCCCTCTTCCCCCTCGCGGCGAGGCTCCGCGCCGAGCCCGAGCTGGCGGGTGAGATCGTCGCCATCTGCGAAGGCAACGGCGCCGCCGCCCGCGTCGTCGCCGCCTCGCGCCCGGCGCGCAAGGCCGGTCTCCGTCCCGGGATGAGCATGGCCCAGGCCCGCGGCATCCTCCCCGCGCTCCTCGCCCGCGGCCGTGACCCGGGATGCGAAGCCTCCGCCCACGAAGCCCTTCTTGAGACTGCCTGGAGCCTCTCGCCCCGGGTCGAGGACGCCGAGCTCGACCTCGTCTTCGCCGATGTCGACGGGATGCACAACCTCTACGACGGCGAGCACGATCTCGGCCAGGCCGCCGAGGTCACCGCGACCTCCATGGATCTGCCCATCCGCGTCGGTATCGCCGCCAACAAGCTCGCAGCCCGGATCGCCGCCCGCCAGCCGGGCTCGCCCACCGTGGTCCCCGCGGGGGGCGAGGTCGCCTTCCTCGCCGCCCTGCCCCTGCGACACCTGAGACTCGAGCGCCGACTCGCCGAGACCCTCGGCCGCTGGGGAGTGACAACGCTTGGCGGGCTCGCCCGCCTGCCCGCCGACCGCGTCGCCAGCCGCCTCGGCCCCGCCGGCGCCGCCGCCCACAAGGCCGCACGCGGCATCGATCCCCAGCCCCTGGTGCCGCACCAGCCGTCACCAACCCTGGCCGAGGGGATGGAGCTCGAGTGGCCGGTGGTCACCGTCGACCCGTTGCTCGCCGCCGTCCGCCAGCTCCTCGACCGGATCCGGCGCCGCCTCGAGGCCCACGATCTCGCCTGTGCCCTGCTCGAGCTCGAGCTCGGTCTCGAGCCCGAGGGCAGCGACCACCGGACCATTCGGTTGCCCGCCCCGACCCGGGATGTGGACGCCCTCGTCGCCCTCATCCGGCTCGATCTCGATGCTCACCCACCCGGAGCCGCCGTCGCGGCCTTCGCCTGCTTTGTCCACCCCAACCGGCCGAGGCGCGGCCAGCTGACTCTCTTCGGCGCACCCGAAATCCACCCCGAGAAGCTCGCCGCCACCATGGCCCGGATCGCCGGCCGGATCGGCCCCGACCGGGTGGGCGCCCCACAGACAGTGGACGGCCACCTCCCCGAACGCTACGGCACCACCACCTTCGACCCGCCACCGGCGCCAAAGCTCCGCCGCGAACCAAAAAATGGACGAGGGCTGCTGGCAGTCCGAGTCCTCCGACCACCGGTGCCGCTCGAAGTCATCGTGGAAGAAGTCAACAGTCGACAGTCGACAGTCGACAGTTCGAACGACCCGCGTTTTCCTGCACCCCTCGATCCCGTTCCCGAACGGACTGCTGAGCGGGAGCGAAAGCAGTCCCCCCGCGACGAGCAACGAGCAACCGACCGGGTGGGCGGGGGACGAGCAACGAGCAACGAGCAACGAGCAACCGGCCGGGTGCGACATCCAGCATCCAGCATCCAGCA
>JARFRM010000263.1 GCA_029287235.1 Thermoanaerobaculales bacterium
GCATTCATCATTCGAGAAGGGCTTGCGTTTTGACGCAAAGCCCGTAGAATGTCGGTCCCGGTGCGTCTGCGCGCCGGAGATTACAACTCCTTGCTCCGGACCGCAGTTTCGGAGCCGAAGGCCATGAGGAGGAAACATGCCTTTGTATGAGCTGGGGCTCATCGTCGATCCCGAGGTTGCCCCCGAAGAAGAGACCACGGCGCTCGAGCGGCTCGAGACCATCATCACCGAAAACGACGGCACGATGGTCGAGAAGGACGCCCGCGGGCGCCGGCAGCTCGCCTACCCGATCAAGAAAAAGAACTACGGCGTCTACCACTTCTGGACATTCGATGCGCCCGGAGCCATGCTCGAAAAGCTTAACTTCGAGCTCCGCACCTCCGACGTCATCATGCGTTCGCTGACCCTCAACCTCGACCGCGAGCTGAGGCGGAAGCGCAAGCTGGACAAGAAGCGGGACGAGCGGCAGGCGAAGAAAGCGGCCAAGAAGGCGGCTGCCGCAGAAGCCGTAGCTGCTGCGGACGAGAGCTGAGGAGGCTGAAATGGGACACCAAAAGAAGCGTTTTCGCCGGCGCGCCAAGATCTGCCGTTTCACCGTCGACAAGATCCATTACATCGACTACAAGAACATCGAGCTTCTCCGTGAGTTCACCCCGACCAACGGCAAGATTCTCCCCCGGCGGGTGACCGGAACCAGGCCGATCTATCAGCACAAGCTCGCCCGCGCCATCAAGCGTGCCCGGTTCATGGGCTTGCTGCCGTACGTGGGTCAGTAGTCGCGAGGCGTTTTCTCACCCCTCTGGGGAGGGACCATGGTGATCAGTAACGAACCCGAAGAGCCGGCGGAGCCCACCTCCGCCGGCGCTCCGCGTATACCGCGCTTCGGCGCCGGTGCCTCGGGCCTAGTGTCGCTGTTGCTGGTTGCAGGAGTTCTGGTGGTGCCCGTCTTCGGTCTTCTGATCGCACCGCTGGGTCTGGTGCCTATTCTCCATTTCCAGTCCGACGGATCCCCGGGAATCCGCGCCTGGGGGTGGGTTGTGGCCCTGCTGGCGGTTGCTTCGACCGTTGGGATAGGACCGTTCCCCATGGCCCTGATGGCGGCCTACATCCTCATCGTCGCGCTTCCCGCGCTCTCGGTCGAGATATGGAGCAAGGTCGGTTGGAGCGAGGGGCGTTGGATCGCGACCACGGTCGCAGCCGCGTTGGCGGTGGTCCTCGTCGGGTCGGTGGTCATCACCGTTCCATCGGGACCGGTCGAGGGCGTGGCTGAGGCGATGCGCGGAGCGGCTGGCGACGCCAAGGAGATGTACGGCGCCATGGGATTCGCCGAAGGCGAGATCGAGCTGGCGTTCGACGCTTCGGAACGGGTGGTGCCGTGGGTGCTGCCCAGCGTCGTCATCGCGTATGTGATCATCGTTCTGTTCTGGATCAGACCCAGGATTCCCCTCCTGGGTTATGAGATCGAGGTGGCACCGTTCGAGGACTACCGCGGGGACGAATGGACCGCCGCGGTCTTCGTCCTGTCCGGTTTGGGGGCTCTCTTTCTCGGCGGCACCCCCCGCTGGGCTGCGCTCAACCTGCTGATAGCGGTGCTCTTGTTGTATTTTGTCCAGGGGTTGGCTATGATTCGAGCCCATCTCGCGCGCTGGGTTGGCCGGGGGTGGTTTGTCCGTTGGGGTGTTGCGCTCATGTGCTTCTACCCACCGATGCCGATGCTGGTTGCGGCCCTCGGTGTCGTCGACAGCTTCTTCCCCCTGCGACCGGCCGCGAGTGATGACGGAGGATACCCATGAAAGTGATCTTGAACGACTATATCGAGCACCTCGGAGAGCGGGGCGACTCGGTCGACGTGAAGCCCGGATTTGCCCGCAACTATCTGCTGCCTAAAGCTCTTGCCTATCCCGACACTCCGGGCAACCGGCGTCGCTTCGAGCAGGAGCAGCATCACTGGGAAGAAATGGACCTGGGTCGTCGCAGCGCTGCTGAGGTGCTGGCCAAGAGTTTGGATGGTGTCGAACTCAAGTTCGAACGTCGTGCCGGTGAGAAGGACGTGCTCTTCGGTTCGGTGACCGTGGCCGACATCGCCAAAGAACTTGCCGACAAGGGCTTCGAGGTCGACCGCCGCCGGATCGTCCTCGACCACCCCCTCAAAGAGCTCGGCAACTTCGAGGTCGAATTCAATATCCACCGCGACATCCAGTTGACCCTGCCGGTCTTCGTGGTCCGGCCGGGTGAAGAGCCGAATCGCGGTGGTGATGAAGCCGAAGCCGAAGCCGAGGCGGCCGAGGCGGCGGTGGAGCCCGAGGTCGCCGTGACCGAGGTCGCCGCGGAGCCCGAACCCGCCCCCGAGGCAGCGGTCGAGTAATCCATGAGCGGCGACGATCGCGTCGCACCGAGCGCCGATCCGTCGCGTGACGGTGGTGCCGAGCAAGGACACGGGGGCCTTCATCGCCTGATGAAGGCCCTTTTCGAGCTCACCCCGTGGGGCTTGAGACAGCGGTTGAACGGTTTTGTGCAACGCTTCGACCGGATCGAACGCCGTCTCGACATACTCGAAGACTCCCTCCGCTCTTCCCAGACGGAGCTCGCCGATGTTCGTGATCATCGGGTTCCCTCAGCCGAGGTTCGCCTCGACGAGGTGGAAAACGTCCTCGGCGCTGTGGCCGGTGAAACAACCCGGCTGCGAGACGATGTCGTACCCGCAATGGTCGGTCGATCCGACGCCCTCCTCGAACGCCTCGCCGCCGAGATCGAGGAGCTCGGATCCCTCGTCGAACGCATGCTTCGCGGCGAACCGCTGCCGACAACCGTGAACAGCAGGATCGACGAGGAGAAGCTGGCGTCGGCGCTGGCTGAGGTGCAGCCCGCCCTGCTCGAGGCATTTCGCGGCCCGGAGGCCGAGATCCGTCACCGGCTCGATCACTACCTCGAGGCTCTGAGGTCAAGCCCGCCGGTTCTCGATCTCGGTTGTGGTCGCGGCGAGTTGCTGCTGATGCTTCGCGAGGCCGGGGTCGAGGCGACCGGTATCGAGGGCGATGGTGCGGTGGCCGAAACGGCTCGCCGTCGCGGCCTCCATGTCGTCGAGGGTGACGTGCTTTCGGTTCTCGAGACCATCCCCGAGGCGAGCCGGGGCGCCGTCACCGCGATCCACCTCTTCGAGCACCTCGGGCCGCAGACCCTCAACGCCGTGCTCGCCGAAGTTCGGCGAGTGCTCCGGCCGGGTGGGAGACTCATCGTCGAAAGTCCGAACCCGCACTCGCTGCGTGTCGGTGCGGCCCTTTACTGGGTGGATCCGACCCACCAGCGACCGCTCATGCCCGAGACCCTCGAGCTCTATCTGAAGGCCGGCGGTTTCCAAGTGGACAAACGGGAGCTGCTCCACCCGTTCCCTGCCGATCAGCTCTTTGCCGATTCGGCGGATAATGACCGACCCGATGGTGATTCTGAGCTTGCGGCGTTGGCGGGCCGGATCGATCGGGTCGCGCATCGCCTCGACGAGCTCGTCAACGGCCCGCGCGACTTCGTGCTGTGGGCAACAAAACCTGAATAGTCATCAGCCTGAACGGCTGTATTTGGAGGCGTTCATGAGATATTCCGGACTGGCGGTGTTGATGCTGACGATGATCATGACAGGCTGTGGGGCGACTCCCGACGCACCCGAAAAGGCAGCGGGATTGACGGTGCGTGAAGACATCGTCGAGCTCCGAGCCCAGTTCGTCCCCCAGACCCTGACCGCGGAAACCCTGCACCTGTCCGACGGGGACTGCGAGGCGCTGCTCCACCTGGTGGACGCCGCCAATGCCATTGATGAGATCTTCACGGTCCAGGCCTGGGCCGGGAATCCCGAGTTCGCCTCTCGGGTCGGGGCGCTCGATGGTCCGAACGCGGCGGCCGCCCGCGACTACTACCGCATCATGAACGGCCCGTGGGATCGCCTCGACCACCACACGCCCTTCCTCGGGAACCAGCCCCATCCGCCGGGCGCCGGCTACTATCCCGAAGACCTGACGGAGGCCGAGTTCACCGCCTGGATCGAGGCCCACCCCGAGGATCGCGAGGTCTTCACCTCGCTCCACACCCTCATCCGGCGTGACGGCGACGCCCTGGTCGCCATTCCCTACAGCGAGGCGTTTGCGGCCTCCCTCGAGCGTGCCGCCAAGGCCATGCGCGCCGCAGCCGCGGCCACCGACAACGAGAGCCTGAGGAACTTCCTCAACCTCCGGGCCGACGCCTTCTTCACCGACGATTACTATGAGTCGGATATGGCCTGGATGGATCTCGACTCCACCATCGAGGTGGTCATCGGTCCCTACGAAACCTACGAGGACTCGCTCTTCGGCTACAAGGCGGCCTTCGAGTGCTTCCTCTGCGTCGCCCAGCCCGAGGACTCCAAGCGGCTGGAGATCTTCAAATCCGAGCTGCCCTTCCTCGAGAAGAATCTGCCCATCCCCGATGAGCACAAGAACCTCGACCGCGGTTCCGAGTCGCCCATCCGGGTTGTGGACGAGCTTCTCGCCACCGGTGACACCCGCTCCGGTGTCCAGACCATTGCCTTCAACCTGCCCAACGACGAACGGGTCCGTGAGGCCAAGGGTTCCAAAAAGGTCCTGCTGAAGAACGTCATGCAGGCCAAGTACGAGGGCATCCTGACACCCATCGCCCACGCGGTGCTGCCCGCCGACGAGGTTGACCGGATCTCCTTCGAGGCCTTTTTCCAGTTCACCCTCCACCACGAGCTCTCACACGGGATCGGCCCCGGCCAGATCACCATCGATGGCCGCGACACCGAGGTCAGGCTCGAGCTCAAGGAGCTCTACTCGGCCTTCGAGGAGGCCAAAGCAGACGTCCTCGGGGTCTACGACATCTACGGGTTGGTGGCCAAGGGCGTCATGGGGCCCGAGATCCTCGAGAGCCTGCCCTGGACCTACACCGCCGGGATCTTCCGCACCACTCGCTTCGGTGTCGCCGAGGCCCACGGACTGGGAATGGTCCTCCAGACCAACTTCCTGCTCGAGAAGGGTGCCGTGGAGATCACCCCGGAAGGGAAATTCCGTCCGGTCCCCGCTCTCTTCGAGGGGGCCTTCCGCGACCTCGCCCACGAGCTGCTAATGATCCAGGCCGAGGGCGACTACGAGGCCGCCGTGGCGTTCCGTGAGAAGTACGGCACGGTCAATCCAACCATGGTGGCGGCCATCGACGCCCTCGCCACGATCCCGGTGGACATCGATCCGAGCTTTCCCTTCGCAAAAAAAGATAAATGATGAATGCGGAATGATGAACAGTGGGCCGGTGGGTCGATCGATCCTGGAATGGTGTCTTTGGCTTGATGGGTGAGAACCGTTGACCGCTGAAACGGGGGCGCCGAGAGATCTGTTGGTGCGGACTAAGGAGTTCGCATTGCGGATCATCCGGCTATACGGGACTCTACCGAGGACAACAGTAGGCGGGGTCATTGGGAAGCAGGTGCTGCGATCGGGCACCTCCGTCGGAGCGCAGCTGAGGGAGTGCAAGCGCAGTCGCTCAGATGCGGAGATGATCAGCAAGACCGAAAGCGCGCTACAGGAGTTGGAGGAAACGGCGTATTGGCTTGAGCTCCTAGTGGAATCAGGAATCGTCGCACAGGAAAGGTTGACCGACCTGATGGACGAAGCGGGCCAGCTCACGGCGATTCTCGTTACCTCCGCCAAGAGCTTGAAATCCCGTAGCTCCAAGAGGTGATTCTCCGATGGCATTGAACGTATTCGACAGCGCTCCGGTACGGACTTCATCATTCCGCATTCATCATTCATCATTTAGGAGTTGGAGAACAAAGTGAGCCCATCCAAAAGTCATGTCGCAATTGTCGGCGGCGCCTCGGCGGGCCTCGGCTACGCCGTTGCCGAGGAGCTGCTGAGACAGGGCAAACGCGTCGTCATCGTCTCGCGCTCGGAAGAGCGCATCGGCGCCGCCGCGGAGCAGCTCCGCGAAGCGACCGACGGACGGGTGGCCCCGGTCGTGGCCGATCTCGCCGAGCCCGAGGGACCGGCCCGCGTCGTCAAGGCCACCAGGGATCTCTTCGGACAGCCCGAGATCGTCGTCACCAACGCCGGAGGCCCACCGGCAATGAAGGCGATCAACGCCACGGCCGACGATCTCATCGCCGCCTGCGAGCTGCTGCTCCTCCCGGTGCAGCGTTTCCTCGAACTCTGCCTGCCGGCCATGCGCTCGGCGGGATGGGGCAGGGTGGTGGCCATCACCTCCATCGCCGTTCGCGAACCGCAACCGTTGCTGGTGCTGTCGAACACGCTTCGCGCCGGGCTCACGGGTTATCTCAAGAGCATCGCCGATGAGGTTGCCTCCAACGGGGTCACCGTCAACAGCGTCCTGCCCGGTTACACCGCGACGGACCGACTGATCGAGCTCGCCGAGGTCAAAGCCAAGGATCTGGGGACAACTCCCGAAGCCCTCATGGAGAGCTGGGCGGCTTCTGCTCCGGTGGGCAGGTTGCTCGAGCCGAGGGAGATCGCCGCGGCAACCGCCTTCCTCTGCTCCGACGCCGCCTCCGGCATCACCGGCCACGCCCTGCCTGTGGATGGCGGGTTCGGCCGGGGGTTGTTGTAGTCGATCCGGACGCCGCCGCCGGAGCCCATATGGGTTCAGGGTCTGGGTTCCATTGTTGGCCGTGAAGATGAACCCGAGGCCGTCCCTCGCAAGGGCGGCCGAGCGCGCGCCGGGCGACTGGATTGCGACCTCGCTCACCCGATTGGCGGGATTGTCCTAACGGATTTCTTGCCGCAGGTGGACATTTTGTGTGAACGGGTTCACAATCCCTTGCCAAGGGCCTGGAGAGCCCGTAAGGAGGACTCCGAAGATGCCGACACGGGATCTTACATTTGCAATCGTTGGTTCCGGTGGTGACGGTGTGATCACCACGGGAGACATGTTGGCGCAGACCGGCGCATCGGTCGGGCTGCACGTAATGAAAGTCGAGGCCTACGGACCCCAGATTCGGGGCGGGGAGTCGTCCTGTACGGTTCGGGTCAGCGCCGATCCGATTTACGCTCAGGGGGATTTGGTGCAGGTACTCGTGGTCTTCAACTGGGCGGACTTCGCGCAGTTCAGAGGCGAGATTTTGGCCGCGCCGGACGCGATCGTTCTCTACGAAGAGGCGGACGACACTCCGCGCGAGGAGATCGACCTCGGTCCCGAGACCGATGACGTGCGTTGGGTTCCGGTGCCGTTCATCGAGCTCGCCAAGGAGTCCGCGGGGACAAAACTCGCCAAGAACATCGTCACCCTTGGTCTCCTGTCGGAGCTGTTCATGCTGCCGCAGGAACCGCTCGAGCAGGCCATCAAGGGCAAGTTCGCCAAGAAGAAGCCCGAGGTCCTCGAAGCCAACCTCAAGGGCTTCGAAGCGGGCAAGATCCACGCGTCGAAGATCACCGAAGCGGCGTCCGGCAAGCGGATGCAGTACACCGCCGGCGAACCGATGCTGCTCATGTCGGGCAACGAGCTGTCGGCGGTGGCCGCGCTCCACGCCGGTTGTCGGTTCTTTGCCGGCTATCCCATCACGCCGTCATCCGAGGTCCTTCACCTGTTATCGGAACTCATGCCCAAGGTCGGCGGCTATCTGGTCCAGACCGAGGACGAGCTCTCGGCCATCGGTGCGGTGATCGGCGGTTCCTTCGCCGGTGTCAAGTCGATGACGGCGACCTCGGGACCCGGGCTCGCGCTCATGACCGAGATGCTCGGGCTGGCCTCCATGGCTGAGATCCCCGCGGTGATCATCGATGTTCAGCGCGGTGGTCCGTCCACAGGTCTGCCGACCAAGAGCGAGCAGTCGGATCTGTGGCAGGCCCTGTGGGGATCCCACGGTGATGCGCCGCGAGTGGTGTTGGCGCCGGCCGATGTTGAGGACTGCTTCCACGCCACGGTGGCGGCATTCAACATCGCTGAAGAGGCGCAGGTGCCGGTGATCGTGCTCTCGGATCAATTTATCGCCCAGCGGCGTGAGACCCTGTCCATGCTCACCCTCGACCACGAGGTCACGGGCCGCCAGGTGCCTTCGGCGGGTGATCTCCGCGACTACAAGCGCTACAAGGAGACCAAATCGGGGATCTCGCCCATGTCCTGGCCCGGGATGAAGGGTGGCGAGTATCAGACCAACGGTCTCGAGCACACCGAGGACGGCTCACCGACCTCCATGTTCCTGACCCACGAGAAGATGAACGCCAAGCGTTATCGCAAGCTCCGCCGGGTGCGGGACAAGTACAGCTTTTACCGGCACTACGGCGCCGAAAAGGCAGATGTCGGCATCATCTGCTGGGGTTCGTCCAAGGGCCCCGTCAAGGAAGCGGTGCTCAAGGCCAACGGGCGCGGTGAGCGGGTGGCCGCCTTTGTGCCGCAGCTGCTCTACCCGTTCCCGTTCCACGAATTCCAGGAGTTCATCAAGACGGTCAGCGAGGTCATCGTGGTCGAGCTCAGCTACTCGGCCCAGTTCTACAAGTACCTCCAGACCTTCCTCGAACTCCCCGAGGGTCACACCTACGTCTACAAGAGATCGGGTGGCAAGAACCTCACCGTGAGTGAGGTCGAGGACAAGATCCAAAAGGTGCTCGAGATGAGCGCGATGCGGCGGGAGGTGTTGGTATGAGCGCGGCAGGAGTCAAAGTCGAGTTGAAACCCGGTGCCTACAAGAGCGGCCTCAAGCCGGTGTGGTGTCCCGGGTGCGGTGACTTCGGAGTTCTCAACGCCCTTTATCGGGCCATGGCGAAGCTCCAGATCGAGCCCTGGAACACCGTGATTCTGTCAGGTATCGGTTGCTCGTCGCGGCTGCCCGGTTATGTCAAGACCTACGGGTTCAACGGCGTTCACGGCCGGGCGTTGACGCTGGCCACGGGCGTCAAGGTGGCGCGACCCGAGCTCACGGTGATCGCAGTCGGCGGTGACGGCGATGGTCTCGCCATCGGCGGCAATCACCTGATCCACTCGTGTCGGCGCAATCTCGATATCCTCTACATTCTGATGGACAACGAGATCTACGGTCTCACCAAAGGCCAGGTGGCCCCCACCACGCCGACCGGCGACAAGACCAAGTCGACCTACTGGGGCAACCCCGAACCGAGCGTTGATCCCTGCGAGCTCGCCATCTCCACCGGGGCGACCTGGGTGGCCCGCGGGTTCTCGGGTGAAATGAAGGGCCTAACCGAGATGATCTCCGCAGGTCTCGAGCACAACGGATTCTCCTTCCTCAACGTCATGTCGCCGTGTGTGACGTGGCGCGGTGACGACCAGTTCAAGGAAATGAAGGCCAAGGTCGCTCAGCTTCCGGAGGACTACGACCCGTCGCGAAGGAAAAATGCGGTCAAGTACACCCGCGAGAAGGACAAGATCACTACCGGAGTGCTCTACGAGGTCGAGGCGCCTTCGCTGACAGACCAATTGGAAGATATGAAAACGCGCGCCATGGCCGGCAACGGCTCGCAGAGCACAAAGGAAATGCTCAGCTCTTTCTACCCGTCGTTCTGAGCGCGATAGGACTCGCCGTCAACGACCGGGAGGCGATTGGCCTCCCGGTTTTTTCTGTCTCCCGGGGCCGTGACGCCGAAATCGGTTCTCAGAAACGCGGTTGCCCGTGGGGGCCCCTGGAACATTGCACGGTCTCGAGAGTCGGGCGACGACCTGGCGGAACCGAATCCGAAGAATGCTCAAAGAGGCACGGCCGATGTGGCGCCGTTTCCGCCGACCGTCGGACGACCGCCCTTCGTGCTTTCTTTGATGAATACGGGCCGGGTGCCTGACGTTCCTCCCAGGGCGAATCAGGAGGCGGTACCCCAATCTCAATTTTCTTGAGAAATTTTCCGGCCGAAATTGAGACCGGGAAAACGCCGTTTGTCAACCTGCGCAAGCGTCGTACTTTTCTTCACATGGAATCGGTGTCTCAGTCTCTATCTCGTGTTCTTTCAGACACTTGACAAAAATATTTTACGACATAAAACATCAACCAGGTCAAATATTGACCGAGTGAAGAGAAAGCTGGTGAGTTATGCCGGCACACGATGGCCTCTCCTCGGCAGCGGAGACCGGTGCCACCCCGGTCAAGACAGGAGAGGGTTTCTACTGCTTTCTGAGGTACGGCCACATCCTGAGCTCGCTGCTTCGCGAGTTTCTCGAGTCCTCCTTTCTCGAACAGTTCTGCCCTCGCAGGTTGACTCGTTCCCAGTTCTGTTTTCTCAAGCTCATCGCCGGAAACTCCGAGCTTCAGGTGGGTGAGTTGGCCCGTTGTCTCGGGGTGTCGCCGGCGGCGAGCAGCAAGAACATCGACCGGCTCGAGAGGCTCGGACTGGTGGTGCGGGAAACTTCATCGGAGGATCGTCGGGCAACCCTTCTGACGGTGAGTCCGGAAGGTCGGCGGCTGGTTGAGGACTTCGAACGGCTCAAGGCCTCCCAACTGGCGCCGGTGATCGAGGAGCTCGGCGAGGAGCGGACCGAGGAATTCTGCGATCTACTTCGGGAGGTTTGTTTGGGTCTGCTCGAGCGCACAACGGCGCCCGACGCGCCGTGCATGCGTTGTGCGGGGTACTACAGCCCGGACTGCTCGGTGGTGGAACTGCACGGAGAGTGCTCGCTCAAGCCTCGAAGGGGGGTGGAGGCGTGACGACTCACGACTCACGAAATGGTGTTCACTGGGATTGGATCAAGTTTGGGGACGCGAGATCGCCCGACTCCGAGTGGAGGTATAGCAGATGAGGTACTGGCGGAAGCCGCTCGATTTCGACCAGGTGACGGTGCCGCATGGCGAGGTTGTGATCATCGCCGACAGGTGCAAGGGTTGCGCCTTCTGCGTTGAGTACTGCCCCAAGGACGTGCTCGTCATGTCCGAGGACTTCAATGTCAAGGGTTACCACCCGCCGGAAGTCGTCGTCGAGGGTGAGTGCGTCAACTGCAATCTGTGCGAAATGATCTGTCCCGATTTCGCCATCTTCTGCGTGCCGGCGAATGATGTGGCGGCGGTCGATGCCGTCCGCTCCATCGCTGCCGAAGAAGATGCGAACGCCGAAGAGGAGGCCCTCAATTGAAAACGGATCCAGCGGGTGTGCTGACGGGTGTCCACTACCTCGACGGCGACTATGCCTGTGGTGAGGGCGCCATGGCGGCGGGCTGTCGCTTCGTTGCCGGTTATCCAATCACACCGTCCACCGAGGTTGTGGAACGCATTTCCAGGCGTTTTCCGGTCATGGGCGGTACCTTCATCCAGATGGAGGACGAGCTCGCCTCCATGGCCGCCGTGGCCGGCGCCGCCTGGACCGGAACCAAGAGCATGACAGTGACCTCGGGCCCAGGTTTCAGCCTGATGATGGAGAACATCGGGTTGGCGGCGATGATGGAGACCCCCTGCGTCGTGGTCAACGTCCAGCGCGGCGGACCCTCCACCGGGCTGCCGACCATGGTCGGTCAGGCCGACA
>JARFRM010000209.1 GCA_029287235.1 Thermoanaerobaculales bacterium
CTGCTCACTGCTCACTGCCCACTCCTCACTCCTTTCCGTCTTCCCCCGACCAGCGCTTCCACGCCGAATCTACGGGCTCGCCGCCATACCAAAGGGCTCTGGTGAAGCTCTCGACCCACGGGTCGAATCCCGGGACGACGCGGAGGTTGTCCTCAATGGCGAGGACGGCCGGGTCGTTCGGCAGATGATCGAGGGCGGTCGCCGCACGGCGGAGTCGCCATCCCCACGAAGACTCCTCGTGGCACTGATCGAGACGGCGAGCCCACAGGCGGAGGATGGCGGCCGTGCGCACCGCGTTGGATTGATAGCCCTTGGGCACCATGCACGGGATGAAGGGATCCATCCCGACCTCTTGCAGGGTCACGCCGGCGCGACGTTCGAGGGCGTGAAGACCGCGAGCGACATCGGCGTGAAAGAGGGCATTCTCGAGCTCGTCGGCGACACCGGTCCCATCACAGCCGTCGAGGATGCGGTGGCGATCCTTCGGGGTGAGGAAGAGCGGGGCCGCAACCGCGAACCGGGCGCCGTCCTGCTTGAGCTGTTTGATTCTTCGTTCGACCTCGGCGTCGGCTCCCGGGAATGGGAAGAGGCCGAGCACCGCGCCCCAGCGCCAGTCGGTCCAGGCGGCGGGGATCTTCAGACCGTCGGAAAGCGGGTAGGGTAGGACGGGCAACAAGGCACTCACTCGTTGGTCGCCCGAGCAATGGTCGAGACCGAGGTCCTCCGGGGTGATTTCGGGGTCGTCGAGGACGAGCAGTACCGAACCACCGCGGTCGAGCACGCGTTGCAGCACCTCGCCCCGCTCCCGCGCGACCCGCGCGAAAGACATGGCCCGGATCGCCTCCCGGGGGACCGATCCTTCGGCCGGAAGGATTCGTCGCGGAGCGTCTTCCCAGACGATGCCGAGCTTGATGGGATCGAGGCTGACCTTCGGGCCCGGCAGGTAGCCGGGTCGTTGGACGTGGGTGATGGGGAAGAGGTCCGGGTAGGCGGGCTCGACTCTACGCACCTCCGCCCCCAAAGAGTTGGTCGATGGCGGAGGTTGCAGTGGCCGGCCCTGACGGCCCCTCGATGCGGCGGGCGACATACTTGGCGAGGACATCGGTTTCGAGGTGGATCCGAGCACCAACGGCAAGCTTGCCGAGGGTCGTTGCGCTGAGGGTCTCGGGGATCAGGGCGACCTCGAACCAGTCATCGCCGAGGGCCGAAACCGTCAGCGACACCCCGTCGAGGGCGACGCTGCCCTTGGACGCGATCTCCCGACTGTGCTCGGCCGGCAGCGACAGTCGCCAACGTTGGAAACCCCCTGCCGGATGGATGGCCACGAGGCGTATCTGCGCATCGACGTGGCCCTGAACGAGGTGGCCGCCGATGCGATCACCGAGTCTCAGAGCGCGCTCGATATTGACGGGGGTGCCCGGACGGAGAGCTCCCAAAAGGGTTCGGTCCAGGGTTTCCGGCGAGAGGTCGGCGGTGAAAGCGTGAGCGGAGGGTGCAACGGCCGTGAGACAGGCGCCGTTGACGGCGACGCTGTCTCCCTTCTCGGGTCGCGCTTCGTCGGGCCAGCTGACCTCGATCTCGAGTCGAGCCCCGCCGCCGGAACGGACAAGGCGGCGTGCGGTCCCGACGGTTTCAATCAGACCCGTGAACATCCGCATCCTCCGGGCGCACACAGTGAAGTTCGAGATCGTCGTCGTGGTGGTGAACCTCCTCGAAGTGGTAGCGACGGGCCATCTCGAGGGTCGCGACCCCGACGCCGCTGACGGCGACGGTCGCCTCGCCGCCGATGATCATGGGTGCGACGAAGAAGAAGATCTCATCGACGGCATCGGCGTCGAAGAAGGAACCGTGGATCTCCGCCCCGCCTTCGACCAGGAGGGCGGCGATTCCGAGATCACCGAGATAATCGAGCAGCGAGCCGATCTCGACCCGATCGCGTTCGTCGGCGGGAAGCTCGACACGTTCGACCCCTGCGGCGTCGAGGCGCTCGCGGTCTTCGCGCGCGGCCGCGGAGGTGTGAACCACGATGGTCTGCTCGGGATCGGACTGCACAACGACCGCGTCGTTTGGGGTTCGAAGTCTCGAATCCAGGATCACCCGACGCACGTCATCACCGGGGTTGAGGCCGAGACGACGGGTCAGCCGGGGGTTGTCGGCGAGAACGGTGCCGACACCCACCAGGATGGCGTCGTGCTCTTCGCGAAGCTCGAGGCCGCGGCTGCGGGACGCTTCGCCGGTGATCCACTGTGAGTCGCCGGTGCGGGTGGCGATCCGCCCGTCGAGAGAGATCGCCGCCTTGGCGGTGACCCATGGTCGGTGGTCCTGCACCCAACGTAGCCACCGACGGTTGAGGATGCGGCCGCTTTCGGAACGCACGCCCTCGGTGACCTCGATACCCTCGGCGCGGAGGCGTTCGACGCCTCCCGATGCGATCGGATTGGGGTCCTTCACAGCCACCACAACTCGTCGGATCCCGGCGCCGATGATGACATCGACGCACGGCGGCGTCCGGCCGTGGTGAGCGCAGGGTTCGAGGGTGACCAGAATCGTGCCGCCGAGGGCGCGACCTCCGGCCTGAGCGAGCGCGTGTACCTCGGCGTGCGGGCCTCCGCACCGGGCGTGGTATCCCTCGCCGACGACCAACCCGTCGGGGTCGAGTACGACGGCTCCCACCATTGGGTTGGGGGACGCACCGCACCGACCCCGAAGAGCGAGGTCGAGAGCGTGTTGCATCCAGTATTCGTCCATGGCGTCCACACCGCCGTCCCGACCTGCCGAACCAGTCGGTTTCACGGGGAGAGATTCCCCGCTGCGCGTCGCCTCAGTGTTTTGAGTGCCGCGTACCCTGTGTTCGATATCTGATGAGTTCAACCCAACTCGTTTCCGATCTGAGGTACATCCCAGTGTATCGGAGTCGGGTTTGACCCGCAATTGTCAGCAGCCGCATCGGTCGCGAGGTGAGGATCGGGGCTCAACCCTCGAGGGCGAGAAGGGAGTCGACAAAGTCTTCGGCGTCGAAGGGCAGCAGATCGTCGACTCCTTCGCCGACCCCGATCCACCGGACGGGAAGCTTGAGGGACTCGGCGATGGCGAGGACGACGCCGCCTTTGGCGGTGCCGTCGAGCTTGGTGAGAACAACGCCGTCGACCCCGGCGGTGGCGCCGAACTGCTGTGCCTGCTCGATGCCGTTGGATCCCGTCGTGGCGTCGAGAACGAGGAGGACCTCGTGAGGCGCGCCGTCCACCTCGCGGGCGGCCACACCTTTGACCTTTTCGAGCTCCTTCATGAGGTTGGCTCGGGTGTGGAGCCGTCCGGCGGTGTCGACCAGCACCTCGTCGATGTCGCGTGATCTGGCGGCGGCGATGGCATCGTAGACGACGGCCGCGGGGTCGGCCCCTTCCTGTTGGTGGACGACCGGCACGTCGACACGGTCGGCCCAGACTTGGAGCTGTTCGACCGCGGCGGCGCGGAAGGTGTCGGCGGCGGCCAGCACGACCGAGCTTCCCGCTTCTTTTCGCCTCTTTGCCAGCTTGGCGACGGTGGTGGTCTTGCCGGTGCCGTTGACACCGACGACGAGGGTGATCCTGGGCCGAGCCCCCCCTGTCGTGAGGCCACCCTCGGTATCGTCCAAAAGCTTGAGCAATCGTTGCCTGACGGCCGGGCGGAGCTCTTCCGCCGTGGTGATGCGGTGAGTCCTCACATCGTTGCGGATCTCATCAGAGAGCCGGACCGACAGCGCGACTCCCGCGTCGGCGGCGATGAGAGCCTCTTCGAGCCGATCGATGTGAACGGCTTCGACCGGGCCCGTTCGTTCAAAGGTCTCGCCCACCTTCTCGATGAACTCGGTGTGGGTCATGAAGAGCCCGCGTTTGAGCTTCTTGAGGAATGTTCCGGCCATGTCTACGCTCCTCTACGGCTGACCGAGGATCGGCCGAGACTCTTCGATCGGAGAGCCGGCCTTGGGGTCCGGTCGTGGGTTGTGTGATCGCTCCGGCTACTCGAGCTCGCGGGCGAGCATCCTGGCGGTTTGCTCGAGGTGGTGCTGCGCCCGGGCCCGTGCGACGGGCTTACGCGCCACGAGCACCACATAGTAGCCATCCGGGAGGATGTGCGTCAACGTCGCGAGCTCGGCTCCCTCGACCATGAAGTGCTCGAGGCTGCCGATCCCCGCCTCGGAGAAGGTCATCCCCAACTGACGAGTGAAAATGCCTTGGATGGCGCCTTCGACCTTGAGGTCGAAGGGCTCACCGTGGCGGGTCACGAAATCGACGGTCTCACCGTCGTCATCGAGGAAAATCGCACCAACCGCTTCGGGAACGTCAACCAGCAGATTGGTGAGCAGATAGTTGAACGGCATCAGGGGAGACCGAGAAGCATCCGCGCCTCGGTGGCGAGCGGCGAACCGGGATCGGACGCGATCACGTCTTCGAGGTACGGTCGCGCCTCATCCGGACGACCGACATCGATGAGCAGCCGCCCGTAGGCGAGGATGCCGTCGAGCCTCTCGGGATATTTTAAACGCGCCTCTTCGAGGAGGCCGAGGGCCGAGTCGGGTCGGTCTTGAGCCACCGCAATCTCGGCGAGACGCAGATAGGCCTCGAATACCGGGACCTGTGCGGTGATCGCCTTGCGGAAGTTCTCTTCTGCGGCGCCGACCTGTCCGCGGCCGAGGTAGGTCAAGCCCAGGTTGTAGAAGACCTTCCACCGGTGCGGGTAGGTGGAGTCCGAGAGCACAGCGATGAAATCGACTTCGGCCAATCGGTACTGTTCGAGGGCGAGGTAGGTGGTGCCGCGGTTGTTTCTCGCGTCGGTGAAGCCGGGGATCATCCCGAGAGCGGTGTCGAAGTTTTCGAGAGCCTTGTCGAGCTGCTCCATGCTCAGATAACAAAGTCCGACCATGTTGTAGACCGTCGCGTTTCCCGGGTTGGCGGCGTCGGCTTCTCGGAAGCGCTCGAGAGCCTCTTCGTACCGCTGTTGCTGCATGAAAACGTAGGCCTGACGCATGAGCGACTGGGCGAGCAGCGGGTCTGTCTGTGCCTGTTTCTTCTTCTTCTTCGGATCCGGCGACGGCGATGCGCCGGCAACCACCGCCCCCGCGATCATGAGCATGAGGACGAGTAACGGCGTGATGATGCGTGATGGGCGGTTCATGAAACCTCCTGGTGTGACGCGAGACCGTCGCCCTCGGACCAGGGTTCGGGCGGCATGATGTCGCCCGCTTCGACGGCTGCGCTGAAGGCGACGACCACCTCAGGGTCGAAGCGGGTGCCGGCCATGGCCTTCATCTTCGCGGTCACGTGGGAGAGGGGCATGGCCTTCTGGTAGGGCCGGTTGGTGGTCATGGCGTCAAAGGTGTCAGCGACCCCGATGATCCGGGCCACCATGGGGATCTGCTCCCCCTTGAGCTTGTCGGGATAGCCCCGGCCATCCCAGGTCTCGTGGTGGTTGCGGATGCCCGGAATGATGGATTTGAGCTTGCTGATGGGCGTCATGATCTGCGCCCCGATGCCCGGATGGCGGCGCATGATCTCGTACTCCTCGTCGGTGAGTCCACCCGGTTTGTTGAGAATTCCATCCCTGATGCCGAGCTTGCCCACATCGTGCAGAATCGCGGCGATGCGGACGTGAAAGATTTCGTCGAAACCTAGTCCGAGGTGCCGGGCGATGGCCATGGAGTAGGCGCTCACTCGCTCCGAGTGGCCTTTGGTGTAGGGATCTTTGGCATCGATGGCCGCGGCCAGAGTGCGGATCGTCTCCAGGAAAAGCTCCTGGTTTTGTCGCAGGGCGTGCTTGAGCTTGCGGACCAGGGACTCGATGTTCTCCGCCATATGGTTGAAATTGCGGCCGAGTTGGGCGATCTCGTCATCACCCTGGACATCGGAGCGAACGCTCAGCTTGCCTTCGGAAATCTCGCTCGAGATGTCGGCGAGCTGCCGGAGCGGGCCGATCAAGCGACGGCTGAGGATGAAACCGAGACCGAGGGCGACCAGACCTGCAACCGCACTCACCATGAGTGTGCGGAGCTGCATGATTCTGATCGGGGCGAAAGCCATGGCGGTTGGTCGTTCGAGGAGCACGCCCCATCCCAGGTTGGTGACCGGCGCCGCAGACCCGAGAACCTCACCCACGTCGGGGTTGAGCGGGTTTGTGTAGGTTGAGGTCAGAGCCATGGGGCGGGTGAGAAAATCGCGGACCAGCGGCGATCCGGTGAGGGACTCGCCCCGAAGAGAAGGAGACGAGCTCAGGATCACCTGGCCGCCGTCGTCGATGACGCTGACGAAGAGGCCGGTGTAGGTGCTGTCGACAAATGTTCGCTCGAAGTTGGCAAAATCGAGAACCCCCGCCAGGCTTCCCCAAGCCGTGCCATCCGGTGTCTGAAGCGGGAAGACGAGAATCGCCCAGGGTGAACGGTCCTGCGGGTTTTCCAACCGAAACTCGGGCTCAGGATCTCCGATCAGCGCAGCATCCTGGGTGGATCGGACTCGGTCTGTGAGAAGTCTGACCTCTTCGGTCCCGAGCTGTGGGTCGTAGACATAGCTTCCCTCGCCCTCGCGGTTGAGGATCTGAAGGTAGGCGAAGGACGGGCCGGCCTCGTTCGCCATCTCCTCGAGAAAGGACTCGAATGAAGCGACGTCGTCGGGGCTCGAAACCGCCAGGGCGCGGGCCGTGCTTGCCAGGTAGGTACTGCGGCTCGAGAAGAAATGATCCACTTCACTGGCCAGACTGACCGCCTGCCGGTTGAGGTAGAGCTTTTCGACGGTGGTGAGGTGCTCGCGGTTGTAGGATGCGAAAAGCCAACCGGCAAGGGCAACCGGTACGACCGTCACCAACACCAGGGTCGCGGCGATTGGGTAGGTCAGGCTCGATTTGAAGCGTGTCAGAAGGCCCATCAGATCGAGAGAAATATATCATGACACGAGAGATGCAGGCACTTTTCGTAGACCGGGCCGTGGTTCGGGAGGATTTCTGAATGGATAGAAAATCAGCTGCCAAGACCCTCAGGGAGATCGGTCGCCTCCTCGAGGTCGCGGGTGAGAATCCACACCGTGTCCGGGCGTTTGCAGGAGCCTCACGAGCGGTGGAAACCGCCGATGGTGATCTCCGGAAGCTGGTCGGCTCCGGGAGAATCCTCGATCTGAAAGGGGTCGGCAAGGGGACCGCCGCCGTCCTCGAAGAGCTCGCGCAGGGCCGCCGCCCGAAGGCGTTGATTGACGCCGAGGACAGTGTCCCGCCGGGTGTGCGCGAGATCATGGGCCTCCCGGGACTCGGGCCGAAGAAGGTGCGAAGCTTGTGGCAGAACCTCGGCGTCGAGAGCATCGGCGAGCTCGAATACGCCTGCCGGGAAAATCGGCTGATCGATCTCAAGGGCTTCGGACCGGCCACCCAGGCCGCGATCCTGGAAGCCGCGATCTTCCGTAACCGAGCCGGGGAGAGCCGGCTGCTGCACGAGGCGTGGGCGGAAGCGGAGGACATCCGCGGAAGGCTCGTCGGGTTGTCGGGGGTGGTGTCCGTCGAAGTTGCCGGCGAGCTCCGGCGCTGTTGCGAAACCATCGGAGAGCTCACCTTCGTCGTTGTTCCGGATGCGCCCGGCGATGCCGAGCGTGTGGCCCGGTCGCTTGGCGAGTCCGAGAGAGTCAACGATGGTCAGTGGCTGTGTCGCCGCGCAGACGGCCTCGATGTGAGGCTGTGGTTCTCACCACCTGGTTGCGCCGGGGAAGCGATGATTCGCGCCACCGGGAGTGAGACTTTCACGGCGGCTCTCTCGGCCCGCGCGCGCGCCGCTCACGGCGATGACCGGATCCCCGCGGGCGATGACGAAGCGGTGGTTTTCGACGAACTCGGGCTGCAGTGGATTCCACCGGAGCTGCGCGAAGATCAGCGATGGCTCGATGCGGCCGCCGGCGCCGCGATTCCCGACCTGATCGAGCCCACCGATCTTCGAGGGGTCCTCCACAACCACACCACCGATTCCGACGGTGTGGCCTCGCTGGAAGAGATGGCCGAGGCGGCGGGGCAGCGGGGATGGACTTTCTTCGGCGTCGCCGACCACTCTCCGGCGGCGTTTTACGCCAACGGGGTCGACGGACCGAGGTTGCAGGATCAGTGGGCGAGGGCCGATGCATGGAACGCGGCGAACCCCGGACTGCGCATCGTCAAGGGGTTGGAAGCGGACATTCTCAGCGACGGGCGGCTCGATATCCCGGATGGCTGTGAGTCTGGTCTCGACTACGTGGTCGCTTCGGTCCACTCGTCGTTCCGCCTGACCGAGGAGGCCCAGACCGAGCGGATCGTGACCGCGGTCCGTCATCAGGCGTGCCGGATCCTCGGTCATCCCACCGGACGGCTTCTCTTGGCGAGGCCGGGATATGAGGTGGATCTCGAGAGGGTGCTCGACGCCTGTGCCGCGGTGGGCGTCGCTGCGGAGATCAACGCCAGTCCGTACCGGCTCGATCTGGACGGGCGGTGGGCGCGCAGGGCGTTGGACAAGGGGATCAAGCTCGTGATCAACCCGGATGCCCACTCCATCGAGGGGCTCGATCACGTCCGCTGGGGCGTGGCGGTAGCGCGCAGGGCCGGCGCCGCTTCCGAGGACATCGTCAACTGCCACGACATCGACGAGTTCCTCGAGCGCTGATCGACGTCCTCAAAACCTCAAGACCTCAAGACCAGAACGCTCTGAGCCCTTGGCCCGTCGATAGCGGATTACGAAACGTCGGATTGAAACACGAAGATCACATTGCATTTTCACCGCAAAGATCGCTAAGAACGCAAAGAACATCGCAAAGGCATCGTATGATTGACCCATCGCACCATCGCAGGACCTCAACGAGGCAAAGGCAGATCCTCAAGCCCTCAAGACCTCAAGACCCCGGGGCATGCTACCGTTGTAGATACCCGGAGTGGTGATGTTCGGAGGGCTATTCAATGGCGGACACGGTGCTCGTCGTAGAGGATGATCCTGCCAACGCCCTGCTGGTGGAGACGATTCTCACCCGCCTCGGAGGTTTTGAGGTCATCAGGAGCCATGACGGCGATGAGGTTCTCGAGATCGTCTCGTCGCGTCCCATCAGCGCTGCGTTGATGGATGTCTCGTTGAAGGACACCCGCGTGCGAGGCGACAAGGTCGACGGTGTTGAGCTGACTCGCCGGATCCGCGCGCTGCCCGGTGGTGTAGGGCTGCCTGTCATTCTGCTCACGGCCCACGCTATGAAGGGCGATCGCGAGCGTCTGCTCTTCTCCTCCGGCGCCAACGACTACGTTGCCAAACCCATTGCGGACCAGCATGAGTTGGTGAGTTTGGTCCGACGTCACATCGAGACGGTGCAGGATTTCCTGGATGACGGCCTCGAAGCTTGACGGGGCAGTGCCTGATGTGTGGATCGGCGATGGTTGGATTGACGTCAGCCGGCCGCTGAATCCCGGGACCTCGGTCTGGCCCGGCGACCGGGCACTCGAGCTGAATCAGACCGAGATCGACGGCCTCCTGGTCTCGGCGCTCTCAACGACATGTCACATCGGCACCCACGTCGATGCTCCTCTCCACCTCGATCCCGGAGGCATCGCGGTGCATGAGATCCCCCTCGGTCGGTTCATCGGTCCTGCGGAGGTGGTGCGCCTGCCCGTCGGGTGTGCGGCGGCGCGTCCCCGGGATATGCCGCTGGGTTGGGTTCCGGCTCATTCCAAGGTCCTTCTGCGAACCGATACTCAGCCGGTCGATGCTCCGATTTCGGACGGATTCACGGGGACCTCGGCCGAGCTCATCCACTGGCTGGCGGACCACGGGGTCTCGACCCTCGGAATCGACACCCCGTCGGTGGACGTGTTTGCCTCGACCGATCTCGAGGCGCACCACGCGCTGGTTGAACGTGGGATGACGTGGATCGAGGGGCTTGACCTCGAGGGGGTGGAGGCCGGGCGCTACGTGCTCGTGGCTCTGCCCGTGCCGCTCCGAATGACCGAGGCGGCCCCGGTCCGGGCGTTGCTCAAGAAGATGGCGTGAGGAACGGACGCTGGGGCATCGGGGTCCTCAGCCGCCTCCGGATCCGCTATCGGGATCAGCCTCCTTGAGGTGACGGGCGGCCTCCTCCGGGGCGGTTGGATTGATCGTATAGCCGGAACCCCACTCGAATCCGGCCCGTCGACTGATCCGCGGGACCAGTTCCAGGTGCCAGTGGAAATCGTGATCGATGGTCGACCAATCGTCCGGGTGGCCCGGTCGGGGGTGGGGGCTCGGTGCCGTGTGCAGGACGAGGTTGTATGGAGGATCCTCGAGCAGCAGCCGAATCCGGCGCAGGAGATCACGGAGGATCACCGCCAGACCGCGGAGTTCGGCGTCGTCGGCCGCCGCAAAATCGTGTCCGTGGCGCCGCGGGAGAACCCAGGTCTCGAAGGGCAAGGCGGAGGCATAGGGGGTGAGAGCGACAAAGCTGGCCGTCTCGATGGCGACCCGAGCGCCGAGCTCGAGCTCCTGGTGGATCAGATCGCAGAAGAGACACCGCTCTTTGCGATTGAAGTGCTCGCGTGCCGATTTGAGTTCCTGGGCCACAACCGAAGGGATGATCGGAGTTGCGATGAGTTGCGAGTGGGCGTGGGTCACCGAGGCGCCGGCCTCCGACCCCCGGTTCTTGAAGATGAGGATGTAACGGAGGCGGGTGTCCTTCCTCAGATCGACAATCCGGGCGCGCCACGCCTTGAGGACCTGGAGCATCTCGTCGACCCGGAAATCCGCCATCTCCCGGGCCGACTCGGGACATTCGACGATCACTTCGTGGGCGCCGACACCGCTGACACTGTCGTTGAGGCCCACCCCTTCGCGCGTGACCCCGCCCTCGACCCGGAGTGCGGGAAACTTGTTGGCGAAGACCCGGACCTGCCACCGGGAGCTGGTCGATGCGTCGAGGGTCGGCAACGAGAAAATCTCGGGTGTGGTGTGGTCCTCGTTCCCCGGTGCAAAGGGGTCGGCTTCGGGCGACAGGGGCATCCCCGCCGCCTCGGGAACCAGAAACTCGAGCGGCCGGAGTCTCCGCTCGGGAGCGATGATGGCCCAGCGGTTCTTGATCGGGCAGTAGCGAAGCTCGGACATGGCTCAGTCCTCGTTTCTCATGTCGACTCGTCGTCCACTTGCGTCGGCTCGAGGAGGAGGACGGCTCCTCCCAAAGCGCTTCGCTCACCGATGCGGACATCGAGGCGTGCGGTGCGACGAATGTTCCACGGCAACGACAGCTCGGCGAACCGTCCGAGGGCGCAGTCGACGCCGTGCTTCTGACAACCCGTGCCGTCGATGATCACGGCGATCGGTGGGCCGCCTTCGGGTTCGAAGTGAATGCTCAGGAACTCATCGGTCGTCACCTCGTCCATGGCTCGCTCGCCCTCGATGAGAAGGTAGAGGTGGTCTTCGCCGGCCCACAAGGAGAGGCTCTGGATCGGGTGACCCTCCAGGGTCTCGACGCGGGTCGAGAGGCACCACTCGAAATAGGAGGTGATTCGGCCGTCGAGCCGCGGTGGTCTCCAGCGGGCCGACACCGGAACCGGGACCCGCCTGATGACGGTCTTGATGGGCTGATCGATCTCTTTTGGGGGCGCGATTCCCGCCTGGCGGCAGGCGTCGGCGAGATGGTGGCGGAAGATCTCGTCGTAGAGCGGTGCGAGCTCGGTGGGGTTGTCGTCGCCGAGCCACCAGAACCAGTCCGAGGCCTCGGCCACGAGCAGCGATGGCGGCCGGGGGGCGCCTGATTGTTCGATGGCGTCGCGAACCTCGGCCAACAGCTTCCAGGCCGCGGTCTTCTCCGGGTGCCCGATCCAGGTGGCGAAGACTCCGTTGATCCACGATCCGGGGTGGAGGGTGTCCAATTCCCCGGGCCGAGAGGACCGCGCCAGAGTCGCGAGCGTTTCGGGCTGGATCTCGTCGCCGGTCTGGTTCAGCGCTCCCATGAGTTCCCGAAGGAACCGCCCGCCGCCATCGGGATAGTGGAGCCATGGGTTCTCTCCGTCGAGAGCGAGAACGATGGTTGCGTCATCCGGGAGGGTCCGGCCGAGGGCGACGAGATCGTCGACCAGCGAGAGGGCGGCGCGTGCTTCGTCGTCCCAGCGGCCGTAACTGAAACCGATGGCGTCGGAAAGCCTGCGGTCCCGGAAGAAGAGCACCGGGCTCGATTCACCCAGCGTCCAGGGGCGGTAGAGCTCGGACGTGGCGGTTCCGTTCGCGCGGAGAGGTCGTCCTAGGCTCTTCTCCAGGATCCCCTCATCGGTGACCAGCCACTCGATTCCGGCGTCGGCGTAGATCGCCAGTGCCTCGGCCGAGACCGAGCCCTCGGGTGGCCAGCACCCGATCGCCTCGAGGCCGGCGGATCGCATGAGCTCGAGTCCCTGATCGAGCTGCCAGACCGCATCTTCGGGGTATTTGAACGGGGGGACGTCCGGCGCCGGGTGGGGTGCCCAGCTATCCACAACGATGCCCGTGTCGGCGAGCAACGGCATGATGGGGTGGGCGTAGGGGCTGGTGGAGAATTCGACGCCCGGAAGCTTCGCCAGCCGCTGCCAGAGCTCGATCAACTCTCCCGGCTGGGCCTCGAGCCATGCGCTCACGGCGTCGTGATCCGCCGGCGAGAAACCGCGACCTTTTGTGAGAACGCTCGCGAGTCGACCGTCCCGCCACGCCTGTTCACCTGCCTGGGCGACCACGAAGAGCACCTGGAGGTCACGGAGGTCTCCGGGGCCGTATGCCGCCGAAAGCCGGGAGCGCCGGTTGGACACCTCGCGTCGTCGAGCGAGCTCGGCCAACCGAGGATATCTTTTCAGCTGCCTCGAGGTGACGTGAAAACCCCAGGACACCAGGAGCTCACGCTGTTCATCGGAGAGATCGGCAGCGGGCGTGATCAACGCCTCGACCACCGGGTCGTTCACGGCGTGGTCGCGATAGGCGATGAGCTGCTCGAGCAGGGTTGGGACGATATTGACCACCTGTCCGCGGCCGTTCACCTCGGCGATGGCGGAGGCGAGCGTCTTGTAGGCGCCTCCGGCATGAATCATGGCCCAGGGTGCGTGCGACAACCCGTCCGCGGTGCGGTAGGACGGCTGGTGCAGATGCCAGAGAAAGCTCAGCTTCGCCATTCGAGGGTGATCTATTCCTCTTTTGGGCTCGACGTTTCGCGATCGAAGCGGCGGTCCAGGGCGAGGTCCTCGTACTCGTCCTCGGTGGCGAACTGCTGGGGATCGTCGTTGCCGCACATTTCGCAGATCGCTTCCTTGGTGACGCCTTCTTTCCACTCGAAGACGTAGACCGGGCTCTCGCATTCGAGGCAGATCAGGTAGTCGGGAGTCATGGACGTTGCACCATTTGTCGCACCCTACCACAACGTGAGCCCGTTGCCGAAATCGTGGAGGCCGTCGACGGGGATTCCGGTATTCGGGTCAACGGTGCACCCCGCCACAATTGGAGGCGGTATTCGAGCACCGATGCATCCCTCCTGCCGGTGCTTCGCGAAATCAACGTACGAAGCGGTACGCCTCATTCGCGAAACACCGGCAGGAGTGCGCCTCGGCACTCTCGATACTTCACCCCAGTTGTGGCGGGGTACACTAGTGGATCTTGATCCCGAGGAGGGACGCAAGCTCGTACCGGTCAAAGGCGCGAAGCACGTCTTCGGTCGGCGTGACGACCTGTTCCATGAGCTCGAGCTTGGATCGGATGAGGTCGTCGATTCGTTCTTCCACCGTGTCGCGGGTCACCAGCTTGAAGACCTGGACGAAGCGTTTCTGGCCGATGCGGTGAACACGATCGGTGGCTTGATTCTCCTTGGCCGGATTCCACCAACGGTCGTAGTGGATGACCACCGAGGCGCCGGTGAGGTCGATGCCGACCCCTCCTGCGAGGAGGCTCGCGAGCAGCACCCTTTCGTGCTGTTCTGAGTTGAAGCGGCGGACGATCCGACCGCGGTCTCGAGTCGAGCCGGTGAGCTCGAGGTGTGGAATCCGCCGCTTGCCCAAATGCGTCGACAGATAGTTGATCATGGTGACGTACTGCGAGAAGACGACTGCGCTGCACCCTCCTTCGAGGGCCTCGTCGAGAATCTGGTCGAGGACGTCGATCTTCCCCGAGTGGGAGCTCGACGACAGGCTCTCCTCCACCAGCACCGGGTGGTCGCAGACCTGTTTGAGACGGGTCAGTAGGGCGAAGATGTGGATGTAGGGGACATCCGAGGCCGGGTCCTCGAGTTGATCCGCAATCTGCTGCGTCCCGAGCTCTCGAATGGTCTCATACAACGCCCGCTGTTTGTCGACCATCCGGCAGAAGCGGATGTCCTCGACCTTGTCGGGAAGATCCGAGAGGACCTGATCCTTGATCCGCCTAAGAGTGAGCACTGAGAGTCTTTTTCGCAGGCGGTGGAGTTGGTGGTGGGTCGGGCTGCGGTGTTTTGATCGAAAATCCCGTTCCGAGCCGAGATAGCCGGGGAGGATCAGATCGACCACCGACCAGAGTTCGGTGAGACGATTCTCGAGGGGGGTACCTGAGAGGGCGATCCGAAAGGCGGCGGGGATCTTTCGGGCCGCACGGGCCGCTTTGGTCCGTGAGTTCTTGATGCGCTGGGCCTCATCGAAGACCGCCACCTCCCAGATTCGATTCTGGAGCTCTTCCGCCGACCGGAAGAGGATGTCGTAGGTCGTGAGCACGACCACACCATCGCCGATCCCGGCCAGTGAGCGACCGGGCCCGTGGTAGAGGTGAACATCCAATTCCGGGGCGTACCGGTTGAGCAGCGTGTGCCAGTGCTCGAGGACCCCCCTTGGGCAGACCACCAGGAGCCCCTCGGAACGCCGGACCGCGTGGACCAGGCAGAGCAGGCCCATGACCTGGTGGGTCTTGCCGAGCCCCATGTCGTCGGCGAGGAGCGCGCCGATCCCCGCCAGATAGCGGTTCCACAACCAGGCGACCCCCTCTCTCTGATAGGGGCGGAGGCGGGAACGGAGACCGGGTGGATCGGGGCACTCCGGCGATGATTTCCCTTGCAGCAGATCGGCGAGTGAGGCGAGGCCGTCGTCACCGCCGCTGACCGGAAGACCGGTCTCGGCGACGAGCCGGATCAGTGCGATGCGGGTGCCCAAGAGTCCCTTGGTTTGGGATCGCTTGGGCAGCCTGAAGCCGGCTTCCTCGAAGAGGTCGAGATCGGGTGCGCGAACGATGGCGTCACCGATGCGGGTGAATCCATGACCGAAAAGCTCGTAGGCTTCCGGCCATTCGAGGGGGCTGCCGGCGGCCTTGAAGGCCGGACGGATTCGAATCCGGCCGTTGGGCGTCAGCTCGGCCTCGATGGATACCGGTTTTGGTGCGATCGGCTGCCGGAACTCGGCAAGCTGACCGAGGGGAAGGTACCAGGGATGCTGCAACAGTTGGGGATGATCGAGGTTGAGATAGCGGAGGGCGTCTTGCCCCTTGAGGACCTGGGTTCCGCGGCGGTGAAAGTGAACCAGCGGTGTCGCCGGATCGAGTACCCGACAGAGGTGGTTGGCGATCCGGGCCCAGCGGCCGAAGACGTGACCCTCGAGGCTCGACGCGCGCAGGACCTTGCCGGTGCCGAGGCGGTATCCCGGTTCGAGGGTGATGCCGGACTCGTTCCACGACGCAATCAACACGGGATGGAGCCGAGCCTCGGAGAGTTCGAGACCGGTGAGCTCGCCGGAGAGCTTGATTCCGGGAAGGGACCGGAGCAACGGCAGTGCGGACGGCAGCAGGGTGGCGTTGAAGACCACGACTCGTCGGCCGCCGGATGGGAGGATGATGTGAATCTCGACTTCGTGGCCCGAGATCCGGGCGGTGGCCGCGCCGCTCTTCTGCAACGAGAGTTGGAGCTCGAGGGCGGAGCGGAGATCGTGGCCGGTGAGATGGCTCAGGTCGAGGCGTTCGGCGGTGGCGCGTCCGGGGGCGATGAAGGGATGGCGGGAGTTGGCCCGCCACGTGGCGCCAGGCCCGAGACGCTGCATGGTCGGGCGAACGTCGAGCCACTGAAGAAGAGTGGCGACGGCGTGTGGGCACGGAACATCGGAGTCCTCACAAGCGGTGCAGCGGCAGCCCGTGAACGGACCTCCGGTATCGGTGATGCGAACGTTGCAGGCGGGTTGCGAGATCTCGGATTCGAGCCCGTCGCCGGTCCAGACGATGCGCGTGACCCTGCGTTCGGAGTAGAGGTGGTATCCGCGTTCGGCGTTGCCGCGGGGCAGATCTCCCAGGATTTCACCGCTCTTGATGTGGAAGAGACCAGCCGGCGGTGAGGATCGACCGGCATGGTGAGGGTCACGAGTCATAGCCTCTCATCATACCAAGAACGGGCTCGAGACACGAATAATGAACCATGGATTGTGAACTATGAATGACATTGCATCCACCGCACCGGTGCTCCGAGTGCTTTGCAATGCTCATTCATGATTCATGATCTTGAGAGTTCACTCGATCGTGAGCCGGGCCTCGGCGCAGACGAAAAGAACATCTTTGAGCTCGGCGTGACGTTGGAGCAACTCGACGCCTTTGGAACTCAATCTCGGCATGGTGAAGCCGAGGATGACGAGATCGGCCGTTGCTGAGTGATCGGCAACGAGCTGAGAGAAATCGACATTGGCGTCGGTGGGAAAGATGCGGACGTTTCGAGGGCTGACCGGTATCCGTCCGGTGGCGAGGGTCTCATCGATCTTGGCTTCCTCGCCCGCGGCCCGCTCCTCGGGGGCGGCGACCAGGATCTCGATCTCGGCCTCTTTCCAATCCGGGTGGCCGAGGAGGATGTAGGCGAGGAGGATCATCAGGCTCGCGTTCTTGTAGTCGTGCCATGTCAGCCAGATGTGGATCCGGTCGCGATTGGAGAAAAAGACATTGGAGTGCCGGAGGACCATGATGTCCATTTCGGTTGCGGCGGCGTCGACACAGCCGTCATAAACCTCTTGGAGCACCTCGGGTGGGTCCTGGTCCGAGAACTCGAAGAGGACCGCATTGTTCTCCATTCCGGAAATCCCGGGCACCTGGAGGCTTTGGGCGAGGGCCGAACGCATGGAGGGGCTGATGATGGTGTCCACATAGACCCCGTTCGCGCGATCACGGGCGAGTTGGATCAGCTTCTCCAGTGTCTTCTTCGATTCCTGATATGTCTCAGGGTTCAACAGACCCTGGATGTAGTGGAGGTAGGTCCCGACGGCGTGGCGGTGGCACAGCCAGGTCAGCAGTTGGAGGGGCGAGGCGCGGTCGAAGGTGCGCCCGTCGACCATGATGATGCTCGGTCGCCACTGGTCCGATGTGCCCTCATCGCCGGTCGTTTGGAGACCGATCTGCATCTGGCGGGTGGCCTGGACCATGACCGCGCGGAAGATGGCCCCGAGGTCATCGCGGTTGGAGGCCCGCGAAGCGCGGATGGCGTGGTAGAGGAGGGTCATCGCGATGATCGCCAGGAGAGCATAGACCGGGTCCATCTGGAACATGAGCAGGAGGCAGGTGACGGCGCCCAGGAGGCTGAGGTACCAGCGTGAGTGGAAGGTCGGCCGGTAGCTCGGTCGGGCCGCGAAGTGCTCCAGGAAGGAGATGGCGCAGAGGGACCCGTAGGTCACCATGAAGAACATGGAGATGATCCGGGCGACAAAGTCGACGTTGCCCGCGGCGACAAATGTGATGGCGATGACGGCGGTGACGGCGGTGGCGTTGCGCGGTTCGTTGGCGCTGCCCGAGCCGCGGCTCAGGAAGTCGGATATGGGCTGCCACCGGACCACCCGGTCGTTGGCGATCGCCTGCAGGGTCCGCGGGGCCACCAGCACCGACCCCAGTGCCGACGAGACCGTGGCGCACGCGAGGCCGATGGGGATGATCGGGCCCCAGAGGGCGATTTGACCCATGATGAGCTGATCTGAGCCCATGGCCTCGGGTGGGGCCGAGGCGGCGAGCTTGACGACTACGAAGAAGTAGACCGCCATGCCGGAGAAGGTGGCCGTGAGCGTTCCGAGGGGGATTGAACGTCGAGGATTGGCGAGATCTCCGGACAGTCCGACGCCGGCGGTCATGCCGGTGAATGCGGGGAAGACGATGGCGAAGACAAGAAAGAATCCGTCGGCGTCGGCAATCTTGGAGAGGAGGGGGATGTCCTGCGGCGCGCCGTCCAGCGGTCGGCCGAGGAAAAACAGGAGAAGAGAGACAGCGAGGACGGCGGCGATGAAATAGAGCCCGATGACGCCGGCGCCGGCGCCCCGCACCATGATCAGGGAGAGGAGCAGCACGACGAACGGCAGCGAGACCATCCGCGGGTCGAAGGCGAGGCCGGTCAAGCCTTCGATCCACGGCGCCAGCGGCTGAAAGGCTTCGGCGAAGGCGATGGAGTAGAAGGCGACCGAGATCGCCTGGGAGAGATAGAGCGCGATCCCGATGGTGGCGCCGATGGTGGTGCCGAAGGAGCGCGAGATGATGAAGTACTCACCGCCGCCCTCGACGCGCCGATTGGTGGCGATCTCGGAGATGGCCAACGCGGTCGGAATGGTGACGGCGTGGCCGATGAGGATGATGAGAAAGGCGCCGAGGAGGCCGACGTTGGCCACCGCATAGCCGAAGCGCAGAAAGAGCACCGCGCCGAGAATGGTGCTGATCGAGGCGAGGAAGACCGGCGCAGTGCCGAAGCCGTGTCCCGAGTTTCGAGTTGCTGAGACGGCCATGGCTTCTATCCTACGCCTCCCGCATTGGTTCCGTGGCCGCGGCCGTGACCGTAGCCGCCACCAGGACACGCGGACACCGCGCCTCCACCGGGGCGTGCCGGGCTTGACATTGTGCCGGCACCGGCCCCTCGGCAGCCGCAGCGCCCCGCACAATGTCATGCCGGGCAACCCTCGCGGCGGGACGATCCGGTCAGGCTGTTCCGGCTGGAATATATCTCGTCATACCAATCCCTTTCTCTCAGGTCAGTCAGTTCTCGCTCCGGCGATGGTTTGGTCGCAGGCTGAGCGCCGGCGGCCTCATTCGTAGCCGGGAGAGATGATCCGGGAGGGTGTTGCCCGAGGGAGCCCGGTCCGGCATTTTGTGATACGTGACGCGAACCGGAGCGGGAGGCCGACAAAATGCCGGACCCGGCACCCCGCCGCACGCCCTCATTCCGGAACTACGTGCCAGGCACCGATTCGGGCACCGATTCCACGTAAGCGGAAACGCGAGTCGGATGCTTGGGAAATACCCATATCGATCGAGCGGTTATCAAGTCCACACAACCTCTGGAGGACCCGCAATGGCCATCGATCTCGATTCCCTCGACCCCGAAGTTCGTGAAGCTTTTGAACGTCTGCGCAGCGTCAACATGTCCATGGGGGCGTATCTGAAGATTGTCGAAGGAGCTCTCCTCGCCGCCTGGAGCGCCGGAGAGGGGCCGCGTGAGGCGCTTCTGGCCAAGAATGACAGCGAGCTCAGCGAAGAGGAACGTCAAACGCGAAACGCTTGGGAGCTGGTTCGCGAGATCGTGTTGAGGGTGCCCGACGAGCGTTGAGGGTTCGAAGTCGGGGTTAGCCCGAAGTAATCATGAGGTTTCTTCCCGAGCTCGCTTCAATCCCCGATCGCGAGATTCCCGGGATCGACCCCAGCACCGCACCCGGAACGCAGGCGTCGAGGTCGGTGGCTGCCGTGCGGTTGGTCAGATCGACCTCGTTGTCGGTCTCGGTAAGAACGCGAATGTAGTTGTCGGTGAGTCCGCTCCAGCGGAGCGAATGCCCGTGATTCTCCGCATCTTCCCAAAGGACCTGCAGACGACGGCCCACGAACTGCGCGTGAAAGTCGGACATCAGGCGCTGACCGAGCTCGTGGAGACGTCGACTCCGTTCCTGTGCGATGGGGCCGGGAATTTGTTCCGGCATCGTGGCGGCGCGGGTGCCGTCGCGGCGCGAGTAGCGAAAGACGTGCAGTCTCGAAAAGGCCAGGGCCTCGACAGCGGCGGCGGTTTCTTCGAATTCTTCGTCGGTCTCACCCGGGAAACCCACCATGATGTCGGTGGAGATCGAGACATCGCTGATCGCGCCGCGGGCGGCATCGAGCAGATCGGCGTAATCCCGCACGGTGGTCTTGCGCGCCATGCGCGCGAGCGTGGCGTCGCAACCGCTCTGTATCGGCAGGTGAAGGTGGGGGAGCAGACGCCGGTCCCTGAAAATTCTGAAGAACCGCGGGTCGAGGTCCCAGGGCTCGAGGGAGGACAGACGGAGTCGTTGAATCTCGGTTTCGGCGAGAATCCGCTGAACCAGATCCTCGAGACCGCGCGATTGCCCGAGATCGTGCCCATAGGAGCCGAGGTGAACCCCGCTCAGGACGACCTCACGATATCCCAGGGCGACAAGATTCCGGACCTCGGAGATGATGGCCCCGGTATCCATGCTTCGGCCGCGGCCGCGAGCGATGGTCACGACACAGAAGCTGCACCTGTTGTCGCATCCGTCCTGAATCTTGAGAAAGGACCTGGTTCGTCGGCCGGTGCGGTCGTCGGCTGGTGCCTCCGGCGAGTCGTCCGGGTCGTGCAGCCGCAGCAGACCCTTCCGGGCGAGGACTTCGGGCAGAGTGTCTTTGGCGTCGTTGCCAACCACGAGGTCGACCCCGAGAGCCTCGAGACTTTCCGGTTCGAGCTCGGCCAGACAGCCGGTGACCACCACCCTGGTCGCGGGGTTGTTGCGTCGAAGCTGGCGGATGAACTGCCGTGACTTGCGGGAAGCGATAGCGGTGACCGTGCAGGTGTTGAAGATGCACAGCTCGGCGAACTCTCCCTGGCTGACGATGCGGTGGCCGTCGGCGGCGAGTCGACGGGCCATGGCCTCGATCTCGCCGATGTTGAGGCGACAGCCGATGGAATCAAGTCTGATCCGCATGGCGAATCAGCCAAATGATGAATGATGAATTATGAATGATGAATTTCGCCGCACCGGACTCGCCCTAAAGACGCTGGGCATGTGCGACGTCATTCATCATTCATAATTTATCATTCATCATTCATAATTGGCGGCGCTAGCCGCCCTGTCCCTGGAGCAGCTTCTTGATCTTCTCGCGGATCTTCTGCTTTTCGATTTCGAGGTAACTGGTGTAGTTGAGGACCACACCGTCCTTGACGATGAACATCACCGGATTGTGGCGAACATCGCCGTAATCGTCGAACTGGATGGGGCCGGTGACGCCGGGGAACTCTTTGACCTCGAACTGGAGGGCTCGGCGAATCTCGTTGGCTTCCCACGCACGGACGATCGAAGGGAGTTGCAGCGAGACCCGCATGGCGTCATAGGCATGGGCCGCGTAGATGTCCGGGTCGTGTCCGAATCTGGCCCGGAATGACTCGACGAAAATGCGGCTCACTTCCAGATCGGATTGGAGCTCGAACGCCGGCTGGGGGAAGTAGACGCCGTCGACGAGTTCGGGTTCCTGTTCGAGAACCTCTCCGGAATAGAAGGCGGAGGTCGCGCAGATGGTGCCGGTGTAGCCCTTGGCCCTGAGGTGTCGGAGGACCTCGAGGGTCTTGTTGGCGTAGGCGATGATGTAGACCGACTCCGGCTGGTGAGCCGCGATCAGATCGGCGCAGTCTTCGTGCCAGTTGGCATCGCCGACCAGGACGCGCCCGACCACGGTGCCGCCCAGGGCGCCCTCATAGACCTGACGGAAGAACGGCTCGATGCCGCGGGCCTGTTCGGAGTCCTGGGAGAAGATGAGAACGCTGGTCTTGTTCTGGTCTTCGAAGAGAAACCGACCTGCGCGCTGGCCCTCGAGCTCGTCGGACGCGAAGAGCCTGAAAAATCGTTTCGAGTCCTTGGTGAGAGATGGCGCCGACGCCGACGGGCTCAGAGCGATGACGTCGCTGTCCTCGAGCTCCTGGAGAAAAGCCCTGGCGGTGCCGCTGGTGGTGCCGGTGATGATGAGATCTGCGCCTTGACCGGCGAGTCGTTGAATCTCTTCTCTGCCCTTTTCAGGGTCGGTTGCCGAATCGCCCCACACAACAGTGAGATTGGCGGGCAGAGACCCATCGGCCTCGGCTTCGGCGAGGGCCAGATCGATGGCCTCTTTCATTGATTCGCCGTAGCTGCCGGCGTCGCCGCTCATGGGGAGGAGGACACCAATCACCGGTTTGCTTCCACAGCCGGAAAGCGAGGCAATCACGAAAAGGAAAACGGCAAGCCGGGAAATGAAATGACGGGCGTGCACTTTGGCACCTCCAGGTCGTGCATTTGAACGCGGCTGCAATCATACAGAAGAATACCCCCATCCGAGGGATTTTTCCCGCTCGTGCCGGGATGTCGAGTCCAGGTTATACTCAGGGCATCATGATCATGGGGGTCCGAACCCGGAAACAATTCGGTGTGAATGGAGGCTGATTGATGCTTGAGCTCGGCAAGGGGACGGAGATCCTCGAAAATATCGGCGGTATCGAGACAATAGAAGACGCGTGGGCGCTTTTTCGTGCCAAAATGGGTGAAACGGAGCTGGCCAAGCTCGAGAAAATCACCACCGAAAAGGCGCTGCTGAAGATCGCCAATTCGATTGCGGTGTGCCGACCGGACCGGGTGATGATCAACACCGGGAGCGACACCGATCTCGAGACCATCCGCGCGCTGACCATCGCCAAGGGCGAAGAGCGGGCGTTGGCCATGCCCAATCACACGATTCACTTCGATCTTGCCCAGGAGCAGGCTCGCATCGTCGACCGGACGTTCTACATCGTCAACCCCGACGAGAAGATCAGTGTGCTCGCCAAGAAGATCCTGCGCGACGACGCCCACGACTACATCGAGGACAAGATGGTCGGCATCATGGAAGGAAAGGTACTGCTTGTCGGTTTCTTCAATCGTGGTCCGGCGGGCGCCCCCGCCACCATTCCGGCGATCGAAATCACGAGCTCTGCATATGTCATGCACAGCGCCGATATGCTCTATCGGAATTCGTACCACACCTTCGATCAGCAGGTCGTGGACACCGGGTTCTTCTTCACGAATCTCCACTCCGAAGGACCGTGGCGGGTCGAGGATCTCCCCAACGCCCGGGTCTTCATGGACCGCTCGTGGCTGACGACCTACTCCATGTTCTGCACCTACGCGGGTAACACCTTGCTGATGAAGAAGGGCAATCATCGGTTCGCGGTCGACCTGGCCACCTATTTCAATTCGGGGCAACAGCTTTCTGAGCACATGTTCATCACCGGGTTCAACGGACCGGGAGAGCGGTCGACCTACTTCTGCGGCGCCGCACCGAGCGGGTGCGGCAAAACCACGACAGCCATGGCTGGTGATCTTTTTGTCGGAGACGATCTGGCCCAGATGTGGATCGCGGACGACGGGTCGTTGCGGGCCATCAATCCCGAGAAGGGGATCTTCGGCATCGTCAACGACGTCAACTGGGACGGTGATCCCTACCTGATGAAGGTCCTTCGCGAAAAAGGCCAGGAGGTGATCTGGACCAATGTCCTCGTTGATGACGATCACAAGCCTCACTGGGAGGGCAGCGGCGAGGAACCGCCGACCAAGGGACGCAACTTCCAGGGTGACTGGTGGGAAGGCATTTCCGACGCCGACGGCAAGCGTATCCCCATCTCCCACGGCAACGCACGAATCACGGTGCGAAACGAGGCCATCGGAAACTACGACCGTCAGGCGGCGGAATCGCCGGCGGGTGCCCACGTCAAGGTCATCACCTACAGCGGAAGGGACTCCGACACGATGCCGCCGATCTGGGTCGCCAAGAATGCGAACCACGGCGTGGTCATCGGTGCCTCCATCGTTTCCGCCGCCACCGCGACCGAAATCGGCGTGTCGGGCGTTCGACGCCAGCCCCGGGCCAACGCCCCGTTCATTCCCGGGGCGCTCGCGGACTACATGACGGCTCAGTTCGAGCTCTTCAACTCAGCGAAACTCACCGATCCTCCGATCCTCGCCGGGTTGAACTACTTTCTGACTCACCAGGCGCGAGGCGGTGAGGGTCCCGGTCTTCTCGGCGAGAAGAGGGATGTCAAGGCCTGGCTCGGCTGGCTCGAGCGACGGAGCCACGGCGACGTCGACGCCATCGAGACCCCCGTCGGCTTCCTCCCGAAATACGATGACCTCAAAGCTCTCTTCCACGACATTATCGGCAAGGAGTACCCGCGCGAGCTCTACGACATGCAGTTCTCGCTCTACATCGACAAGATCCTCGCAAGGATCGAGCTCCAGGAAGAGGCATACGGCAAGGAGGAGAACCTCCCGGCAACGCTCTTCGAGGTCTATGCGGAGCAGCGCGAGGGTCTCCAGGCCATGAAGGCGGAGTTCGGATCGGTGGTGAAACCGGAGCAGCTCGGCGGCTGATCCGACCTTCGAGGTCAATCGACGACGGGCCGTGGTTCACCGAACCGCGGCCCGTCATTAGTCCCTCAAACCCTCAAGCCCTCAAGACCTCAAGACCTCACTTCTGATCCCGCGCGATGTGGATCCCCACCAGAGCGGCGACTGTGATCGCCAGATAGAGCTGACCGAGGACGGCCTGAACCCAGGCCAGGGTGCGGGCCATCTCCGAGATCGGCGAGATGTCGCCATAACCGAGACTCGTCATGGTGACAAAGCTGAAGTAGGTGAAGATGCCGAAACTCTGATCCTCGTGCTCGATGGTCAGATAGGTGGCCAGCGTATCCGAAAACGCAAAGGCGTTGGGATTGACGAGGTAAATGAAGCTATAGACAACCGAAAACACGAGCCCGATCAGGAGATAGGCGCAGATGGAGCCGAAGATCTGCTCCGAGGTGATGCGGTTGCCGGAGAAAATGTCGTTGAAGATTCTTGACACGAGAAACACCAGGAAGACGGCGCTGGCGATGGTCGGGATCGCGTTGATTGTCGGAGTATCGGGGGTTGCGGCATTGATGATTCCGCTTGCCACTGCCGGAACGCCGAGCACGAGACCGATGACCAGGTCGGCGCGCCTACGGGTGATCTGGAAAAGGGCGTAAATGAGGAATCCAGCTATGAGAAAACTGTCGATCCTCGACGATCCGAAGAACTTGTCGAGCAGTGGAGACGAGACGAAGAGCAGTGCCAGCGCGATGGTCAGATCTCGATAGATGTGATCACTGGGAAGCGGGCCCTGGGTCTTTGTCGTCATTGTCGTCTCCCATCTTCGAACCCGGACCTAACCCGGAGGTGATCACCCGGCATCAATCGAGCGCCCGGTCGAGATTCTCGGCAAACCGGACGATGGTGATTCAGATCATCTCGGAGATAGCCAACCACCTGGCCCGCCACGGGGACTCCGACCGTGTCGAAATCGAGCTCCGTCATGAGGTGGCCGGCGGGGAAGGCGGAGGATTCGTAGTCGAAGGAAATCAGCGGCTCCGCCACATCGAGGGCCGTAAACCCATCCAGGAATAGCTGTTTCAATCGGGCTCGGTTGGAAGGAATCATCGACGCTAATTATGAATGATGAATGATGAATGATGAATGACATCGCAAAGAACGCTGAAGACTACCTTGCGATGGTGTGATGTTGTGATCGAATTCATCATTCATCATTCTGAATTCATCATTGTGGTTTCAGTTCTTCTTGAAGACCTGCGACATCTGTTCCCGGGAATGCGAGGCGGCCACCTTCTGCATGTGCTGAATGGCGGACGGCCGCTCGTGGCCGGAGGTCGTCGTGAGTCGCAACTCCCGCTCCCGGTCGATGGCGTTGGCCCATCGGTCAATGCCCTTGAGCACGTCGTGCCGGTGGATGAAACCGACGAGACGGTCGTTCTCGGTGACCGGCAGACACGAGAAGTTGCACTCGAGAAACACCCGCGCAGCGTTCAATAAATCCATCTCGGGAGTGATCCGAACCTCGATCTCGGACATGTGATCGGCGACAGTCCCACCTGAAATCCCCTCGTACGCCCATTGGCTCACGGTTCGGAGACAGTCCTTTTCCGAGAGCATACCGACCACGACGCCGAGGTCATCGACCACGGGGAGCGCCGGAAAGGGTGAGCGGGCGAGGTCGTGCATGGCGTCTTTCATCGGGTCGGCGGTCTTGAATGCTCGCGTCGATCTTCCCATCGCGTTTCGGATGATCGGTGTTACTGCCATTGTTTCTCTCCCATCGTGCCCGGGTCAGGCGGCCTCTCAGAATAGACGATCCCGGGATCGATTCAGATATCTGCTTTAACGAATCCGAATTCCGGTTTATTCTTGGCCGGCTCATCCCGCAGGAGGCGGGCCATCCACCATCGATGGTCTCACTCCGATCCGGGGAGCCGGGAGGTGAAAGAACCGAGATGGCCGTTCATACGATCAAGAAAGGACTCGATCTCCCGATCACAGGGGAACCAGTACAGGACATCGAGGCAGCACCGTCCGCACCGAGGGTGGCGCTCCTCGCGCGGGACTACCAGTTCATGAAACCGCGGATGCACGTGGCGGTGGGTGACCGGGTCAAACGCGGTCAGCTGCTCTTCGAAGACCGCAAGACGGACGGGGTTCGATTCACCTCACCGGGCGCCGGGTCAGTGGCCGCCATCAACCGTGGTCATCGCCGGGCATTCCAGTCGATGGTGATCGAGCTCAGCGATGCCGAAAGGGAAGGCCGGCCGAGCGACGACGACTTCTCGGTGTTCGAGAGCTTCGCCGGTGAAGAGGTGTCCACCCTTGATGCCGACCGGGTCCGTGCGTTGCTTGTGGAATCGGGGCAGTGGGTCGCGCTGCGGACCCGCCCCTTTTCCAAGGTGCCGGGTCCGGAGGAGACCTGCCACTCGATCTTCGTGACCGCCATGGACACGAATCCGCTGGCCGCCGACCCCGACGTCGTCATGGCGGACAGACAGGGAGATTTCAACCGTGGTCTCGAGGTGTTGACCAAGCTGACCGAGGGCCCGGTCTACCTGTGTTGTTCACCGAACTCCACCCTCGGCAGAACCGACGTCGCCGGGGTTCAGGTCGAGCATTTCAAGGGCAAACACCCCGCCGGGCTCGCCGGAACCCACATCCACATGCTCGACCCGGTCAATCGTGACAAGACTGTTTGGTACGTGGGTTACCAGGATGTCGCGGCCATGGGGGCACTCTTCGCAGCCGGACGGCTCGACGTCGGGCGGGTGGTGGCGTTGGGCGGTCCGGTTGTGAATCAGCCGCGGCTGTTGGCGACCCGCATCGGCGCGGCGATCAAACCTCTCGTGGAGAACGAGCTACACACGGGGGTCAATCGGGTGGTTTCCGGGTCAGTGCTCGATGGGTACGCCGCCAGCGGGAAGGTTTTCGGCTTTCTCGGCCGCTATGCGAATCAGGTGTCGTGCCTGGCCGAGGGCGACAAACGGGAATTCCTCGGCTGGCTCTGGCCGGGTTTCGACCGATTCTCGGTGAGCCGTGCCTTCGGCTCGGCGCTTCGCGGTCGATCGGCTCGATATGATTTCACCACCACCACAAACGGTGCGCACCGCGCCATGGTCCCCATCGGTCTGTTCGAGAAGATGATGCCCCTCGACATCATGCCGACGTTCCTGCTCCGTTCCCTGCTGATGGACGACCTCGAACGCGCAGAGGCGTTGGGTTGTCTCGAGCTTGACGAGGAAGATCTCGCGCTGTGTGCCTTCGTCAGCCCGGGCAAGGAAAACTACGGACCGGCACTGCGGCGAAATCTCCTCGAGATTTGGAAGGAGGGCTGATGCGATTCCTTCGCACTTTCCTCGACAAGCTGGAGCCCCACTTCGATCGCGGTGGAAAGCTCGAGTTCTTCTACCCTCTGTATGAGTCGGTCGATACGCTGTTCTACACCCCGGGCGAGGTCAACCGCGGCACCGTCCACGTCCGTGACGGGCTCAATCTGAAGCGGATGATGATCTGGGTCGTGATCGCGTTGATGCCCATCGTCTTCATGGCCATGTACAACACGGGCCTGCAGGCCGCTCGCGCGATCGCTGCCGGAGCGACCCCAATGGACAACTGGCAGAGCAGGCTCTTTCAGGCCATGGGGTTTGATTTCACCACCGATCTCGTCGCCTGCTTCGTCTACGGATCGCTCTACTTCATCCCGGTGTTCGTGGTGGGATTCGCCGTCGGCATCGGCATCGAGGTGCTCTTCTGCATGATCCGCGGCCACGAGGTCAACGAGGGCTTCTTTGTCACCGGCTTTCTGCTGCCCCTGACCCTTCCGCCGACGATCCCCCTGTGGCAGGTTGCCACCGGGGTCGCGTTCGGTGTGATCATCGGCAAGGAGGTCTTCGGTGGGACCGGGATGAACTTCCTCAACCCGGCGCTCACGGCTCGAGCCTTTCTGTTCTTTGCCTATCCGGCTGAGATCTCGGGCGACGAGCCCTGGATCGCCGCGGACTTTGTCGGGGTGGATGGCGTCAGTGGCGCCACCTGGTTGGCGACGGCAATGGGTGAGGGCCCGAAGGCATTGGGGGCCATCGGATCCGAAGCGTGGTGGCAGGCCTTCATCGGTCTGATGCCCGGCTCCATGGGCGAGACCTCGGCTCTACTCTGTCTGGTCGGGGCGTTCATCCTGATCGCGACCGGAATCGGATCCTGGCGAACCATGGCGGGCGTCACAGTCGGTACCGCCGCCATGGTCGTTCTGCTGAACGCCGTCGGTTCATCGACCAACCCGGCATTCGGGGTCCCGTTCGGATGGCACGTCGTTCTCGGTGGTTGGGCCTTCGGTACGGTCTTTATGGCCACCGATCCGGTGTCGTCTGCATTCACCGACAAAGGGCGGTGGATCTACGGCGTCGGCATCGGCATCATGGCGGTCCTCGTTCGGGTGGTCAACCCAGCCTACCCCGAAGGCATGATGCTGGCGATTCTTTTCATGAACATGTTCGCGCCGTTCATCGATCATTTCTTTGTCCAGGCGAACATCAAACGGAGGTTGGCGCGAAATGCAGCAGCGCAGTAACGCCTATATCATCGGCTTCGCCGCAGTTGTGTGTCTTGCGTGCTCCATCGTCGTCTCCACGGCGTCGGTTGCGCTCAGGCCGCTCCAAACGGCGAACAAGGAACTCGACCGCAAGAAACAGGTGCTCACCGTCGCTGGTCTTGTCGAGGCCGGTCAGGCCGTCGATGCGACCGAGGTCCGGCAACTCTTTGGCGAGAACATCGTGGCCCGCGCGGTGGAGCTGTCCACCGGTGCCTACGACGAGTCGGTGGACCCGGTGTCGTACGATCAACGCAAGGCGACCCGCGACCCCGAGCTGAGCAGACCTGCTGATCCCAACAACGCCGGCGTCCGGCGGCTGCCCTACAAGGCGGTTGTCTACCAGAAGATGGTCGACGACGAGATCGCAATGGTGATTCTGCCCATCGAGGGCGCCGGTCTGTGGTCGACCCTCTACGGTTTCATCGCCCTCGCTCCCGATGTCTCGACCATTGAGGGCATTACGTTTTACGAGCACGGTGAGACCCCTGGGCTCGGAGGCGAGGTCGACAACCCGTCGTGGAAAGCGCTGTGGCCCGGACGTCAGGCCTTCGACGACAGCGGCGAGATCGCGATCGAGGTGATCAAGGGCTTTGCCGGACCGCCCGAAGAGGATCCCTACAAGGTCGACGGGTTGTCCGGCGCGACCATCACCGCGCGCGGTGTGTCCCACCTCGTTCGGTTCTGGCTCGGCGAGGACGGTTTCGGTCCCTACCTCGACAGCTTCCGGGGCGCGCAGGGAGAGGCGTGATGAAGCAGTCGCAGAAAAAGGCCCTCCTCGACCCGCTGTTCAACGACAACCCGATCACCGCCCAGGTGCTCGGGATCTGCTCGGCGCTGGCCGTGACCACGAAGCTGGAAACCTCGGTGGTGATGTCGATCGCGGTAATCGCGGTGCTGAGCTTGTCAAACCTCTCGGTGTCTCTGATCCGCAACCTCATCCCGTCGTCGATCAGGATCATCGTCCAGCTGACGATCATCGCGTCGCTGGTGATCCTGACGGATCAGATCCTCCAGGCCTACGTCTACGACATTTCCAAACAGCTTTCGGTCTTTGTCGGTCTGATCATCACGAACTGCATCATCATGGGTCGGGCCGAGGCCTTCGCCATGCAGAATCCACCTTTCGACAGCCTGCTTGACGGCCTCGGCAATGGATTCGGCTACAGTCTGGTCCTCATCGCCGTCGGCTTTTTCCGCGAGCTCTTCGGGGCCGGGAAGCTCTTCGGCATCCAGGTCCTACCTTTGGTGACCGAGGGAGGCTGGTACCAGCCCAACGGGCTCTTCATCCTGTCACCGGGCGCCTTCTTCCTGATAGGGATCTTTATCTGGATGCTCCATACCTGGAAGCCGCAACTGCAGGAGGACTGAGATGCTCGAACACTACCTCAGCCTTGCCGTCAAGGCCGTCTTCGTCGAGAACATGGCCCTGGCGTTCTTCCTCGGCATGTGCTCGTTCCTCGCCGTGTCGAAGAAGGTCGAAACCGCCGTCGGGCTCGGTGCCGCGGTCACCTTTGTGCTGACCGTGACGACGCCGTTGAACAATCTGCTCTACAACTATCTGCTCGCCGAGGGGGCGCTGGTCTGGCTCAATCCTTCCTGGGCTTCGGTCGACCTGAGCTTTGTTCGGTTTCTCGCATTCATCGGGTCGATTGCGGCGTCGGTCCAGGTCGTCGAGATGACCCTCGACCGCTATGTTCCGAAGCTCTACGCGGCGCTCGGGGTCTTTCTGCCGTTGATCGCCGTCAACTGCGCCATCCTCGGCGGCTCGCTCTTCATGGTCGAGCGCGACTACACCCTTGGCGAGAGCGCGGTCTTCGGATTCGGCTCGGGCCTCGGATTCTGGCTCGCCATCGTGGCGCTGGCGGCGATTCGGGAAAAGATAGTCTACTCCGATGTTCCACCCGCCCTGCGGGGCCTCGGGATCACATTCCTCATCACGGGTCTGATGGCCATCGGTTTCATGGCCTTCGCGGGCATCCAGCTGTAGGCGGGGGGCGTCGATGATCACCATCACTCTCGGAGTTACCGTATTCGTTGCCGTCATCGTGGCGTTGGTCGTGATCCTGATGGCGGCGAGGTCCAAGCTGGTCGCGACGGGCGACGTCACCATCACCATCAACGAGGATCCGGAGAAAGCGCTCACGACACCGGCCGGCGGAACCCTGCTCAACACCCTGGCCGACAACAAGATCTTCATCCCCTCGGCGTGCGGCGGCAAAGGGACCTGCGGCGTCTGCAAGGTGGACGTCTCCTCGGGGGGCGGCGCCCTTCTACCCACCGAGACATCGCACATCAATCGCGGCGAAGCGCGTAACGGAACGCGGCTGTCCTGCCAGGTCAAGGTCAAGCAGGACATGAAGATCGAGGTCGAGCCCGAGATCTTCAACGTTCGAAAATGGACGTGCCGGGTCCGGTCGAATCGCAACGTCGCCACGTTCATCAAAGAGCTCGTCCTCGAGCTTCCCGAGGGTGAAGCCGTGCCCTTCCGCGCGGGCGGATACATCCAAATCGAGTGCCCGCCGCACGAAGTTCACTACAAGGATTTCGACATCGAGGAAGAGTACCGGGCGGATTGGGACAAGTACAACGTCTGGCAGTACACGTCCAAAGTGGACGAGGGTGTGACCCGGGCCTACTCCATGGCCAACTATCCGGAGGAAGAGGGCATCATCATGCTCAATGTGAGGATCGCCTCTCCACCTCCCAACATGCCCAACGTGCCGCCGGGGATCATGTCCTCCTACATCTTCTCGCTGAAACCCGGCGACGAGGTCACCATTTCGGGCCCGTTCGGCGAGTTTTTCGCACGGGACACCGCCAACGAGATGGTCTTCATCGGCGGCGGCGCCGGGATGGCGCCCATGCGGTCGCACATTTTCGACCAGTTCCGCCGGCTCAACACCGACCGCAAGGTGAGCTTCTGGTACGGCGCGCGAAGTTTGTGCGAAGCCTTCTACCAGGAAGACTTCGACGACATCCGAGCCGAGAACGACAACTTCGACTGGACTTTGGCGCTGTCGGAACCTCTGACCGAGGATAACTGGGACGGCAAGACCGGGTTCATCCACCAGGTGGTCTACGACAACTATCTCAAGGACCATCCGGCGCCGGAGGACTGCGAGTATTACATGTGCGGTCCGCCAATGATGAACTCGGCCTGCATTCGGATGCTCACCGATCTCGGGGTCGAGCCGGAGAACATCATGCTCGACGATTTCGGCGGGTAAGGCCGACAGGCCGGGAGAATCCGGTGGAAACGTCGCGGCCTGCCGCTCTCAACGGTCGGGTATCCACCCGAACCGCGAAGGCACGAAGACGCGCAGTTTTTCACGAAGGAGACTTCCCTGTGGATGACTTTGCGTCTTTGAGTCTTGGTGGTTGTGACGTTCGAGGGGAGTTCCGGTGAGCCCACCGAACTCCGGACCACCTCCGCTCAAGCGGATGATCGTGCCGGCGCTCTTTGTCGGTGCGCTCTTCCTGGTCGTTTTCCTCCGGCAGCCGAACGGGCCCGAATATTCAGATCAGTGGGTTCTGACCGGTCAGACCATGGGTACGGCGTTCACCGTCAAGATCGTGGTCCCGTCGGAGTCCGGGGTGAGTCAGGACGAAGTTGAGACCGTCATCCGTGCCGCGGTCGATGCGGTGGATTCTGCTATGTCCACCTACCAGGATGACTCCGAGTTGAGTCGGTTCAACCGTCACGGTACGGGGCCGTTTGACGTCTCCGAATCAATGATCGAGGTGGTGTCGGAGGCGCAACGGGTCGCCGAGCTGTCCGCCGGCGCATTCGACATCACGGTGGGGCCCTTGGTGGATGCGTGGGGATTCGGGCCCGATCCGGTGGCGGACCCGCCGGCTGCGGAGACGATCGCGGCGTTGTTGGCGAGCGGTGGATTCGACAAAATCGACGTCGATCCCGAGCGAGGGACACTCGTCAAGGCCGATGAGGCGATCCGTTGCGATCTGTCGGCGATCGCCAAGGGCTATGCGGTTGATCGCGTCGCCCGTGAGCTGGTCCGGCTCGAGCTGACCGACTTCATGGTCGAGATCGGCGGCGAAGTCAGAGCGTCGGGCCGCAAGACGGTCAGTGAGGCGTGGCGAATCGGGATCGAACGTCCTGAGGCCGGACCCGGCGGTCTGTGGTCCGCCGTGACCTTGGTCGACACCGCGATGGCGACCTCCGGCGACTATCGCAACTACTACGAACGGGACGGAGTGCGGATCTCCCACACCATCGATCCTCGAACCGGTCATCCCATCACCCACAAATTGGCCTCGGTGAGCGTCATCCACCCAAGCTGTATGACGGCCGATGCCCTGGCGACGGCCCTGAGCGTTCTCGGGCCGGAGGACGGAAGAGCGATGGTCGAGCGGGAGGGTCTGGCCGCTCTGTTCCTGATCCGAGCGGCCGGCGGCGGATTCGAGGAATGGGCGAGCGACGGTTGGCCGTCGGAGAATACCGTGCGCGCCACCGGTGTTGAGCAAGGTGAGAGTGAGTGATGGCAACCCTGCTTCTGACGATCATTGTTTTCATGTTGGCGGTCCTGGCCATGGGCATCGGGGTCATGGTCACCGGTCGCAGCCTCAGGGGCTCCTGCGGCGGCCCGTCGTGCACGTGTGTCGCCGAAGGCAAAGACGTGCTCTCGTGCGCTGAGAGTGAGGATGGTGGCAGCGCTTCGTTGCCGATGCATTCCGGTTCATCGCAGGGTTGAACCGCAAGGACGCAAGGGACGCAAGGCATCGCGCCGCCGCAGCCCACAGATCACGCAGATGGACACAGGTTCCATCGCACCATCGCAGTTGAACCGCAAAGATCGCCAAGAACGCCAAGCTCATCGCGGAGAAGGTGATTGAGGCGACTTTGTGGAGCAGGCTTCCAGCCTGCTCATGGCGTGAAAAGCATCGGCCGGGTTCACGGTAAAGGTGACGGCTGCGGTCACGGTCCGTAGGGTCGTCCCTCATGCCCGGCCTTCTGAGTCGCCCCTGGCGACCCAGCGTCGCCCAATCAGCGTGGTCGTTCAGTGGTGACTGGGAGGGCGGCGACCACGCTGATTGAGCGAGCGGCGGCCTGCAAGAGCCTGTTGAAACGCGATGGGAGCGGTGCCAGGCACCTTTTCGTCGGACGAAAAGAGAGCCAGGCACCTAGCCCTGTACTGCATTTTGTGATAAGTGAGGCGAGCCGGAGCGGGACGCCGGCAAAATGCCGTACCCGGCACCCCGCCGCACGCCCTCATTCCCCATTCTTTGGAGGTCGCGCGACAGGGTGAAGGAGGCGCCAGGTGATGGCTCGGACCTCGTCGAAGAGCCGGATTGCGGTTGTGGCCTGTTTGCTGTCGATGGCGCCTGCTCCGGTGAGGAGACGAAGATGGGTATCGACCTCTTTGGCGGAGCCATAGGCAATGCGCCAGTGGTGCAATCGATCTCTCCCAGATCGCCCGTGGCCTTCAGAGAGATTCGCGGGCACCGAGCTCGCGGATCGAATGACCTGATCGGCGATGCTCTTCAATGGAGCAGGGACGCGCATCACAAGGGAAATGGCGATGCCGGCGGCTTCGAGGGCCTTGCGGAGGGCGATGAGGCCGGATGACAGGAGCGGACTGTGCATGATCACCTCCTGGTTGTTCATGCCTTTTCCCCCAACAGCCCCTGAGATGGTCGATGTCCAGGGTCGCCGCCGCGGCGACGCGTCTTGCCCTTGACATCGGCCCGCTCAGGGGCTACCCGTCGGTTCAGAACAACCAGAGGGGATCACCCTGCCGCGGAACCTGCCGCTGAACCTGCCGCTGACCCTGCCGCTGAACCTGCCGCTGAACCTGCCGCTGAACCTGCCGCTGAACCAGCCGCTGAACCTGCCGCTGAACCTGCCGCTGAACCTGCCGCTGAACCTGCCGCTGAACCTGCCGCTGATCCTGCCGCTGATCCTGCCGCCGTCGCTGAGCATCTCATCGGGCACGGGCACGGGCACGGGCACGGGCACGGGCACGGAGGAGGGAGAAGGAAAGGGAG
>JARFRM010000222.1 GCA_029287235.1 Thermoanaerobaculales bacterium
ACGGCTTCAGCTGGGCGCCGGTCCAGCACTTCGCGCATGTCGGGCTGCGCGCCGCCGAGCAGCGCAGGTGGTTCGCCCGTGCGGCGCTGACGGGGATCTCGGCGTTTGTGGATCCCTATGGACGGGTCCGTTCGCGCCTCGCTGTGGGTGAGCAGGGACTGCTCGTGGCGGATCTCCAGCCCATCACAGCTCTCACACCTCGAGCCCGCTGGGGTGATTGGTGGGCCATCGGCTGCGCGATCATGGCCGTGGCACTCTTTCTCAGCCTGCGATCCAGGGGGACGAAAAGCTGACGCGTGACACCTCTCAGTTCAGCCCGCATACCTCACCAGCTGTTCCGATGAGCTCGACGAGCAGGGTGAAGCTTGACCGGTGAGGAGCATCGACGCGGTCTTGGTGATCGGCCCCCCCGTGAGTTGAAGCCGGCCGGCTAGAGCGGGCGAGGTGGTACCCGGCGGGCGGCACAAAAAAACCGCGCCCGAAGGCGCGGTTTTGGTGTTCGAGGTTCTTGAACCGGGGAAACTACTGTTTGCGTCCGTACATCACGAGGATGGCAACACCGGCGAGAATGGCGATCATCGCGATGATGCCCAAGCCGCTGAGAGCCGGGACCGGCTCGCCGGCGCCCGAAGGAGTGGGTGTCGGGGGCTGAGTGGAGTCGACGTAGAGGGTCTCCACCACGCTGTAGGCAATCACCTGGCTGGTGTTGAACCAGTTGAAGCCGGTGGTGATCCAGGTCAGACCGGCGCGGGCGATCACGAATGTCTGGTAGTTCATCGGCGTGGGAACGGTGCTGGTGAAGGACACGGCGAAGCTGCCCAGCGGGTTGGGCGAGTTGAGGAAGTACTGCTCGCCATAGTCGCACCAGTCGGTGCCGGGGCTGGTCGTCCAGAAGGTGCAGCCGCCATTCCACGGTGAGTCGTAGATCTGGCCGTAGACCCAGACCTGGTTGTTCAGGGTGTAGGTGTTGCCGTTGAAGGTGACAACCACCGGAACTCCGTCACCACCCTGTGTGGTCGCGCTGGCGTTGAGCAGAACCTGGAGCGGACCGGTTTGCGCAGCGGAAATCGTGACGCTGCCAAGCGTGCCGTTCGCACGGATGCTCGAAGCTTCCGGGCTGAGCACTTTTGTCGCCGAGGGGTTAACATCTGCCGCTGCCACCGAAGTCATGAGAACAGCGATCCCTACGAATGCCAAAATCTTCTTCATAACCAAACCTCCCAAAAAATTACCGTGCTCCGTATCGGAACCCAGAAAATCCGCCCAAATCACTCAAAAAAGAAAACCTCTTCCAAATCCGAGCCCGACTCTACCCGTGAACAACAGCCGTGTCAACACCGTGGCTGCGAAGAGACCGACGACACGACCGGCCTCCGAGCAACAAACTGAAAAGAGACCGTCCGTTGTCTCAATTGCCCTTGTTCTGCAGGCCGAGACCCAGCCGCTGGATCCCACCCTGGGCCTCAACCCGAAGGGCGCCCGGCGGGCTCTTCCTGGCCGCATGCTCGAAATGACGCAGGGCGAGCGTGTCGCGTCCCTGTTGCTCGAGACACTTGGCAATCGAGAGGTTGAGGTCGGCCGTCATCTCTTCGGGGCTCTCCACGCCGTCGCCGACGAGCTCGATGGTGTGGTCGCATCGCCCCACGAGGGCGGCGCACATGGCGAGACGGTTGCGTACGTCGACCCGGTCCGGTGACAACTCGAATGCACGCTGCAGAACCGAGTACTCCTCGTCGAGTCGTCCGCCGCGATCGAGGATCGCCGCGAGGGTGAGGAGGGCGTCGAGGTAGTCCGGCGATTTTTCGATGGCTTGCCGCACCTCACGCTCGGCTCGCGCCAGGTCGCCGGACTCGGCCAGGGCGATGGCGAGGTTGTTTCTCGCCGCGACGAACTCGGGATGGTTCTCGAGCAGGGCGTTCAGCTCTTCAATCGCTTCCCCGAATCGCCGTGACTGGATCAGGACGATCCCGAGGTTGTTGCGGATGCTCGGATCATCGGGCGACAGGGCGATCGCCCGCCGCAAGGTGGCTTCGGCCTCGCTCATTCGGCCGGTCTTGAGGTAGGCGACACCCAGGCTGGTGAGGAATCGGGACTGTGATGGAGCCAGCCGGCTCGCTTCTTCCAGGTAGGGAAGGGCCGCCGTGGGATCCTCCTCGAGCAGGACCGATCCGATCGCGAAGTGGGTTTCGGCGTCGTCGGGCTTGATGCGCAGCATCTCCTCGTAGACCCCGATCGCATCCTGTGATCGGCCGCCCTCCTGGAGGAGCTGGCCGAGCAGACGTCGTGCCCGTTGGTGGAAAGGAGACTTGGCCACCGCTCGGGTCAGCGCCGCTTCGGCCTCGGCGTCCTTGCCCTGCTTCATCAAGCGTTCGGCGTACGCGCTCAAGAGATCCGGGTCGTCCGGGCTCGCGGCGAGCGCGGACGCGAGCAGGGCGTCGGCTTCGTCTTCCCGCCCGAGAGCCGCCAGGGCTCGGGCTTCGACGGCGTCGAAGATCCTGAATGGAGACCGAGTTCCGCGGCCCACCTGCGCCAGCTCGATGACCCGTTCGTGCCGGCCCTGAAGACTCTCGAGTCGACACAGACCCATGACGACGTCGCTGTTCGCGGGGTCGATCTCCAGACATCTCCGATAGGTCTCCTCGGCCCGAACGAAATCGCCCATGGCCGTGTAGACATTGCCCTTGAGCGAGAGCGCGGCGAGATTTTCCGGATCTCCGCCGAGCATGACGTCGATGCTGGCGAGGGCTTCCTCGTACTCGCCGAGGGCGAGGTGGTGCTGGGCGCGCTCGATATGCACGTGACCGGTGACCAGGTCTCTGGGATCGGGAGGGTTGCGGCGTGCCGGAGAGGTGTTCGCCATGTATCCGAGCGCCTCCAGGGCCTCGCGTTCGGCCGGTGGCAGCTCGAGGGCGGCCTCTGCGCTGACGCCGTGGTCTTCCGCCACGAAGTCGTCGAGAGATCTGCTGGTGTTCTCCAGCTCGAGGGGCTCGACCTCGGCCATGTTGGTCAACTGCCGTGGGTCAGCCGCCATGTCGAAGAGCTCTTTCCGCGTCCCTGCGTGGAGCTCCCACTTTCCCGAGCGGACTCCGCGCAACTCGGACCAGCCGTACTGGAACAACGGGAGCATCGCCTCGAAGTAGAGGGCGCGCGCAGGATTCGTCGCGTCCCGGCCGCCGAACGGCAACCTGCCATCGCTACGGTCCTGGTTGGGGGTCCTGAGATCGACCAAGGTGGTCAGCAAGGGGCTCAGATCGGTGATGCTCACCGGATCGACGACCCGGATCGGTTGGTTGGTGGCGGGGGTGGTGAGGATCCACGGAACGTGGATCGTGGCCTGATGGAGAAGGAAACCGTGTGTGTTCTCGCCGTGCTCTCCGAGCCCCTCGCCGTGATCGGCGAGAACGGTGAGCACGGTGTCGTCGAGCCGGCCGGACTGATCGAGGGTGGCGCTGAGGTCGGCCACCAGGGCATCGACGAACGCAATTTCGCCGGCGTAGGGGTCGCTCGGGAATCGGGCTCGGAAATTCCCCGGAGGATCGTAGGGCGCGTGGGGATCATACAGGTGGAGCCACAGGAACACCGGTTTGTCCTGGGGGATGGTTGCCAACCACTGCTTTGCGGCCTCGAGAGTCACGTTTCCGCGACGCGACGGCACCACGCTGGTTCCGGATTTGCGCGACTGGCTGAGATCGTCATCGTAGACGTCGAACCCTTGATCGAGGCCGTAACGGGAGACCAGAACCTGAGCCGAGATGAAGGCCCCGGTCGCATATCCGTTCTCCGAGAACACCTCGGCCAGGGTCTCGACATCATCGCCGAGCACGAACATCCCGTTGTTACGAACTTCGTGCTTGGTGGGATAAAGGCCGGTCATCATCGAGGCGTGGGACGGCAGGGTGATCGGTGCGACCGACTGGGCGTTTTCAAACACGACCCCGCGCTCGGCCAGGCTGTCGAGAAACGGGGTCAGGCCGGCCGTCGATCCATAACATCCGAACCGGTCAGCCCGGGTGGTGTCGAGGGTGACCATGACCACCGAGGCGCCTGGAAACGTCCCGACCGAATCGGGAATGTCGGATGGGCGGTTGGCCCGGCTCGAGAGCCAGAGCCCGAAGGCGCCCGCAATGATAAGAGCGATCCCGGTGATCTTGGTCAAGCGCATTCAATCTCTCCCTGCAAAGCCCGCTGAGCAGCGATGGCCGCGGCGAATTATACACAGTGACGAGAATCGCCGATTGATGCGCGCGGCAGCCAATCGCTCATCTTGAGTCCGAGTCAGAACGGTTGCTGCTCCGCCGTTGGCAAAACCGGGACCCTGGGCTATCATCTCCGCCCGGAGGCGAAAATGGTGAATCTGCGTTTCATGCTCGTCGTGATGGCGATCGCCCTGGGGGTCGGTTCCTTTGGGTGTGCCCAGAGCCCCAGCCCGCCGCCCACTCCATCGGCAGACGAGCCCAACGGCCAGACACTGGCCGAGGGGTCGGGCCAGGCCAGGCCGCGTGTCCAGCAGTGGTGGCGCAACGAGTCGATCGCGGCCGAGCTCGAGCTGACCGACGATCAGGTGCAGGTGATCAATGATCTGATGACCGCCAGCTCAGGAAACGCCAACCAGCAGCTTCAGCGTGAACGTCAGCTGACCCTCAGATACCTCCGGGCCCTCGCCCAGGAGCCGTACGACGCCGCATTGGCCGACAGATTGAGCGAACGGCTGATCGAGATTCTTGCGAACGAGCAACGCCGACGCATCGAGAACGTCCGCGCGCTCCGCGACATTCTGACCCAAGAGCAGTGGACAACGCTTTGGGAGGTCGCCCCCAGGGTTCTCCAGATCGGCCGTTTTCGGGCCCTTCGTGGGCCCAAGATCTCGGTCTCGGACGCCGACGTTTCGCCGACCCCGGCACCCTGAGCCGGGGCCACGGGAAGCTGGCGGTTCGGAGCTCTGTTGAGTACAATGCGTCCCGCCCACCGGGTGTGCGCGATCGGGAGATACCATGCTTGAAGAACTGATCCAGAAAGCCGATGCCGAGTTCGAGCGCATCCAGCGTCTCCGGGGGTATCTTTGACGTCGAAGCGCTGACCGAGAAGCTGGCCGAGGTCGATGAAGAGGCGCAGGACCCAGAGATCTGGTCGGATCAGGATCGCGCCAAGAAGGTCATGAGGCGGCGAGCAGACCTCCAGCAGCAGGTCGCCACTGCCGCGACTCTCAGCGAGGCCGGCGACGAGCTCGAGATCCTCGCAGAGATGGCCCGCGATGGCGATGCGGGGGTTGATGCGGAGCTCGCGGCGACTCTCGACAGGCTGTCTCCGGAGCTCGACCGGATCGAACTCACCGCCAAGATGACCGGTGACCACGACACCGCCAACGCTTTCATCGAAATCCATCCGGGCGCCGGAGGCACCGAGTCGGCAGACTGGGCCGAGATGCTCCAGCGGATGTATCTCCGATGGTGTGAGCGGCGCGGGTTCGGCATCGAGGTCATCGACCAACAACCGGCGGAGGAGGCCGGCATCAAGGCCTCCACGTTGCTGATCAAGGGTCCGTATTCCTACGGCAATCTCAAGTCCGAAAACGGGGTTCACCGTCTGGTTCGGATCTCGCCCTTCGATCAACAGTCTCGCCGGCACACATCCTTCGCTTCGGTCCACGTCTATCCCGAGATCGACGATGATGTGGAGTTCGAGATCCCCGAGAAGGACCTCCGCATCGACCGCTACTGTTCGTCGGGTCCCGGTGGCCAGGGGGTCAACACGACATACTCGGCGGTTCGGGTGGTTCACGAGCCCACCGGGGTCATCGTGACCTGTCAGAACGAGCGGTCGCAGATCAAGAATCTCGCGAGCGCCATGAAGGTTCTCAAGGCGCGGCTCTTCGAGCTCGAACTGGAGAAACGCGAGGAAGAGCTCGACAAGCTCAAGGGTCCCAAGAAGGACATTTCGTGGGGAAACCAGATCCGCTCGTATGTTCTCCAACCCTATCGAATGGTCAAGGATCTGAGAAGCGGCCATGAGGTCGGCGATGCCGACCGGATCCTCGACGGCGACATCGACGGATTCATCGAGGCCTTTCTGCACTGGAGCGCCCAACAGCTCGCCGCCGAGAACTGAGCGCGGATCGCTCACGGCGCGGGGTCGTCACAGAGCTCGTGTCTTGCCCGGGACTCTGAAGGCGTGTAATGTGCGTGCAGCGACGAACTCCGTCGCGCTCTGGCGGATTGACCTGGTCTCCGCTTCCACATCAAGAAGGCCGACCGAGTCGGCACCCGGGAGGCACTTTCATGTCAAAGACTCAGGAGTACATCGCTCTCGAAGACAGCTACGGGGCCCACAACTACCACCCGCTGGACGTGGTGGTCAGCCGCGCCGACGGGGTCTGGGTCTGGGACGTGGATGGAAACAAATACATGGACTTTCTGGCCGCCTACTCGGCGGTCAATCAGGGTCATTGCCACCCCCGACTCGTCAAGGTGATGGCCGAACAGATGTGCCGCGTCGCGCTGACGTCACGCGCGTTCCGTAACGATCAACTCGGGCCGTTCTGCAAGGAAGTCTGCGAGCTTGCCGGTTATGCCCGTATGCTGCCCATGAACACAGGTGCCGAGGCGGTGGAGACTGCCGTCAAGGCCGCGCGGAAGTGGGGCTACACCGTCAAGGGCATCGCCGACAACCAGGCCGAGATCATCGTCTTCGCGGGCAACTTCCACGGCCGGACAACCACCATCGTCAGCTTCTCATCCGACGAGGACTACCGGTTCGGCTTCGGGCCGTTCACACCGGGCTTCCGAATCCTGCCCTACGGTGACCTCGACGCGGTCAAGCTGGCCATGAACCCGAACGTCTGCGCCGTGCTGGTCGAGCCCATCCAGGGCGAGGCCGGAATCGTCGCGCCGCCCGAGGGATTCCTCGCCGGTCTTCGCGAGCTCACGACCGAGCACAACAGCCTGCTGGTGTGCGACGAAATCCAGTCGGGTCTGGGTCGAACCGGCCGTCTCTTCGCCTTCGAGCATGAGAATGTTCGCCCCGACATCGTGATTATCGGCAAGGCGCTGTCAGGGGGAATGTACCCGGTGTCGGCCATTCTCGCCGACGATGAGGTCATGGGAGTGTTCAAGCCCGGAGAGCACGGTTCGACCTTTGGCGGAAACCCTCTCGGAGCTGCGGTTGCGCGTGAGGCTCTCCGGGTCCTTGTCGAAGAGGGCATGGTTGAGCGCTCTGCAGAGCTCGGGGACTACTTCATGAAACGGCTCCGCGCGATCTCTTCTCCCCACGTCGAACTCATCAGAGGCAAGGGACTGTGGATCGGGATCGTGCTCAATGAGGCCGCCGGTGGGGCGCGCCGATTCTGCGAGGCCCTCCAGCGTGACGGACTGCTGTGTAAAGAGACCCACGAGACCGTGATCCGGGTGGCCCCTCCGCTGACCATCACCCGTGATGAGATCGACTGGGCGGTCGATCTGATGGCCAGGGTGCTGATGGCTCCGTAGTCAATCAGCGGGATTCGGCAGGAAGAGAGTGTTCACGCCTCGGGTCGTCAGCTCCCGCTGTGCCGGCGTGCGGCTATACTTTCTGCGTGCATACCAAAGGCTCCATCACCGGCCGGCAC
>JARFRM010000273.1 GCA_029287235.1 Thermoanaerobaculales bacterium
GGGTGTCGGCACCGTGTCGTCGCCGAGCACCAACACCCGGTCGGCCGACGCCTCGGCGATGGCCCGATTCCGGGCCCGGGCGGGGCCACCCGCATCGAGCGCCAGCACCCGAAGGTCGAAGGCTTCGAAGACCGACCCGCGGAGCAACTCAATGCTGCCGTCCACGGACCCGTCGTCGGCGACGATGACCTCGAATCCGCCTTCCAGCCCACGCTGAACCGCAAGGGCCCTGAGGGTGGTCATGAGAATTTTCTGCCGGTTCCTGGTCGGGATGACCACCGATAGGACCCGGGGCATGTTTTTAACCCGGCGCCACGGCAGTTTCGATGGCGCCACCCACCGCCTGCCCCCCGCCCACGGAAGCCTTGTATTCGGCGACGACATCGGCGGCCGGACCGAAACTCCGCATCTGCCCGCGATCGAGCCAGAGCGCAAGATCGCACATCTCGCTCACCGCATCGAGATCGTGTGAGACGAGAAGAATCGTGACATCGGTTTCTCGAAACTCCTGGAGCCGCCGCTGACACTTCATTCGGAAGCTCGCATCTCCCACCGACAGCACCTCATCGAGGAGGAGAATCTGCGCATTGACCGTAGTGGCGACGGCGAAGGCGAGGCGGGCCACCATCCCGGTCGAGTAGGTTCGGATGGGTTGATCGATGAACTCGGCCAGATCCGCGAAAGCCACGATCTCGTCGAGTCTTTCGGCCATCTCGAGCGGCGAGCGTCCGAGGAGCGCGCCGTTGAAGAAGATGTTCTCGCGGCCCGAGAGCTCGGCCTCGAAACCAAGCCCGAGCTCGATGACCGGCGCCTGGCGGCCTCGGACGATGGCGGTTCCCGCGGTCGGGCGGAGGATCCCCGCCGCCACCCGCAGCAGGGTCGACTTGCCGGCGCCGTTGTGACCGATGATTCCAAGGGCATGACCGCTCGAGACGGAGAAAGTCACCTCCGAAAGGGCGACCAGCTCCTGGTAGCGGATCCGGGAGACCATCCACCTGATCGCCATCTCTTTGAGAGAGGTGATCCCTTTTTCGGCCATGATCCTGTACCGGAGGGAGACATCGTGAAACTCGACGGTTGGTTGATTCATCATCGATTCACAGGTGGAGGTAGAAACCGCGTGCAAGCCGGTGAAAAACGACCCAGCCGACCACCAGGGCGATAATCGCCGCAGCCATCGAGGCGACAATCACGTGTTGGCCTGGGAGGGTGCATCCGTACACCGGGTCGCGGGCGAGCTTGAACAGGTGGGTGAGCGGGTTCGCCCGAATCACCCACAGCCATTTAATCGGCACGATGCCGATCGGATAGATGATGGGGGTCATGTACATCAGCCCTACGGTGGCGACCTGGTACATGTGCTGGACATCCTCGAAGTAGACCGCGACAGCGGACAGCAGGAGCGACACCCCGAGCGTGAACATACCGATCAGCAGAAAAGCGATGGGCAGATACAGGACCGTGGCGCAGATCGGGGCGCCCGTCGCAATCATGATGATGAAGAGCGGGATGTACGCCAGAGCGAGGTTGACGAGCCCGGACAGGGTTGTCGACACCGCGAAGATCGACTTGGGCACCCGAACCCTCTTCATGAGCGCCCCGTTCCAGGCCAGAGACGCCATGCTCTGGTTGGTGGTCTGGGAAAAGAAACCGAAGACGAGATAGCTGGAGAGAAAATAGGTCGGATAGTTCTCGATGCCTTCGAAGCGGAAGAGCGTCGAGAACACCACGGTCAGGATGATCATCAGCAGAAGAGGATTGAGCATGGTCCAGAAAAAGCCGATCACCGACCGCTTGTAGCGAACCGTCAGATCACGGCGAACCAGGTTCCACAACAGGTTCCGGTGCTGCGCGAGTTCTCGGATCTCTTTGATCGCGCTGAGCTTCTCATCAGCGGCATTGACCAGAACCGGGAAGGGTGTCGACTGCATGGCCGAAGTCTACCATCGTAAATTCTGAATTAGGAGTTATTCGTCAGCGTCGGGACCGCCTCGAGGAGCTGCCTCGTGTATTCATGTTCAGGATCATCGAAGACCCGCAGGACCCTGCCCTCTTCGACGATTCGTCCATCCCGCATCACCACGACGCGATCACAGATTTCACGCACGATGTGGACATCGTGGGTGACCAGCACCAGGGTGAGCCCGAGTCGGGTCCGCAGCTCCGCCAGCAAATCGATGACATGGAGCGCCACGGTCGCGTCGAGGGACGAGACGGGTTCGTCAAGCACGAGGAGCTCGGGCTCGGGTGCCAGAGCTCGGGCGATGGCCACCCGTTGCCTCTCCCCACCCGAAAGTGCCGAAGGGAAGCTTCGTTGGATGCCGGCGGGCAGGCCGACCTTCCCGATGAGCTCCGCCACCCGCTCGCGGCGCTGAGTCGGGTCGCCGATGCCCATGGCCGCCAAGGGCTCGGCGACCGCATCGCCGATCCGCATCCGCGGGTCGAGCGCCGCCAGCGGGTCCTGGAAGACGGGCTGAAACCGGCGCCGAAGCGGCCGGATCGCGGACTCGGGCATGGCGCTGATCTCGCGGCCGTCAAACCACACGGCGCCGTGATCGGGACGCTCGAGGGCCAGCAGCAACCGAACCAGAGTCGATTTCCCCGCGCCCGACCCTCCGACCACGGCGAGAGCCTCACCCTCGGCGACCGCGAGATCGACGCCGTCAACCGCCATCACCCGGTCGCCCAGGCCCCGAAGACCCCGCGCCCGGTAGCTGCAACGCAACCCCCGTGCTTCGAGCAGAGGCGTCGCGGTCAAACCGCACCTCCACCCGCCTCGGACCGGCCACCTCGAACCCTCATTGCGGCCTCCACCAGTCGCCGGGTGACCGGGTGATTCGGTTGCCGCAGAATCTCAGAGGTCGCTCCCTCCTCGACGATACGTCCTCCGTGCATCACCACGACGCGGTGGACGAGCTCCCCGATCACCGCCAGATCATGGCTCACCAGAAGCAGGCCCAACCCCCGTTCATCGGTTATCCGCACGAGGAGTTCGAGGATTTGCGCCTGGGTGAGCATATCCAGGGCGGTGGTGGGTTCATCGGCCACAATCATCCTCGGATCGCCGGCGAGGGCCAGGGCGATCATGACCCGCTGGGCCTGACCGCCGGAAAGCTGGTGCGGATAGGCCGCCAGGATCGGCCCCGGATTGTCGATGGCGACCTCGGTCAACAGGGCGAGAGCCCTTCGGCGGGCCTCCTCGCCACGAGCGATCCCGTGCGCCTCGATGGTCTCCACCAACTGGAAACCGACGCTGTAGACCGGGTTGAGACCAGAACCCGCCTCCTGCAGAACCAGACCCACCACCCCACCGCGGCAGTCCGGGACCTCTTTGGTGTCGATACCGCCGATGGTCACCCGACCCGAACGAATCTCACCGGGTTCGGGAACCAGTCCGAGGATCGCCAGCGCCGTCAGGCTCTTGCCGCCGCCCGACTCACCCACCAACCCGACCCGTTCGCCGACACCCACTTCGAGAGAGACGTTGTCGACCACAACCCGCTGTCCGCCGCGGCGATCGGGAAAGGCGACCTCGAGGCCGTGGACCTTCAGCAGAGCCTCAGCTTCCATGGCGAAGGAGCTCGGCTTCGACCGCATCGTCGCGGATCGCCTGATCGAGGGTGGTCACCACCGGCGGTCGCCGCCAGCACACGGTCACCCGGTCGGTCAGCCCGAGGACGCCGTCGCCGTCGTCGGCGAGCAACACGATGAACTGACCGCGATCCTCGATGAGATCGCCCGGCGCCACCTCGGCGTCCCACGAAAGGGGCCGGCCCTCGCGCAGCGGCTGATCGGCGTTGAGGACGAGCCGGCCGAGGGGCGCCAAGGCGTCACGGTCCATCCCGAGACCGCCGGTCAGGGCCATCGATGCAAAGGTCAGAGACGACGTCGCGAAGCGCTGCTCCACCAGCTCCACGAAGGAGAGGCCGCGCGCACCGATGGCGGTGGGGTTTGATGAGTCCGTGGACGCCGGCGGTGGTTGAAAGCCCGGCAGGCGGAACAGCTCGCCGAGCGCCGGGAAGATCGGATCGGGGAAGCCCGCCGCGATGAATATCGTGGCGAAATCCTCGTCGTCCACCGCATCGAGCCCGTGGCTGGTCACCGCCTGTTCGGATGCGAGGGCGTCGACCTTCTCGGCCACCTCCACCTTGGCGTAGAGCCTGATGGTGCCTCCCGCCACCGGCAGGGCCCAGTCACCGAGATTGATCTGGTCGTCGTTGTGCTGCTCCGGCACCGCCTTCGCGAGCAGATCGCGGCCCATTTCCGGAGCGAGGTAGGTGCGCAGACCGAGCAGTTTCTCGGCGTTGTCGGCGGTCAGATCCCCACCCAGGTACGACCCCTCCACGGTGAACCAGAAGACCCGGAGCACGCGGTCCTCCTCGGGCCACTCCCGGCCGTTGACGTGATCCAGCGAAACGCCGTCGATCTCGAGATTCTCCACCGGCGCGAGCCAGAGGTCGGAACCACCGGCCTGCCGGATTCGCACCGCGGCCGCAATCTGAAGTCCGGTGTCGGGAGGAACCCGCCGCCGACCGGGGCGAAAGACCGGGTCGTCGTCGGTGGCGGTGACGATGAGCACCTCTTCCAGGATCGGTCGACGCGCCTCACCGACCCGCCACACCGCCATCGGCACCACGATCAGCGCAACCAAGACTGCAAAAATGATCCACAGCAGACGACTTTCGGAGGCCATGGGGACATTGTAGCGGGCTCGGTTCTTACTGATGAGCCTCCTGCAGAATTCGTGGTCAGGATCAGGCGGGTATAAAAACCGCCCCTACGAATCCTGTAAGAAAGTACCGTAGGCACGGCCTAATTCCCTCCCTCCACGATTGCCGAAGGGTCGATTGGTACAGTAGAGGGACCTTCCTGCAAGGGGCTGTGATCTGAGCTTTTCGTTCATAATTCATGATTCATCATTCATAAATCACAAATCCTCACTAAGATCAGTGTGATGCCTCCGCTTCGCATTCTCGTCGTGGCGACCAAGCCACCCTGGCCCGCGGTGGACGGCGGACGCCTCGTATTGCTCAACACCCTGCAGGCGTTGGCGGCGGCGGGACACCACATCGAGCTGGTGGCGCCGTTTTCAGGAACCGATGACGACCGCCGCAAATCCGTCGCCGCCCTGGTGGAGATCTGCACCCCCCACCTGATCGCGGCCGAGCCTCGCTCGGCGTTGGTCAGCGCCGTGATCGGGCTGCGCCGGGGCATTCCCGTCACGATCGCCCGCCACGCGTCGCCGAGGATGGCGCAAGCGGTGGCGAAAGTATTGAGCTCGGGCGACTTCGACGTGGTCCATGCGGAACAGCTGCATGCCCTTTCCCAGATCGACGCTGCTCGTCAACGCGGAATCCCCGTGGTCCACCGTGCCCACAACGTGGAAAGCCTGCTCTGGGACTTCACGGCCCACCACCGGGGCCCGGCGACGCGCTCGCTTGTTGCATTTGAGGCCCGCCGGATGTCCTCGTGGGAGGTTCGGGCGCTGGAAGAGGCCGACTGCACGGTAGCGCTCACCGAGTTCGACCGCCGCACCCTGTCCGAGCTGGTTCCCGGCGCCGTGGTCCACACCGTCCGCGCACCGTTTGCCGCGGAACTCCCGGCCGGCGGGGACCCCCTCGACGGCGAACCGGCGGTGGTGACTCTGGCGAACGCGAGCTGGGCGCCGAGCCGAGACGCCGTCGAGCACCTCGCGAACGAGATCTGGCCCGCGGTCCGACGCCGGCTGCCCGGGGCGACGCTGAACGTCTTCGGCGGCGGCCACCACCTCGATGGCCTCGAGGGCGTGGTCGGTCACCCGCCACCCGGAGACAGTCGGACAGCCTTCCCTCGTGGCGCGGTGGCCCTGGTTCCCGAACGCCACCCCACCGGAGTCCCCATGAAGGCTCTCGAGGCATGGGCACGGGGGCTCCCGCTGCTCGTCGACCGGCACACCTCCGAGATTCTCGATGCCGAGAACGGCGTCGATGTGGTCGTTGCCGACGACGCACCGGGCTACTCCGCAGCACTCGCACGGCTGGTCGAAGAGGACGGCCTGTGGGAGAAAGTCGTGACCGGAGGCCGACAGGCGCTCGCCGAGCGGCACGACCCCGCGGGCGTGGCCGAACACCTCGAGAGGGTCTATCGCTGGACGATATCCGCTCGTTGACCGCCCACCCTACTCGAGGGCATCCAAACCACGACGAAACCCATCGCTTCCCCGGTCCCACGCGTCCCGATCTCGGGAAAAAACGCGGCCGACGGATCGTCCGGCCAGTCGCAGTTTCGCGCCCGCCTTCAGCGCCGCGACAGCTCGTCGCGCCGCCTCGGGCCCCTGGTGCTTCTCGGTGAAGCGCACCAGATCGGCCCACAGATGCGCCGGGTGGAAGGTACCCGAGGCCCCCTCCGCCTCCGAGATGGTCGCACCGTGGTGGTGGAGCACGCCGAATCCGGGGATGACCGCCACCGACCACCCCGCGTTTCGCGCAGAAGCGCAGAGATCGAGATCCTGGCAGTAGAAGTGGTAGTCGACGTCAAATGGGCCTGAAGTCTCCCAAACCTCGCGCCGAACGGCCATGGCCGCACCGCTCACCCAGTCGACGGCGCCGCTCCTGGTGGCGCCCGACGATCCCACCCGGTGGCGCCCCGGGAGCCGGTTCGCAATCGACCCGAGACCCGAGGACTGGGCCAGGAGCCAGAACGGCGTCGGCCATCGACCGGCCCGCCACTGCGGCGAGCCATCGGGGTCCAGCAGCTCGGCCCCACCGATCCCCAGGGCCCAGTCGTCTGCAAAGGCTCCCATCAGGGCTGACAGCGCGCCCTCGAGGATCTCGGTGTCGCTGTTGAGCACCAGGATGACATCGCCCACGGTCCGCTTCACGCCCAGGTTCACCGCTCGGCTGAACCCGACGTTGCGCCCCGTCTCGACGACCGTCGCCTCGGGATTTGAAGTGCGAACGGCCTCGGCGGTCCCGTCCGAGGAGGCATCATCGACGACGATGACATCCACCGGCGTTTCACCTCCGCCCCTCAACGACTCCAAACACCCAAGCGTCAGCACTCGAGTGTCACGCGTGGGGATCACAACGGAGAGCAACAAATCATCCATGACCGTTGACCGCGAGTCTACCACCCAGTCTCGGTTTTGATCATCATCTCCGATTTTTCGGTTCCGGCACAACGCGCCCGGGCCGAAGAATCGAACTGAGCGGATCGCACGAGCAGGTACAATGCTCCCATGCGTTCTACCCACGAACAGGTGCGAACCGCCCTCGCCTCGGCGTATCCGCTGACGATCCTGGTGAGCATGGAGGAGGAGCGCCAGGAGCAACTCCTCGAGCGCTTTGGAAATGCAGCCAAGCCCAATCCGTTGCCGCTTGCCGTCTGGAACTGCGTCGACGGCTTTCTGTCGGTCGGACCCGAGGGGATGGACGACCCCATGGATGCCCTCAAGTGGGTCGGAGACGAGGCCCCGCGAGGTCTCTACCTCTTCAAGGACGTGGGTGAGTTCCTCGACGACCGCAGACTCCTTCGCCGGCTGCGCGACACCGCAATGAAGATCCGCGGCACCGGCCGTTTTCTCTTCATGCTCAAGCAGGACGCAGAGCTTCCCGACGCCCTCAAACAGCTCAGCTACGTCGTCATCTCACTCTTCCCCGACGACTCCGAGATCGAACACCTGGTGAAAACCACCTTCAATGCACGGGGTCAGGAGCTCGGTGACACCGAGCGGCTGGTTTCCTCGCTCAAGGGAATGTCCCTCACCGAGGGCGAGCACCTTCTCCGCCGACTCCTCGACAAGCACAAGACCCTCACCGAGGATTTTTTCACCGAGGTGTTGGCCGAGAAGGAGCAGGTGTCGCGCAAAGAAGGAATCCTCGAGTTCGTCCCGCCGGACGAGGCCATCGCAAAGCTCGGCGGGCTCGACCAGCTCAAGGAGTGGGTCCGCGAACGCAGCAGTCTCTTCCTCCCGGAGGCTCGCAAGAGGAACATGCCGACGCCACGCGGCGTCCTGCTCATGGGCATTTCCGGCTGCGGCAAGAGTCTCGCTGTCAAGATCATTGCGCGGGAGTGGTCGCTGCCGCTCTTCCGCCTCGACATGAATCTCGTGTTCGCGGGAGTCCACGGATCGGCGGAGTGGGTCTTCCACCGAGCCCTCGAGGCGGTGGAGGCGGTGGCGCCCGCCGTGCTCTGGATCGACGAGATCGAGATGGGCATCGCCGGCTACTCCGATGGGCAGACGGGATCGAACACCCGGATCTTCTCCACATTCCTGACCTGGATGCAGGAGCACCGTGCCGACGTCTTCGTCGCCGCCACCGCCAACCGTATCCACCTGCTGCCGGCGGAAATCCTCCGTAAGGGAAGATTCGATCAGGTCTTCTTCGTCGATCTTCCCAACGAGGAGGAACGCAAGGAGATTCTCGCCATTCACATGGATCGCAACGAGATCGACTCGTCGGCCTACGACCTCATCCTTCTGTCGTCGGCGACCCGGGCGTGGAACGGCGCCGAGATCGAACAGGCCGTCGCCTCGGCCCGCATCACGGCCCACGCCAACAACAAGCAGGCCAGCCAGAACGATCTGCTGGCCGCGTTCGGCAAGACCATTCCGTTGTCGCGCACCATGGATGAGCAGCTCAAACAGATCCGTTCATGGGCTCGCACTCGCGCCCTTCCGGCCACCAGCCAGACCGCACCGGAGCTGTAGCCCGGACGAGGAGTCAAGAAGAGATGGCCGACACCCAAGACGATTCTGCCGTCGACCGCGAGTGGTTGGTCAACCAGATCGCCCATGCGCTGCGCAATCCCATCTTCGCCGCCACCGTCCAGACCGAGTCTCTTCAGCTCAGGGCCAAGGACCCCCAGGCGGTTCTCAAGACGGTGGAATCTCTCCACGGTCAACTTCAACGCCTGTCCACGAGCATCGACGAAATGCTCCTTTTCGGCCGGCCCATCCGCGCCTCCTTCGAGGACGTCTCGGTGGCCGAGGTCCTCAACTCTCTGGCGACCCGCTACGGCAACGGTGATCGCCAGGATCCCGCGGAGGTCACCCTCGTCGGGGTTGATGAGGAACTCAGCGGCCGTTGGAACCGCAACACCCTCGTCGTCATTCTCGAGAGGATCCTCGACAACGCCGTCCAGCACACCGATCCGCCGCACGAGATCCTGCTCGCTGCGAGCGTCGCCTCTGACGGGAAAATGGTCTTCACGGTGAGCGACCGGGGCACCGGGATTTCACCCGAGATCCTCGAGCGCGCGACGCTCCCGTTCTTCCCACAACACTGCGGCCGACCCGGACTCGGACTCGCCATCGCAGACAAGTTCGCCCGATCCCTCCGCGGCCGCATCGAGATCGAGTCCCTCGAGGGTGCCGGGACTGTGGTGCGGTGTATCTTGCCGATGCGGGCCGATTGACTCTCGATGCCGACGGTTCTCGAGCGCCGCCACTCAGGGCCTCTCGGACCCCTTCAGACCGCCCGAGAATGGGATGACCGCCACCCGGAAAACCCTGTCGTTCTGAACGGGCACAGCGAGTCGGAAAATCCCCCGAACTTCGGATCGAGGCTGGAAATATCGGCGATCACACTACCGTTGGAGAACCTTTTCTTTCACTCGTCGGACTCGTTCGCTCAGGGTGACACCGGGTTGATGAGCCCATGACCGACACCCCCGAAGGAACCCGCCTGCTCGTGATGCCCGAGCACGACGGCCTGCGCCTCGATCAGTTTCTGGCCGCCGCCACGGCGCTCTCCCGTCGCGCGGCCCGGAAGATGATCTCGGAAGGCGCGGTCGCCCGAAACAGCCGACCGACCCGGGTCCTCGGCCGCCAACTCGAGTGGGGCGATGTGATCGATCTGCTCCGGCCCGCGACCGAGCTCGAGGTGCCGTCTCGGCCCGAGCTCACCGAGCTCCCGATCCTCCACGAGGACGGTTGGTTGGCGGCGGTGGCCAAACCGGCCGGGATCCTCTCTCAACCAAGCTCCAGGTCGACCACCGAGCTCGCGCTTGACCAACTCACCACCCTCCGCCTTGCTCTCGACACAGGATCGCGACCCTATCTTCGGATGGTTCACCGCCTCGACCGGCTGACCTCCGGGGTCACGCTCTTCGCGCGCAACCCGCAGGCCCAGACCCCGATCGTCCGTGCCTGGGCTGACGGCGCCGTCGAGCGCCGCTATCTCGCGGTGATTGAAGGCATCCCCGAGATCAACTGCCTCATCGATCAGCCTATCGGCCGCGACCCCGACCACGACTGGCGATTCCGCGTCTCCGAGAACGGGCGTGAGGCCAAGACCGAGGTCCGTGTCATCGACCGTCTCGATGGCGGTCTCGCCGTCGTCGAGTGCCGGTTGTTGACCGGCAGGACCCACCAGGTCCGGGTTCATCTCGCGGCGTGGGGTCACCCGGTACTGGGCGACCGACTTTACGGCTCGCGGCGGGCCGGTGAGACCGCTCGCCCCCTCCTCCATGCGTCACACCTCGCTCTTCCCCACCCGAAGGACGGCCGACGCCTTCGGATCAACGCCCCGCTCCCGGCCGACATGGCGAAGTATGTCGCCGCGGCGACCGCGGCGGATAACGAAGGATGAGCTCACAATTCATGATTCGCCGATCTGTGGTCAGCGTTTATAATGGATGGCTGCAGTGAAGATCTCAAACACCCGTCCATTGATCATTCTCGCCAGTGGATCACCCCGGCGGCGCGAGCTCCTCGAGCTCCTCGGTCTACGTTTCGAGGTTCGGCCGGCCGCCGAAGAGGAAACACCTGAGCCGGACGAAGCACCGACGGCGTTCGCCGTCCGCGCCGCTCGCGCCAAGGCCGAGCTGGTCGCAGCCGAACACCGGAGAACACCCGTCCTCGCATCGGACACGGTGGTGGAGATCGACGGCAGGATCTTCGGCAAACCGTTCTCAACCTCCGAGGCCCGCGCCATGCTGCGGCTTCTTTCGGGTCGCACCCACCGGGTCCACACCGCGGTGGCGCTCGTGGCCGATGGGCGATGTCGGAGCCTGCTCGACACCGCCGACGTCCGAATCCGATCCCTGGACGAGAACACCATCAACTGGTACGTCGCCACTGCCGAGCCCATGGACAAGGCGGGCGCCTACGCCGTGCAGGGCGCGGGCGGACTGCTCGTCGAATCGATCACCGGCTCACCGCAAACGGTCATCGGCCTGCCGATCCATCGCCTTCCGGCCCTCTTCGAGGAGTGTGGGATCAACTACTGGCACTATCTCTAGTCTCCATACTTGATCGGTTCACCCAGATCGGAGAGTGAGAAGCGGCTGAAAATGTGGTGGCCGTTGAAATCGAGCACCCGCAGATCCTCGGAGCTCTCGAGATCGGTGGCGATGACCTCGAAGGGCACCCCGTAGATCCGCCGCACCGTCTCCACCGGCACCTCGTACGCGATGAACTTGACGATCCCCTTGTGTTTGAGCTTCTCGACCAGCGGTGGGGTCTCCAGCTCGGAGTAGGTCGTCAGAATCAGAATCGGCCCGGTGCCGGAGAAAATGATGTATGCCTTCATTGTCGGTCCTCCAAGAGAGTCCCGACCATTATATGCGATCCAGTCTCACGAGAAAGTCGAATCAGTGCTCCACCGGGGTCGGCGCTCCGAGCTCTTCGAAGCTGAAGTTCTCGAAGATGTGCCGGCCGTTGTAGTCGAGGATTCGCATGTCGCGGCCGTGGTCGATGTCGGCGGCGACCACCTCGAACGGGACGCCGTAGAGCCTGTGCACCTTGCTCACGGGCACCTCGAAGGCGATGAACTTCTCGATACCCCTACCGCTGAGGTGTTCGACCAATCGCGCCTCGGTGATCGAGGTGCACCTGGTTAAAAGCAGCACCGGTCCGGTTTCGGTCAGCAACAAAAACGAGCGCATGGCACCCCCCTTTCCGAGGTTCGACATCGAGTTGGTCCTAACAATGTGGGTCACAGAGGGTGCCCGCGTCAAGTCCGAGCATGAAAGAGAAGGGTCAATTCCGGGAAAATCCGGTTGCGGATCACCAACGCGCTCGTTTCCGACGACGGCGACCGCATTCCAGGCAATGTTTTCGGACCAGGAGGCGTTAAGACGCTACCTCGTTGAGGTCAGGAGGGGTGCGGATGGCCCCGATGCGGAAAGTGTGGCCATCGCACCTCGCCGCGTGTCTGGACGAATACGCGTTCCGTCAATCACTCGTCATACGCTGCCGCGAGCCCTTCGACCACCGCGCGGGCGAAGTCCTCGCGCCATTTGTGCTGCAGGATGAGCTCACGGTCTTCGGCATTGCCGAGGTTGCAGACCTCGACCAGGACCGCGTTGCCCGCTGCGGTGTAGCGCAACACCGCCGGGACCCACGGCCTCCCCCGTCCGCGGAGCACTCGATCGCGCACCGGCTCGTTCGGATGGACCGCGATCTCATTGCGATCGAGGCTCTCGACGATGCTTCCCGCGAGATGGCGGGATGATGCCTCGACGCGCGCCTTGAAATCCGTCCCGAGCCTGATCGTCGGGTGGGAACGGAACTCGGCGAACTCCTTGATGTCCCGTCGGCCGACGGTGTAGGGCTTGGTCGGGCGCAGATAACGCGACGGCACGTAGACCATGGCGCCACGGACGCTGGGGTGGAGCGAGTCGGCGTGCACCGAGAGAAAGACCGTCTTCGACCGCGGGACCTTTGAACCGATCCGATTGAGGATGATGTCGTTTGTCAGGTAGTAACGCAGGTGTACCCCGAGGGTGGGGTCGCCGATCTCGTACGGTGGATGGGTGAGGACCACCCGGCCGCGATTCTGATCGATCCGGTTGCGTCGTGGTGTGGTGCAACCGGTTCGCGTGTCCTCGGTGGTGATCCACACCGTCGCGCGGGTGTGCTTCTCGAGGTTGGCCTTGATCCGGCACATGATGTCGTAAGCGTAGGTCGCCTCCCAGACCCCACCCTGGACGGCGCCGCTGTCGGCTCCACCGTGCCCCGCGTCGAGCACCACGTGGACCCCGGAGAGATCGGTGGCGGTGACGAGCTCGAGAAAGCCCTCGAGCTCGCGCCGTTCGGCCTCCCAGCTCACTCGACGTGCGTCATTTGCAGGGAGATAGCGGGGCAAGAGCAGATCGGTGGGGATCTTGATCGGATATCCGATGGGGATGGATGTGACGTCCTCGATCCCCGAGCGACGGGCGATCTCCATGGCGGTCTCGTTGACCTGCTTGGCGAGGAGCTGGCCGGTGAACCGGACCACCACAGCCGAGTACAGCGCTTCGCCATGGCGCAGCCGGTACAGCGCGTAGTCGCCCTGTCCGTCACTCCCGTACTCGAGAGGACCGGTTCCATTGCCGACCGCCACAGGCGACGCCACCGGTGTCGGTGTGGGCGGGACGACCCGGGTCGGGCGCGGTGTCGGCGTCGGCGCCGGGGCGATCTCGCGAAAGACCGGCAGCAGCCGAGACTCGGGGATCACCACCGAGAGCCCACGCACCAGTCCCGTTTCCGCCACCGCCGGGTTTGCCCGGCGCAGGGAATCAGCCGCCGAAGCGCGCCCGGCGAAGAGCACCGCCAGCCAGTCCCAGGTCTCCTCGACACCGTCTGAGAAGGGATCGAGGACCTCGTGCTCCCATCCCTCCTCGGTTCGCTGGTCCACCGGGAAGATGCGCCGCACGACCGCGAGTCGCAGATCACCATGAAGCACTTCCACGGGTACCGCAACCGGCCGATCGAGTCTGATCTGACGCAGACCGGGGTTGGCCGCCCGGATCTGAGGCACCGCGTCGGACGACCCGGTCATCCGTTGGGAGACGGTGATCCAGCCGTCACCGCGGCGGGGCTCGATCAACAGAACCGGGGTCGCGCCGACATCCCAACGAAGCGTACCGTGGGGTGAGAACTCGGCCTCGAGGCGACTGGGGGGTTCGTCGGCCGCTACCGCAACAATCAGTACCACCGACACAAAGACCATGAGCGCGGGCGTGCCGGCGGTCATCGAGAGCGGACCGCGGCGAGCCGAGGGCTTGGAAACCGTCACGCCCGGCTCATCCGTTGCATCAATCCCAGCCCTCTCCCATTCCCCAAAAACAACCGGAACCCCATATAATCCTATGGTGACGCGATGGTAACACGCCAAGAAGACCCAACTCCCGCCGGCGACGTCGACTACTCCATCGACGACGCACACGTGCCGATCCTCGTGGTCGACGCCGGTGCCGACCGTATCGTCCATGCCAATGAAGCGGTGGCGGCGTTGATCCCGTGTTCGCCTCACGACCTCATGGTCCTTCCGATCAGCCGCACCCTCGTCGGCGAAGGGGAGCAGACCGAGCTCCGGGTCGGGGATCGAGCCATCCCTGTGACGGTGCTGGGACCTGAAGACTGGAATGTCCGCGAAGGTCCCACCACCCTCGTCCTCCTCGATCGACTCAAGCTCACCATGGACGCCATGGACGAGAGTGAGCTCAAGACCGAGTGCACGAACCTCAGGCGGGAGCTTGACGAGTCCCGTACCCGACAGGAGCGGCTGGTGTCGGTCTGGGCGCACGAGCTCAAGACCCCGCTCACGGTGGTTCAGAGCTATCTCGAGATCCTGACGACCGATCTCGACGAGGGTCTCTCCGACGAACAGCTCTCCTTTCTCAGAATCACCAAGGAGAGTGTGTTCAAGCTTCGCCGTCTGGTCCTCGATCTGGTGGATCTCATCGGCTTCCGGAGCGGTCACCTGAGCGTCGAGACCTCCACCGTGGATATCGCCAGTCTCCTCAACGAGGTCGTGCACGAAATGCTGCCCCTGGCCCAGACCGCGGAGGTCGAGCTCATCCACGAGCGTCCCGCCGTGCGCGTCGCCATCCGCGCCGACGCCGACCGGGTCCGCCAGATTCTCCGCAACCTCATCGACAACGCGTTCAAGTTCACACCCCCGGGCGGCCAGATCACGATACGGACCCGAGTGGAGCGCGACTGGGTGATCGTCGATATCGTCGACAACGGGGTCGGGATTCACCCGGCGGATGTGGGGCGCATCTTCGAGGAGTTCGTCCAGCTCAAACAGAAGACCGTGCGTCGGAGACGGCGGGGCTCGGGACTCGGGCTCGCCATCAGCCAGCGCATCGCCGAGGCCCACGGCGGCACCATCGAGGTCGAGAGCGAGATCGATCAAGGATCGGTCTTCTCGATTCGCCTACCCAGAGAACATGAAGAGATCGAGTGATCACGCCTGCGGCGCGATCTCCCGATCTCAGGATGACGATCTCAGAGTCCGCGCGCCCACTCGGGCTGAAGCCTTCTCTCGTCCTTCTCCTCGATGACCGCCCGAATCGTCTCGAGCGCCTGCTCCCTGTCCCTCGGCATCCTGAGCTTGAGCGGCAGATAGTTCGAGGCGTGGTTGGCGTGGAATAGGCCACGGTAGCCATCCATCTCCTCGAGCATCCACGCCAGCTCTTGAAGCATGCCCCACCGATCGGGCAAATCGAAACTGCCATCCTCCACCGCGGCGAAGAGCTCCGTTCCCGGTACCGGGGTCACGGTGAGGGCAGCGGCGTAGTTCGGCGCGGCCTCGACCAGGAACCGCCCGGTTGCCCGTGCGTGGCGCTCGGCCCCATCCGTGCCGGCAAGACCGAGCAACACCATCGCCGAGAGCTTGAGGCTCGTCTTCCGCACCACCCGGCAGGCCTCGATCTGCCGCGCCACCGTGGTCCCCTTGCGGATCGCCTTCAGGGTCTCCCTATCGCCGGTCTCGGGTCCGAAGTAGACGATCCCGAGCCCGAGGCCAGCCAGTCTGCTCAGCTCCTCCACACCCTTTTCAATGATCGACCTCGAGTCAGCATAGATCCCGACCCGGGTCACCGACGGGAGCCTCTCCCGGATCTCCACCAGCACGGGCTCCAGAGCTTCCATCGGCGCCGCCAGCGCGTCACCATCCGCCAGGAACACTCGTTGCACGCCCGCCGCGTTCGCTGCGGCGGCCTGGATCTCGGCCACGACCTCGTCCACCGACCGCACCCGATAGTTCTTCCCCCGGTACATGGCGCAGTAGGTGCACTTGTTCCAGGAGCACCCCACCGTCAGCTGCAGAATCAGCGATCGCGCCTCCGAAGGAGGCCGAAAGACGGGCTCGTCGTAGGAAAGAGGCCAATTCATCTAGTGTTGAGTTATGAGTATCGAAACTTGAATCACCGCCACCGTGCTCGAGCGCCAAAGGACTATCGTTCGAGACGCTACCTGCTCGTGCGACTCTGAAGGGCAGGCAGGATGCCCATCCCAACAATCCATCACATCATCCCCTCGAATCAGCATGAATCACCGTGATGGTGCCATGTAATTCAAAATCCATCACTCATAATTCATAATAAATTGCGTCGTCCAGCAGGCGAATCCGGATGCGGTCCTCGAAAGAGGTTGTACTTCAAAATGCAGACAATTGCCCTCACACCATCTCGCCAACCGATCTTCTTCCCTTCGTCATATGTCCGACCATAGTAGGAGATCGGGACTTCGTAAATCCTCCACTGTCCCTTGGCAACTTTTGCCGTCATTTCCGGCTCGAATCCGAATCGATTTTCTTCGATCTCGATGGTGTTTACGACCTCACGACGGAAGGCTTTGTAACAGACCTCCATGTCTGTCAAGTTGATGTTGGTCATCATGTTGCTGAAGAGCGTCAGAAAGTTATTGCCGATCTGATGCCAGTAATAGAGCACACGGTGCGGCCCGGAACTCGAGAATCGGCTTCCGAAAACAACATCGGCAATGTCCCGCTGAATCAAAGAAACAAGCGATGGGATATCTCCAGGATCGTACTCGAGATCTGCGTCCTGAATGACCATCACATCACCGGTCGCAGCCTTCATCGCCGTTCGGATTGCCGCTCCCTTTCCCTGGTTTTTCTCATGCCGAGCAATCGTCACATCAGGGTTGTTCTTGCTGATTTTCTGCGCGACATCAAAGCTCGTATCCGTCGAACAATCGTCGACGATCACGACCTCCAGATCATCCACACCGTAGTCTACGGCGAAGACCCTGCCGATGATCTTCTCGAGGGTCGCCTCTTCGTTGAACATGGGGATGAGAATCGAGAGCTTCATAGGTCTTCCTCCTCAACAGACTAGCGCACCTCGTCCTGGTGTATCCTCGTCGGTCGTGAACACCATCGACCATTTCCGCCGTCGACTGCCCGACTACCTCACCGAGCTCCGCACCCTGGTCGCCATCGAGACCCCCACCGGCCATACTGCGGGCTCGGAGGAAGCGGCCGAGTGGCTCTCAGAACGACTCTCTTCCTTCGGCGAGCTCAGCCATGGGCAGCTGACCGGTTACGGCCCACTCCTCCGCCTCAGGCGACCGGGGACGGACCACCGCGTCATGCTCCTCGGCCACTTGGACACCGTGTGGGCCGTGGGCTCGTGGCCCGAGCTGTGGCGGAAGACCGATGGCCACATCTTCGGTCCCGGAATCTACGACATGAAGGGCGGGCTGCTCTTCATCCTCGAGCTTCTGAGATGGCTCGAGAGCACCGGCGCCGACCATCCGACCCTCGACATCTTGATCAATCCCGACGAGGAAATCGGTTCGCCGGCCTCGGCCGAGGTCATTCGTGAGGCCGCCGGGAAAAACGACCTCGCCCTGGTGCTCGAGCCCTCGACACCCGACGGGATCATCAAGCTCGGCCGCAAGGGCTCGGGAGAGTTCACGCTGAATATTCGCGGTCGTTCCGCCCACCAGGGAGTCGAGCCTGAGCTCGGGATCAACGCCGCTGTCGAGGCCGCCCACCAGGTCATGCGACTGCTCGATCTGCAGGACTCCGAGGCCGGCACTACCATCGGGCCCAACGTGCTCAAGGCGGGCACCGCCAGCAACGTCGTCCCCGACCACGCCGAGCTCCGGATCGATGTCCGGGCCTGGACGGCTGATGAACAGCACCGGATCGAGACCGGGCTCCGCGGTCTCCGCCCCATCCTCGAGGGCAGCCGTCTCGAGCTCAGCGGCCGCTGGAACCGACCACCGATGGAGGTGACCCCCACCTCCCTTGCGGTCTTCGAGCGAGCCCGCGCGATCGGCGCCGATCTCGGCCTCGAGCTCAAGTGGGTTCGGTGGGGCGGGTCCTCGGACGGCAACATCACCGCCGATGCGGGCACACCAACGGTGGACGGTCTCGGGCCCGTGGGTGAAGGCTCGCACCAGCGCATCGAGAGCATCGACGTCGACGCGCTTCCGGCGAGGATGGCGCTCTTCGCGGAACTCGTGGCATCGCTCGCCGAACCGGTCGGAAGCAGTTCTTAATTCTCGATTTCGATTATCGAATTGCGGGCCCCGTGCTCGAGCACCAAAGGACTCTCGTTCGAGGCATTACCTGCTCGTGCGGCTCTGAAGGGCAGGCTGGAAGCCCGCCCCCACAACCATCGCAAGGTCCTATTGTGGGGCGGGCATCCTGCCTGCCCTTCAGTCACCTCCCGGCAACGAGGCC